>NZ_BMHD01000003.1 GCF_014640535.1 Cnuibacter physcomitrellae
CGCTGGGCTACCTCAGCCCAGCCGACTACGAACAAGAACACACCACCGCTGCTCTGGCAGCATGAACATCACAAAAGAAGCGTCCGGAGAACCGGGTCAAGCTCCCATCCTGTCCCCAGACGGCTACGTCGTCACCAACACCCACGTCGTCACCCTCGACGGAGCATCAGGGAACACCAGCATCCGCGTCACGGACGTCGCCGGGCGCCTGTACGACGCCACCGTCGTCGGAACCGACCCGACGGCCGACCTCGCTGTCATCAAGCTCACCTCCGCCACAGACCTGACCCCGGCCACGTTCGCGTCCTCCGCCGACCTGAACGTCGGGGACCTCGCCATCGCAATCGGTGCCCCTCTGGGGCTTTCAGGAACGGTCACCGACGGGATCATCAGCGCCCTGAACCGCAGCATCACCGTCGCCTCCTCCGCGCCCGCGAACCCGCAGGACTCCTCCCCACAGCAGACACCGAACTGGCTCTTCGACCAGAACGGGCAGACCCAGACCTCGCGTTCCACCATCGCTTTGCCCGTCATCCAGACCGACGCGGCCATCAACCCCGGCAACTCCGGAGGGGCGCTCCTCAACGCTCAAGGCGACCTGATCGGCATCAACGTCGCCATCGCCAACGCCAGCAAGACCTCCTCGCAGACTGGGAACATCGGTGTCGGCTTCGCGATCCCCTCCGACCTCGTGCAGCGGATCAGCAGCGAGATCATCGCCACCGGCACCGCATCGCACGCCCTGCTCGGAGCGACCGTCGGCGACGCCACCGCCGACGCATCCGCCACCGTCGCCGGAGCGGTCATCAAGTCAGTGACCACCCAGGGTGCCGCCACGCAAGCAGGCCTGCAGGCCGGGGACGTCATCACCGGGCTGGACACCATCCCCATCACGAGCGCTGACGACCTCACCGCACAGATCAGAGCACACGCACCCGCCGACACGGTCACCGTGCACTACGTCCGTGGCGGGCAACAGGCCACCACGACGGTCACCCTCGGCACACTCGGAGGCTGAAAATGCGCACCATCGTGCACGACCCCGACCGCATCCTTCCCCGTCGCCTTCTCGAGTCCTGGGAAGGGGCGCGGCCCGTGGCGGATCTGGAGGATGTCACGGCCACGCTCGGCGACGACGCGGTACTGGTGGTCGCCGCCCCCAGCAGCCGATGCGCCGACGTCTGCCGACAACTGCGCAAAATAGACGACTTTGTCCCTCTCCTCGCGGTCGTGGACACAGTCGACACCGACATCAGGATCGGATGTCTGCTCGCCGGCGCCGACGACGTTCTTCCCGTCGATGCCGAGCCCTCGGAGTGGAGACTGAGGCTGAAGGCGCTCGCCCGACGGCGAGGAGTCCCATGGCTGTGACCGGACGCGGTCCCACACCCATCCGCCATCGCCGTGCATCGCGCCGTACGCCGTGGCTGGTGCTCGTGCGATGGATGGCGATCGGGGCAGCCGTGATCGTCGCGGCGACCGTCGGCGTCGTGGGTGTAGCCGTCGCGTCGCTGTCACAGCAACTCAGCGATAACGCCGTTGACCTCGGCACCACGCCGACGGTCGCCCCGCCCTTGCTCGGCCCCTACCCAGGAGGATTCAACCTGCTGGTCGTGGGCACCGACAACGATCCCAACCAAGCCGACAGCTACGGGGCCCGATCAGCGACGCTGAACGACGTCACCATCCTCGTGCACGTCGCCTCCGACCATCAGTCCGCGACGATCGTCAGTCTTCCCCGCGACCTCGTCATTGCCCAACCCGCGTGCGTCGACCCCGCCACCGGGACCACCGCGTCCGCCGTGTCGGCCAGACCGCTGAACGAGGCGTGGGGCAGAGGAGGGCTGGCCTGCGTCGCTGCGACCGTGTCCGATCTGACCGGGATGAGCATCCCCTACGCGGCCGCAACGTCCTTCGCCGGCGTGGTGAACATCACCGACGCGATCGGAGGAGTGGACGTGTGCCTGACCGGGCCGATCACCGACCCGTACTCAGGCCTGGACCTCCCCGCGGGCCACAGCATCATCCAGGGCGACACGGCGTTGGCCTTCCTCCGATCCCGGCATGGCATCGGTGATGGCAGCGACCTGTCCCGCATCGGCAGTCAACAGCAATACCTCGCCTCCCTCGTACGGACCGTGAAAAGCCAGAGCACCCTCACCGACGTCACTAAAGTCTTCGGGCTCGCGCAGGCCGCGGCGCAGAACATTCGCCCCTCCACGTCGCTGCAGAGCGTCGACGCGATCACCTCCCTGGCCCTCACCCTCAAAGACGTCGATACCAGCCGGATCGCATTCGTGTCCTACCCGGTGACCACCTACGTCAACGACTCCAATAAGGTCCAACCCGCGCAAGCGACCGCTGATCAGCTGTTCTTGGCGATCAAGAACGATCAGTCCATCTCCCTTTCCGGTGGCACCACCGCCACCGGGTCCACCGCCATCCCACCCGCTGCTGGTGCCCCGACCCCACCGAGCACCAACACGCCAGCTGCCGACGCGCCCCCGGCGACGGCAGTGCAGGGAATCACTGGCCAGACCGCCGACGAGCAGACATGCGCCGACCCCTTCTTCGGGTGACCCTGCAATCCTGAGAGGACTCTCATGACCACACCCCGAGCATCGTGAGCGGGCCCGCGTACGGTCGAAAGATGACTCCTGACCCTCATGGCCGCAACCATCCCGTCGGGAACGAAAGCGCGTCTGAGCCTCGCCGGGGAGTCCTAGCCGCACTGGACTGGACCGCGGCTCGCCTCGGTCCTCATGGCGCTCTGATCGTGCTACTGGCGGTCGGGCTCGCTCTGGCAGTCCTGCTCGTCGTGGGCGCCGCGCAGGTCTACGACAACGTCACCGACGCCAACGGTATCGCGGGCCTGGACCAGCCTCTGCTGCAGCTAGCGATCTCGCTGCGTTCGCCCGCGGCCGACGCCATCGTCACCGGGTACACAGAGATCGCGGGCCCGATCGGAATGCCGATCATCGCTGTCCTGGCGTTGATGATCCTCGCGATCAGACGTCGGTCCTGGACCCCGGTCATCGTCATCGCCTCCGCAAGTCTGGGATCGCTGGCCATGACGATTGCAGGCAAGAACTTCATCGGTCGCGTCCGTCCCCCACTCAGCGACGCCGTGCCTCCGTTCGAATACTCGCCCTCTTTCCCCAGCGGACACACCCTCAACGCCGTCGTCGTCGCCGGCGCGATCGCCTACCTCCTCGTCGTGAACCAGACACGACGATCGGCCAAGGTGCTGACCATCAGCATCGCGGCCGGGTTCGCTCTCACCATCGGACTCTCCCGCGTGTTCCTCGGCCCCACTGGTTCACCGACGTCGTTGCAGGGTGGATCCTCGGCGCTGCATGGCTGACCATCGTGATCACCGCCCACCGGCTCTTCCTCTATATCCAGACCCGGCACCGTGCCCGGAGGGCGCGGGCGTCGAAGACTAGCTGACCAGGGTCGCGGTGAGGCGGCTCAACGGCTCAGACAGAGAGTTCACGCCGTCTGCTAGCTCCTTCACCTGCGCCGGCGTCAGATCGGTGTACGACGCGAACCCCGACTGCAAGTTCCCGTACCGCGACAGAGTGGCCTCCAGCTCAGCGAACCGCTGATCCAAGGTGGCGACCAGCGCCGGATCCTTCCCCGCCGCGATATCACGGACGCCCTCATAGGCTACGCGGGCGCCTTCGAGGTTGGCCTGGAAGTCCCACAGGTCGGTGTGTGACCAGATCTCCTCCTCACCGGTGATCTTGCCGCTGGCGACCTCCTCCAGCAGCGCGATCGCGCCATTGGAGATCGCGTCGATGCTGAGCGTGTAGCTCGGATCGTTCACCGCATCGGCGAGAGCCTGCGTGTCTGCGACGAGCCGGTCGGCATACGACGATCGTTCCGCGGCGGTCAGTGCGACGTAGGTCACGCCGCCGTTGTCGGCTGCGGCCGGGGGGAACAGGTCCTTCTCGATCCGGTGCCATCCGGTCCACGCCTCGCCCTGAGCAACGTCGGCCTCGCGGGCATCCAATGCCGGGTCGATGTCGCTGAAGGAAGACGCTACCGGTTCGATGCGCTCGTAGTTGGCCCGCACACGCGGATACAGCGCCTGTGCCGTGGCGACGTCTCCCGCCGCATAGGCGGTGGCGAGATCCTGTGTGCCCACCACGAGTTGCGCGACCTGGTCCTTGACGTAGGCGACGTAGTTCGCCGCCGCGGCATCGACCTGCTCCTGCAGGGTCCCGGGCAGCTGCACCGTGTCACCGGTGACGGTGAACACGGTCTTGCCGATGCCGTCACCGACCATGCCGGGCTTGCAGACGGTGAAGTAGTCGCCCGGCTGCGCCTGGACGACTAGGTCGCGGGAGATCCCGGGACCAATGTTCTCGATCTCCCCGACGATGCGGAGCCCGTCGTCGGCGAGGAGATAGAACTCCGTCACCTGATCGCCGCTGTTGGTCACGGTGAAGGTCACCGGGCCACTCGGCGCGGAGGCAGCGCCGACCGCGCAGTCGGTGCTCGAGCTGGTCACGGCGATCCCTCCACCGGCCGAGCCTCCGGCGGGGGTGTTGGCTACGCACCCCGCCAGGACGACGCCGGTCAGGGCGATCGGGGCGACGGCGAGGCGGCGGAAGGGCGTGCGTGCGGTCATGCGGCGACTTTCTCGGGAGCGGAGGATCGGGCTACCGCGCGAGCACGGCTGTTCCGCCGGACCGTGCGCAGGAAAAAGAACATGGTCGGAACGAAGTACAGCAGCCACACGGTCAGCTCCAGCCAGGTGGTCGCCGGTGAGAAGTTCACGGTCCCCTTCAACAGCGTCCCGTACCAGCTGTCGGGCGGGATGACCGAGCTGACGTCGAAGGCGAGATCGTGCAGCCCGGGGAGGATGCCGCCCTCCTGGAGGTCGTGGATGCCGTAGGACAGGACCCCGGCGGCGAGCACGATCAGGAACGCGCCCGACCAGGCGAAGAACTTCGCCAGGTTCACCTTCACCATGCCGCGGTAGATGACGTAGCCCAGCACGACAGCGGTGGCGATTCCCAGGGCCGCGCCGACTAGTGGGAGGCTGTTCGAGCCCACCGATTGCACGGCGGCCCAGATGAACAGCGCCGTCTCGATCCCTTCGCGTCCGACTGCGAAGAACGCCACGATCACCAGGCTCCAGGCGGATGCGGCGACCGCGCGATCGATCTCACCGTGGAGAGTGCCGCGCATGTTCTGAGACGTGCGGAGCATCCAGAACACCATCCACGTCACGAACCCCGTGGCGATGATCGACAGGCCCCCGCCGATCGCCTCCTTCGCGCCGAAGCTCAGCCCGTAGGTCCCGAAGGTGAGAATGGCGCCCAGTCCCAGCGAGATCGCGATCGCGATGCCGACGCCGATCCAGATGCGCGAGGCGAGGCCCGGACGATCGAGGCGCTTGATGTACGACAGCAGGATGCCCACCACCAGGGCCGCCTCGAGACCTTCGCGGAGGCCGATCAGGTAGTTCGCGAACATGCGGAGGACATCGCTTTCACTGGGGGAGGGAAGGTTAGGCAAACCAATCTTCACCGACGGCGTCGCGCTGAACCCAATTTCCTGAGAGGTTTTTCATCCGAAGAGAAAGAGGGCGCGATCAGGGACTGTCCGCTGTAACGGTCGATCGGTAGACGGTGTTCGACCGGAGTTCACCTGACGTTGCCCTGGTGCCGCCAGTGTGTCTCGGTCGCACATCCTCACCCCGAAGGACGGACCCATGGCGCTCAGACCCCGCTCATATCTCGCAGCACTCTCGCTCGCACTCGCATTCCCCGCGTCGGCAGCACTTCTGCCTGCCGTCGCCGAGGCGGCGCCGGCCCTACCTACCCTGGTGGTCAACGAGGTCGACGCGAGCGGGAACCCGAAGGACTGGATCGAGCTGAAGAACACCGGCTCGGTTCCCGTGGACGCCTCGGGGCTCATCCTCAAGGACGATAAGGACACGGACCGCTTCGACATCCCGGCGGGCACGGTGATTCCCGCGGGTGGATACGCGACGTTTGACGTCGCCGACTCCTTCGGTCTCGGCAAGGGCGGCGACTCGGCCCGCCTCTACCTGAGCGACAACACGACGCTGGTCGACGGCTTCACCTGGACCTCGGACTCTGTGTCGCCCGCGACTTGGGGTCGCTGCCCTGACGGCATCGGCGCTTTCGCGGTGAACCAAGCCGGCACGAAGGGCGCGGCGAATGACTGCGGCGGCTCGACGCCTCCCACGACGCCCCCGACCGACACGCCGGCTCCGGTGATCGACGGCTGGCCTGGATCCGCGACGGTCACTGACGCGGCGGTCAAGGACTACGCGCCCTTCTCGTCGAACATGAGCGGCCTGAGCTACCAGCTCGGCGCCAACGCCTCCGCCGACACACTGTGGGCGGTGCGCAACGGCCCCGGTGCCCTCTTCGCGCTGCAGAAGAGCGGGACCACCTGGATCCCCGCAGCGGGATGGGAGCAGGGCAAGCTGCTCCACTACGTGGACGGCACCGGCAACGTCGATGCCGAGGGTGTCGCCTACACTCCGCAGGCGATCTTCGTCGGCTCCGAGCGCAACAATGACCAGAACGGCGTCAGCCGTCCCGCTGTCCTGCGCTACGACCCAGCCTCGGGCTCAACCGACCTCTCCGCATCCGTGGAGTGGAACCTGACGTCGGCGCTGCCGACCGTGGGCGCGAACGCCGGCATCGAAGGCATCGCCGCGGTTCCGGACAGCTACCTGACCGCGAGCGGACTCATCGACCAGAACACCGGCGCCGCGTATGACCCGGCCCGCTACGCCGGTCACGGTGACAACCTGTTCTTCGTGGGCCTCGAGGGCACCGGTGGCGTCTACGCGTTCGCGCTCGACCAGACCGACGGGTCCAAGGCCACCCTCATCACGAGCTTCTCGACCGGATTCCCGAAAGGCGTCATGGAGGTCCAGTACGACGCCGAGCGATCGGCCGTCTGGGCCGTCTGCGATGACACCTGCGGTGGCCGCTTCGCGACCTTCGCCGTCGGAGCCGACGGGACCTTCGCACAGACCGCCATCTACGCGCGTCCGGCCGGTCTCCCCGACACCAACAACGAGGGCTTCGTCGTCGCGCCTCAGGCCCGCTGCGTCGCAGGGAGCAAGAGTGTGATCTGGGCCGACGACAACGACCTCGACGGCGTCGCCTTGCGCGAGGGCACGATCGACTGCACCACCCCTGCCGTCGCCGTCCCGTCCGCTCCCTCCTCCTCGAGCGTCTCGGTCGCCGCGGGCTCGAAGGGGTCGCTGGCTGCGACGGGGTCGGATGCGGTTCCGACCCTGCTGGCCGGGATGCTCGCGCTCCTGCTCGGGGCCGGCGGGCTGGTCGTGATCCGTCGCCGGGCAGCCCGGAAGGCCTGACGACGCCGACGCGGGGGATGGACTCGGCACTGCCCGGTCCATCCCCTTCGTCGTCTCCGGGGCCGCTCCCGTCCCGCTGTGAGAAGTCTCAGGGGCGGGGCCCCATGCTCGCAGCAGCTGGCGAGCAGAGCCTGTCAGCGTGCCCTCATGAGCGAATCCAGAGCCCCGGCGTCACTTCCCCGTCAGATGGTGAGCAAGGTCCCCGAGGTCACGATCTGGTTCTGGATCATCAAGATCCTCTGCACCACGGTCGGGGAAAGCCTCGCCGACTGGATCAACATGGCACTCGGTGTGGGACTCCTCGCCACCGCGTTGATCTTCACCGTCGTGATGGCGATCGTGCTCACGGTCCAGATGCGGCTGCGGCGATACCTTCCTGCGCCGTACTGGCTGACGGTCGTCGTGCTGAGCGTCACCGGCACCCTCTACACCGACATCCTCACCGACCAGCTGGGGGTGCCCCTCGCCGTCAGCTCAAGCATCTTCGCGGTCGTCCTCGCGGTGGTGTTCGGGATCTGGTACGCCCGGGAGCGCACCCTCTCCATCCACAGCATCACAACCACGCCGCGAGAGGCGTTTTACTGGCTAGCGATTCTGGTCACCTTTGCCCTCGGCACGGCGGTAGGCGACTGGACGCTCGAACTCACCGGATGGGGCCCTGGGTGGTCGATCCTGCTGCCGCTCGCCCTGATCGCCATCGTGGCTGGCCTCTGGCGTCTCGGCGGGAACCCCGTGCTCACGTTCTGGATCGCCTACATCCTCACCCGCCCTCTCGGCGCGAACATCGGCGACTGGCTCGGCCTGCCCCAGACGGACGGCGGTCTCGGTCTCGGAACCCTCGTGACCAGCCTCATCTTCCTCGCGGCGATCCTGGCCACCGTGATCTACCTCTCGGTGAGCAAGGTCGATGTAACGGAGCGTGCGTCCTCGAGAAACCAGCCCCCCAACACCCCGGCACGCCGGAGGTCCGCTCTCGTCGCGCTGGGGGTCGTCGCAGTCGCGACCATCGGGCTCCTGACGTTCATCAACAGCCTTCCCCACACGAGCGCCCTTGCTGACGAGGCGGCGGCGCCGACGTGCTCCGTCGGTGGGCCGGAGCTGACCCAGGATCAGGCGAAGGCAGCAGCACAGGCGCATTTCCCCGCCGACATCATGACCGAGCTCGGCAGCATCACCAACGACATCGCCGGGCTCGTCGGGCAGGGGGACCAGACGACGGCGGCGGCAAGAGCGACCGATCTGGAGACCGTCTGGGACGACAACCAGGACGCTCTAAACGGCGCGGACTGCCAGGCCTGGTCGTTCATCGACAAGCAGATCGACCCCGTCCTGACGTCCGTCCGGTCGAGCCATCCGGATGAGGCTACCAAGCAACAGGCGCTCCAGGCGCTCCAGGCGACGCTCGGCGCCTGACACGCCTGGAGCGCGGTCACGGCGTCCGGGTGGCGTCGTCTGCAGGCACCTCCTCCGGGGCGGTGGTCGCTTCGGGGGCGGCGGCCTCGAAGCGCTCCGAACGCGGTCTGCTCTAAGCGAGATCCTGGGCGAGCATGACGATGATGCCGCTCGGGATGAGTTCCCGAAGCCGCCGACACAGTTCGAAGCCCGACATTCCCGACAGCATTACGTCCAGAACGGCCAGAACCGGTGGCGTCCGACTGGCGGCGACTAGTCCCTGGAGGCCGTCAGCGGCGACGGTGACGTCGTACCCCTCGGCTGTCAGGCCGCGCCGGAGCAGTGCCGCCATCTCTGCGTCATCTTCAACGACCAGCAGAGGTGGGGTCCCGTCGGGGGTCGCAGCCTGCGCCATGCGTGGCCTCCCGTCGTGGGTCGTGTTGTCTGGGTACATCTTCACGGTCTCACGCTAGAAAGCCAAGGATGTCCACGGGACGCCTTCCTAGCGTGAAGACTCCAACACCGAAAGGCAGGAGTACCACTATGAGGAACAGTATGCGTGTCGCGATCGGGGCCGCCTCCGCGGCCGCTGTGCTTGCCGTGGCCGGTCTGGCCGTGGGTGGTACCCGCCATCGCCGGCACCACCCACGGCCCGACGACCTCGCAAAGCGACACCACCGCCGTCGGCACCTCGTCCGGTGGCGAGAGCGCCGATGACCAGGTCGGTGAGGTCGAAGACGGGACAGCCGGTGGAGAGACCGCGGATGACCAGCCTGGGGCGGGCCAGGGCGTCGAGGACGGCACCGCCGATGGCGAGATCGCCGACGACGGCACACCGGCGCCCGCGGTCACCAGCGCTCCGTAAGTCGCCTGCGCGGCGCAAAGACGCAAGGAGGGGACGGGGCGCAGAGGCGCCCGTCCCCTCCTTGCGTCTCAGTCATCCGACCGGGGCTCCTCGGGCGCGCCTGAGAGCTGCTCGGCACGGTGGCGTCGGCGTTCTCGGACGAAGGCCACCGCGATCGGGATGACCGACACCACCACGATGCCCACGGCGATGAGTTCGACGTTATCCGCGATCACGGGGATGCGACCCAGGTAGTACCCGGCCACGCCGAGCACCAGCGCCCATGCGACCCCGCCGATCGCGTTCCAGAGGAAGAAGCGCCCGTAGTGCATCCAGGACGCGCCGATAGTGCATCCAGGACGCGCCGACGACGGGCGGGATGAAGGTGCGAACCACCCGCACGAACCGGGCCAAGACGAGCGAGTGCGGGCCGTACTTCGCGAAGAACGCATCCGCGCGTTCCAGATACCGCAGCTTCAGGACCCGGGCGTCGGGTCTGAACAGGCGGCGCCCGAAGCGGTGACCGATCCCGTACCCGACCGAGTCGCCCAGAATCGCCGCAACAGCCGCTGTCCCGACCACGGCCCAGAGCGGCAGGCCGAGCTGGGTGCTCAGCAGCGCGGCAGTGAAGATCAGCGAGTCACCGGGGAGGAAAGGGAACAGCAGCCCCGTCTCGATGAAGATCATCGCCGCGACCACGGCGAGGGCCCATGGGCCGGCCCCCACAAGCAACCCGGACGGATCTAGCAGCCCGCCACTTGCGAGCATGACGCCCCTTTCCACCCGGTCGACGCTACGCACAGCGTCCCCCGCGAAGCCGCGAGCCACCACGGTTGTCTGTGAGGACTCTCACGAACGGGCCCCCACATCAGGGAGCCGTCGACGGGAGCCGGGCTACCGTGGCGGCATGCTGAACAAAGTGCCCGCCATCACGGCGCTGTTCTGGGTCGCGAAAGTGCTCACCACCGGCATGGGCGAGACCGCGTCCGACTTCCTCGTCACCACGATCGACCCCGTCGTCGCCGTCGGGCTCGGGTTCGTCGTCTTCGCAGGCCTCCTCGTGCTCCAGCTGACGCGGAAGCGGTATATCCCGTGGGTGTACTGGTCGACCGTGGCCATGGTCAGCGTGTTCGGCACCATGGCCGCCGACATCGTCCACGTCGAACTGGGCATCCCCTACACCGTCTCCACCGCCGTCTTCGCCCTCACCCTCGCGGCAGTGTTCCTCGTCTGGTGGCTCCTCGAGGGTGACCTCTCGATCCACTCCATCACCACTACCCGCCGCGAGATCCTCTACTGGGCTACGGTGCTCACCACCTTCGCGCTGGGCACGGCGGCAGGGGACTGGACCGCGACCGTCCTCAACCTGGGATATCTCACCTCGGGGCTCGTGTTCTTGGCCTGCATCGTCATCCCCGCGGCGGCGTACCTGTTCTTCTCCGCCAACCCGATCATCACGTTCTGGATCGCCTACATCCTCACCAGACCCCTCGGCGCGTCCTTCGCCGACTGGCTCGGCGTCACCCCCTCCCGCGGCGGCGTCGGATTGGGCACCGGCACGATCACACTGGTCCTGCTCGCAGCGATCGTCGCTTGCGTCACAGTCATGACCAGGCGCCGCTCCCGCACCGGTCTCAACGGCCCCGGGCTGCCGCCGGTTCAGCGGCTCGCCGCGTGATCTCAGGCCGCCACATCGCGATGGTGTCGTTGGCACGGCGTTGAGGACGAGTGGACATTGGGGCACCATGACCGGGGCGTCACGACGCCGGACGCCTGCAGGGCGCCCGGCACGAGGTGACGTCATGGTTGCGGGTCGGTTTCGCGACGAGCGGCTCTCCACACGGCCCGGGCGGACAACCAGGCTGCTTTCGTCAGGCTCCCAGCGTGCTGCCGGTATCGGACGAGGAGAAACGCACACGCGAGGTGACGGTGAGTGCCCCCAGCGCCGTGACCGTCAGCGGCACGGGCGAGGGCGGGTACGGATCGAGGATCTTGTTCACTGCAGCCCACACGGTCGCGAGGGCGGGCACGAGGATCACGAACGCGAGGACCGATCCCACGACTCGTCGTCGCCCGGCTGACCAGGGAAGGGCGGCGACGATGAGGAGGTTGATGGCCGTGTCCTCGAGGAAATCGACGCTGTCCGCAAACAGGGACACCGACCCGATGGACACAGCCACCACGAAACTCGACCCCGAAGTAGGCCAGGTTCAAGACCGCGACCAGCAACACGACCCGGCGCAGACCGGTCACGGTGTTCAGGCCCCATCTAGTGGGCGGGCGCTGACCCGGACATCGTCCACCATCCCCAGATGCTCCACGATCTGCCGCTCCGCCTCACGAGCGATCGCATCCGCCGCAGCCAGGGGCTGGTCATCCACCCTGATGACGGCGTCCCCTCTGAGCCGATGTCCGCTCCACCGCAACCGGACGCTCTCGATCGATCGGATCCCGTCGACGTGTTCCAGCGCATGGTGGGCGCGATCGACGAGCTCCGGCTCGATGCCGTCCATGAGGCGACGACTGATGCTGCGCACGGTACCGATCAGGAGGACCAGGATCGCGGCCGAGATCAGCAGCCCCACGATCGGATCCGCGAGAGGCAGACCGACGATGACACCCAACGCTCCGAGCACGACAGCCAGAGAGGTGAACCCGTCGGTGCGAGCATGCACACCATCCGCAACCAGCGCAGCCGACCCGATACGCCTGCCTACCCGGATGCGGTAGACCGCCACGATCTCGTTTCCCGCGAAACCGATCACTCCGGCAGCAACCACCCACCAGAGGTTCTGCAGCGGGTGCGGGTTCAGCAGTCGGTCGATGGACTGCCACGCCGCGACGATCGCGGACACCGCCACGACCACGATGATGAACAGACCAGCCAGATCCTCCGCGCGTCCCAACCCGTTCGGATAGCGGCGGCTGGGTGCTCGCCTAGCCAGCCGGAACGCGATCCAGAGAGGGATCGCAGTCAACGCGTCGGAGAAGTTGTGGACCGTGTCCGCCAGAAGAGCGACCGACCCGCTGATCAACACCACGGCCAGCTGCAGCAACGTAGTCCCCAACAGCAGGAACAGACTGACTTTCAGCGCCCGAATGCCCTGAGCGCTGGCCTCGAGAGCGTCATCGACGGAATCAGCCGCATCATGCGTGTGCGGCACGAACAACTCCCGAAGAAAGCCCCGAACCCCGCCATGGCCGTGGCTGTGGCCGTGGCGGTCGTGGTGATGGTGGTCGTGACTTACGCCATGGTCATGGCCGTGATGCGCGGTCATCGTTCGTCAGTGTCGCCGTGGTGATGCCGTGGGATACCGCCCAGGGAGTGCTCGGCCTGGAAGATCGCATCGGTGACGAGCTGACGAGCATGCTCGTCAGCCAGCGCATAGAACACACGGGTGCCGTCCTGTCGAGTCGTCACCATTCGGGCCAGACGGAGCTTGGCCAGATGCTGCGACACCGCAGCGGGAGACTTATCGACAACATCAGCCAGATGGTTCACCGACAACTCACCCGCATCGCGCAGCGCCAGGATGATCCGCACCCGGGTCGCATCTGCGAGCATCGCGAAAACCTCCACAGCCAGTTCCACGAACTGACTGTCGTGATCCCGCCCGCACATCCCGCTATCTGCATCCATACGCAGATTGTTACATACTCACCGAAGTAGGGGCGCGCTCACCCCTGGTCCGTGGAGGGGGCGCGTGCCTCGCGGCATGCGCAGTCCCACGCTCGACGCAGCGACGCGCGTCGGCGCGGCTCAGCTGCGGGCAGCCCAGATGGCGAAGGCCACTATGGCGATCACGACGATGGCGATCACGATTCCTGAGACGAGCACGACGCGGTCCTCCCTCCCTGGGGTGTTGCTGGCGTACAGGAAGACCTGTAACTATTTGCTCCACCCTAACGATCAAGGAGCGCTCCGTTGGTGACCAGCATCCCCAGCCCTGACCCTGCATGGTCACAGTTTCAGCTCGGCCCTCTCACGGTGCATACGTATGCGCTCTGCATCCTGGCCGGGATCGCCGCGGCGATCGTCATCACCGGACGCCGCATGACGGCCCGTGGAGCACCCTCGGGATTCGTCCTCGACGTCGCGATGTGGGCTGTGCCCCTCGGCATCATCGCCGCCCGGTTCTACCACGTCTTCACCCACGTGAACGACTACTTCTACCCGGGCGCGAACCTCTGGAACGTGTTCGCGATCTGGGACGGGGGCAACGCGCTCTACGGATCCATGCTCGGCGGGGCGGTCGGGATCGCGATCGCATGTCGGCGGGCGGGAGTACGGTTCCTCTCCTTCGCGGACGCTCTGGCGCCGGGCATGTTGATCGCGCAGTCTCTGGGCCGGCTCGGGAACTGGTTCAACCACGAGCTGTTCGGCCTTCCGACGACACTGCCCTGGGGATTGCAGATCGAATCGACCAATCCGAAGTTCCCCGCCGATCTCCCCGCCGGGACCCTGTTCCACCCCCTGTTCGCCTATGAGATCGTCTGGAACCTCGTGGGAGTCGTCATCATCGTCCTGCTCGAACGCAGGTTCGACCTCCGATGGGGGCGCACGATCGCGGTCTACCTCATCTGGTACGGGCTGGGACGCAGCTGGCTGGAGGCGATCAGGATCGACCCGACCAGCGACGGCCTGCTGGGCATCCCCGCCAACATCTGGGCATCCTTCGGCGCCATCGCGGTGGGCGCATCGATCTTCATCATCCAGACCCGACGGCATCCTGAGCGCGAGAGCAGCATCTACCGGATCACGCCCTCCACAGAAGAGAGCAGCGAGGACGTCGACGACACCCCCGGAGCAACCTCGCCGACACTGATCACCCGGCACTCCGGCGGGTAGCTCAGCGCCGCCGGTCAAGGCCATTCAATCGGGGCCGGAAATTAGACCGGTTCTCACCGTCCCAGCAGTCGCGCCAGCAGACCACCCTCGCGCTTCTGCCGCTGGTGCCCCTCGCAGCGCTCGCTCTTGGGCACACCGCGCATCACCTGATCCACGTGCTGCCCACATCCAGCCCACGTCGTCTTACCGCACGTCTTACAGGCGACTTGTCGGCACATACTGTGATCTCCCTCAGCTCATCGGACATTTGCATCAAATATACCCCAGGGGGTATCTTGGGTGTGTATGAGGACGATCATCATCGGTGGTGTCGCCGCGGAGATGAGCGCGGCGACAAGGCTTCGACGTCTCGATGAGGGCGCGTCATCTCGGTCTACGAGAGGGGAGCCCATGTGTCATTCGCCAACTGCGGTCTGCCGTATCGCGTGGGTGGTGTAATCGCCGAGCGCTCCTCGTTGCTGCTGCAGACGCCGGAGTCCCTGGCGGCCAGGTTCGCTCTGGATATCCATGTCCACCACGAGGTCGTCGCCGTCGACACGACGATGCGCACCGTGACGGTGCGGGATCTGGCGAACGGTATCGACCGCATCGAAGCCTACGACGAGCTGGTGGTCGCCACGGGCGCGACAGCGGCTCCGGGTATCTCCGCGGGTCATGTCCCCACGCACACGCTTCGAAGCGTGGAAGATGTCGACCGCGTCCTGGCCGTCCTAGACGGGGCAGGCCAGGCTCCACGGGTCGTGGTCGCTGGTGCGGGATTCATCGGACTGGAAGCGGTCGAGAATCTCCTCGCCCGCGGCGCACACGTCACGCTCGTGACCCGCGGCAGGCGGGTGCTCTCTCCGCTTGACCCCGAGATGGCGGCGCCCGTCCTGGCGCTTCTACGAGACTCCGGGGTCGATGTCCGTCTCGGTGTCACGATCACCGGCGCCGAACCCGGTCAGGTGCTCCTCAGTGATGGCAGCGCGATCAAGGCAGCCCTGGTCATCGAGGCCAGCGGCGTCCGCCCGGACCGCCAGATCCCCGACGACGCAGGGCTCGCGATGGGCCCCGCGGGCGGCATCGCAGTGAACGGATCGCACAGGACATCGGTGCCGGGCGTGTGGGCGGTGGGTGACGGTGTGGAGAAGCGGGACCATGTCGATGGCGAACCCACCCTGGTGACCATGGCAGGTCTGGCCAACAGGCACGGTCGCGCAGCCGCTGACGACCTCGCCGGCACAGACCCGGCCCCGGCAGCACCGGCGCTGGGCACCGCGATCCTCGGACTGCTCGACACCACGATCGCCATGGTCGGCTGGAGCGAGCACCGTCTCCGCGCAGCCGGACGGCCACGCAGGGTGATCCACACCCATCCGACATCGCACGCGAGCTATTACCCCGGGGCCCAGGCGATGGCCATCAAGCTCCTGATCGATCCCACCACGGAGCACATCCTGGGCGCGCAGATCGTCGGCGGTGACGGCGTCGACAAACGCATCGACATCATCGCGGTGGCCATGACCGCCGGCCTTACCGCGACGGCTCTGTCGCAGCTCGAACTCGCCTACGCCCCGCAGTACGGATCCGCGAAGGACCCGATCAACCTGCTCGGGTACGTCGCGGAGAACACCGCCAGTGGCGCCACACGCACGGTTCAATGGCACGAACTCCCCGCAGCAATCCACGACGGCGCCGTCCTCATCGACGTGCGCACCTCCGCAGAACACGCCGCTGCAGCGATCCCTGGAGCGGTGAACATCCCGCTGGATGATCTGCGCGCCCGACGCTCGGAGCTTCCCGACAAGCCGTTGATAGTGCACTGCCAAGTCGGCCAGCGCGGTCACACCGCCGCAAGACTGCTGACACAGCTCGGCCGAGACGTGCGCAACCTCGACGGCGGCTACCGAACCTGGGCCGCCGGAACCGCCGCCTGACGGTCACGTCCACCCATTGACGACCAACCCCTCTGACAACACTGGAGACACGATGCTGCAGATCACCGTAGACGACCTCGCCATCCTGGCTAGCCCGACCGTCATCGACGTCCGCGAACCGGACGAGTACGTAGCCGGCCACGTCCCCGGCGCCACCAACATCCCCCTCTCCCAGCTCTCCGCGCGACTCGGGGACATCTCCACGGCAGGCCCGGCGTACATCATCTGCCAGTCCGGTGGCCGCAGCGCCCGCGCCACCCAGGCGCTTGCGGATGCCAGCATCAACGCAGTCGACATCGCCGGTGGCACCTCCGCCTGGCAGGCAGCGGGACACCCCGTGGATGCAGCATGAGCGAGCCAGACCGCTCCCTGCACGACCAGGACGCCGTGCGGAAGATCACCAACAGACTCAAACGCGCCCACGGTCAACTCTCCGCAGTCATCTCCGCAGTGGAGGGGGGCGGTGATTGCCGTGAGGTGGTCACCCAGCTCGCCGCCGTCAGCAGCGCTCTGGACCGCGCAGGGTTCGCGATCATCTCCACCGCCCTGCGCGAGTGCATCACCGACGAACCCGCCGAAGACGCCGCCGACTTGCAATCCAGCAGAGACAAGAAGCTCACGGTCAGCGAACTCGAAAAGCTCTTCCTCACCCTCGCCTGACCCATGAGCGCCCGCCACCTCCTTCTCCACGCATACGGTGAAGCCGATACGCCCCTGAACCCCGCTAGGCACAACGGCGGAAGAGCGCGACGGGACGAGGGCTCAACGGGGGACACGAAAATCCAACATGCCGCCCAGGCGCACGTCACCAAGGACCCGCTCAGGGGAGGACGTGTTACCAGCTCAGGGTACGTTTTGATCACGAGGAACCAACTGTGAGGCTCCCCGGGGGCCACCACCGCGATCGGTGGATGACGCCGCGGTGACCCGGAACTGCCTAGGCGGACGCGAGCATGATTTGCATCTGCGCGATCTCGGCGGTCTGGTCGGTGATGATCTTCTTCGCCAGGGCAACTGCGTCGGCGTTCTCGCCGGAGTCGACCTCGGTCTGTGCCATCTCGATGGCGCCCTGGTGGTGTTGGATCATCCGCTCAAGGAACAGCTTCCCCGCGGCGGCACCATCAGCTTGCTCGAGCGCAGTCATGTCGTCCGCGCTCATCATGCCGTCACTGCCGTGGTCCATCATCATGCCGTCAGTCGATGCGCCCCACGACTCCAGCCAGCCAGTCATGGTGTCGATTTCCGGCTGCTGCGCGGCCTTGATCTTCTCGGCCAGCTGGGTGACCTTCTCATCGACCCCGGACTTTGACAGCAACGTGTCCGACATCTCGATCGCCTGCTGGTGGTGGGCGGTCATCATCTGGGCGAACATCACGTCCTGGTCATTGAAGGTAGCTGATTCCGAGCTGCCCGAGGACATCATCGTAGAGCTACCGGAGCCGTGGTCCATTCCGGACATCGAACCGGAACCGGACGAGCAGCCGGCGAGCGTGATAGCGGCGGCGAGGACGCCGGTGAGCATGAGCGTGGTGCGAATTCGAGACATAGCAAAAGTCCATTCAGTCAAGGGAGTGAAAGTGGTTCGGGGCATGCCGCCGAAAGGCGGCTGGCCGCGAATCAGGTCCGACTGATGGAGAGCTTGAGAAGGTCTGGAGGATCTCGGAAAGCTGCGGAGCGCGCAGCCGCGCCGAGCAGGCGGGCATGGACCGTGGACCGGGTGTGGGGTTGGATGCCCCGCAGGACGCCAGCAACAATTAGGAAAGCACCGACGAGCAGGGCGAGCACGCAGACCATCGCTGTCATGTCGTGGCTCGGCGCACAGTCGGCGCATCCGTCTTCCATCGGAGCAGGGTGCGTTTGATCCGCGAAGTGGCTGTCAGCGACCACCATGGCGGTGGTACCCGGCTCGCCGTGACCGGTCATGCCAGAGGCGATGGTGTGCATGGCCAGCAGGCCCGCGACGACTGCCAGGACGACGCCGAGAAGCAGGACCGTTCGCTGAAGCGCAGTGGGGCGCAAGACTACGGCCCGTAGCGATCGCAGACTCATCCGCCGTCCACACCTCCCGTCATCTTGACCGTAGCGTCCGCTACCGAGATACCGCTGTGGGTTGCCGCGCCGGAGCCACGGTTCGGAGTCGGTGGCGATGAGCGCGCCCCATCCCCGCCAGCCCCAAATCTATGAAAAGTCATGCTCAGCAGAAACCCAGAAGGACCGCTGATAACCCCAATTATGTCAACAGATCTTTTCTGAGACGTCATCCCTATGGAAAATCGTCCTCGTTTGCAGCCTGCACCGCGCTCTCCTCCGCTCGCTTTGTATGGCGATACAGAAGCCAGGCGCGCACGCTCCAGGCGATGCCCAACCCGCCGAACATCAGAGCAGCGAACCATGGACGGTGAAAGCCGAGCGCGAGCATGATCACCACGATCAGGACGCCGACCCCGAATAGCACACCCGCGAAGAAGAGGGTGCCTTGCCAGGTGTAGCCCCCGTCGTAGAGCCGGTTCCGTTTCGGCCGCTCCATGCCACTCACCGCCTCACCGGCATCTGCTGCCCTGCGTCTCGGCCATGCTCAGCGACGAAACGTCGACGTCGCCTCTCCACGGAGACGAGATGCACGACCCCATACACGGCCATTCCCGCGAGAGGAAGCCACAGAAAGCTGGGAACGCCACGGCTGAGCTGACCAATCCCCAGGATCAGCGCCAAGACAGCGGGAAACGCAATCCGGACAATCGCAACATTGCGCGCGCGGCCAAGCGCGATGCGCTGCTGAATCAGACCCGGCTCGTCGCTCACCGTCCGATCCCAGGGCCCCTCTGACACTTGCGCGGCCTGCCTTTGCGGAGGGCGAGCCTGAGCCACCATGCGGTGAAAGCGGCGAGCCCCAACGACGCGATCCCGAGCATTACAAAGACCAGCGGAACACGCGCAGACCCAGCCATAACGAAGAACACGCCCGCAAGCACGACCCCTAGAACGATCGCTATGGCCCCATTCAGCCACCCGAACGTTGACGGCTTGTACAACCCCATGACGTGGACAGTACGCCGGGGACCCCTCGAGACCAAGGTCCGAGCATCCATGCACCGATACACGACGTTATGTCAACAGCGGCGGATTAGCTCCCCGCGGTCGCCTGGTTGCCGAGGTCACGCAGGAACTCCCCCCAGCGGGTGTCGGCGTCCGCTCCGGAGTCGAATTTGCCCAGCCAGGCGTCGAAGGCCGGCGTGCCGACGAGCTTGATCTCGACCCTCAGGATGTGGTGGGCGCCATCCCGGTGGACTTTCGGCACGAGCGACACGACGTGCTCGGGATTGATCCACATCCGGGCACTGCCGGCAGGGCCGTCCCTGTCTGGCAGAGGGACGAAGCGCGGCATAGGCCCCACTGTGCCGGTGCGGGCACCATCGTCGCAATACTCACGCACTCAGGACGCCTGCGCCGCGAAAAGTGGAACTGAGCGAGCTGGGAGTACGCTGGGCGCATGCTCAAAGATACTTCATCCTCCATGACCGCCCTCGAACGCCTGCTGACGTCGCCGTTCCTGATCTCCACGCCGCGGGGCCGCTTCGCAGGCCCAGCTTGGCTGGCGCTCGCTCTCGTTGCAACGATTTGCCTCGTGCGGCCGTTCAGCTAACCGGCGCGGCCGCCGCTCGGAGCTGCCGGCTCCATGCCTGGGTGGCGACCTGCACGGCGTCCCACGGCGAGCCAAGCGGGGGCGTGTAGGAGAGGTCGAGGTCGCTCATCGCGTCGACGGTCATGCCGTGATGCAGGGCGGTGGCGTAGGTGTCGACGCGCTTGGCGATCTCCGCTCCCCGGGCGCCGACGAGCTGCGCGCCGAGCAGCAGCCCGGAGTCGGTGTCGCCGGTGATGCGGATGCTGAGGGGCTTTGCGCCCGGGTAGTAGGCCTTGTGGTCGTCCGCGATCGCGGTGCCGCTCAGGGGTGCATGTCCGGCGGTGTTGGCTTCGTGGTCGCGGAGGCCGGTGCGGGCGGCGACAAGGTCGAAGACCTTCACGACCTGGGTGCCGAGGCTGCCGGCGAACCGAGCATCGCCACCGATCGCGTTCTCGCCGGCCACCCGTCCCTGCTTGTGCGAAGTGGTGCCGAGGGGCAGGTAGGTGACGCCGAGCAGGCGGTGGTGGGTGACCACGCCGTCGCCTGCCGCCCAGACGTGAGGCAGGCCAGTGCGCATCTGCTCGTCTACGACGACCGCTCCCCCGGCCCCGACGCTCGCGCCAGCATCCGTGAGGAGGCTCGTGTTGGGTCGCACGCCCACCACGACGAGCACCAAGTCGGCGATGCGGGCGTATTCGTTCCCATCCTTGAATCCGGTAACGGTGAGGCCGTTGCTGTCACGGGTGATGCCTTCGACGCGGGCGCCGGTGACGACGTCGACGCCGTGGCGGGTGAGTTCGTCGTGAACAAGCGAGCCAAGTTCCGGGTCGAGGGTGGAGAGCACTTCGGGTCCACGCTGCAACTGCGTGACCTGGAGCCCGCGGACGGTGAGGGCTTCGGCCATTTCGAGGCCGACGTAGCCGGCGCCGACTATGATCGCGGTCGCGGGCTGGTGCTCGTCGAGGTAGCGCTCGAGCGCGAAGGTGTCACCCATCGAGTGCAGCACGTGCACGCCGTCGTCCGGGCCGAGCCCGTCGGGGCCGATGCCGGCGATGCCCGCGGTCGACGGGGATGCTCCGGTGCCGACCATCAGCTCGTCGTAGGCGATCGTCGATTCCTGCCCGTTGGCGTCCCGCACGGTGAGCTGCTGGCCGGCGACGTCGATGCTCGAGGCGAGGGTGTCGAGCCGGAGCTGCATCCCGGTCGCTTCGAGATCGGCGTGGGTGCGGTGCGCGAGCGACTGCCACGGGTTCACCTCGCGGGAGAAGTAGTACGGGATGCCGCAGATCGAGAAATTCGGATAGGCGTCCGCGACGACGACGGTCACGTCGACGGAGGGATCGAGTTCACGGGCGCGGAGCGCGGTGGAGATTCCGGCGTCGCTTCCGCCGATCGCTACGAGGTGCATGAGGGTGTGCCTTTCAAGGGGTGGATCAGTGGGTTTCGGCAGGGTGTGGGACCGCGACGTCGCCGGTCGTGCGGGCGGCGATCGGGTAGAGCACGAGCAGCAGGCCGAGCCCGAGGGCGATGCTGTTCTGCAGCAGTTGCAAGCCGACGTCACCGGCCGAGAGCTGCTGCGCGGCGATCCCGGAGCCGACGACGACCGTCACGAGCAGGCCGGTGCCGACGAACTCGGCGGTGACCCGGCGCGCCAAATGCGGGCGGGACAGCTCGGGGTGAAGGTGTGGGGTTTTCATGTCGGCCCCATCTTGACTCGAACCAACTAGTTCAGTCAAGATTGAAACAATGAACATTGAGCGAAGTGAAGAGTTGGAGCGGCGGGCAGCGAAGCACGCCGCGCTCAGCGAGCCGGCACGGCTGCGCATCGTCGACCTGCTCACGCTGGGCGACCTCTCCCCCACCGAAATCCAGGTCGCGCTCGGCATCCGATCGAACCTCATCACCCATCACCTGAACGCCCTCGAAGCCGTCGGCATGATCGCCCGGACCCGCTCGGAGGCCGACAAGCGCCGCTCCTACGTGCACCTGACCACCACCGCGCTTGCCGGGCTCACGCCGGGTGCGGTGGAACGGGCCGACCGGGTGGTGTTCGTCTGCACCGCGAACTCTGCCCGGTCACAGCTCGCGGCCGCGCTCTGGGAGCAGCAGTCGACCATCCCGGCCGCATCCGGGGGCACGCATCCGGCCGAGCAGATCGACGCCGGAGCGATCGCGGCCGCGCAGCGCCACCACCTCACCCTCGCAGACGTGCAGCCGCGCGTGCTCGATGACGTACTCACCGGCACCGATTTCGTGGTCACCGTCTGCGACAACGCCCACGAAGAGCTGGGCGCGACCGGGAACCTCCACTGGTCGATCCCGGACCCGGTTCGAATCGGCACCGCCGCCGCATTCGACACCACCTATGCCGAGCTGCACCGACGCATCTCGGACCTCGCTCCGCGGCTCGCCGCATCCTGAACCCCCTGCACCGAACGGAAGCGATTCATGACCGTCACACCTACCGTCCTGTTCATCTGCCAGCACAACGCCGGCCGCTCCCAGCTCGGGGCCGCGCTCCTCGACCACCTGGCCGGGGGTCGGTTCACCGCGGCCTCGGCCGGGCTCTCGCCCGCCGATGTGGTGAACCCGGCCGTGGCCGCGACGGTCGCTGAGCTGGGTGTCGATATCTCGGGCAACGTCCCGCGCGAAGTCACGACCGCAGACCTCGACGAGGCCGACATTGTGGTGCTGATGAAACCAGGACTCGCACTGCCCTCGACGCCGCGCGGCGAGGTGCTGGAATGGTCATTCCCCAACCCGGAAGCGTGGGACGCCGACGCGGTGCGGCCGCTGCGCGAGGCCGTGGGCGCGCAGATTCAGTCGACGCTCCTGACCCGCTGAGCCTGGCCCGCTAGACGGAGGCCGGGGCACGGCCGATCTGGATCAGGAGCTGCTCCGGGGACGCGAAGTAGCTCCCGCCGATCGCGGGCGTGGCAGGTCGTCACAGACCAAAGGCGCCACCGCTGACGAGGATAAATATACCCAGGCCGATGAGGACGATCGGGAACAGTATGTGTTCACCGCGTTCTAGTAGTTCTGCAATGGGCCGACGCGTGGTGATGAACTTCGCAAGGCCGACAAGGCCAGCGACCAGGGCCAGGAACACGAGGCAATATGCGATCACGGCCGCGGGGCCGATATTGAGAAAGACGGGGACGTAAACGCCAATGTTGTCGCCGCCGTTGGCGAAGGTGACCCCGGCTACCGTCCACGCCGCGACTTTCTTGCCCTGGACTTTCGCGTCATCATCGTCATCTCGCCGCCGCCGCCAAGCCTGCCAGGCAGCCCACAGCCCTAATCCGAGCGGAATGAGGCCGAAGTAGGGGATGACCTCTGGTGGCAGGAACGCCCCGGCGCCGAGCGCCACCAAGACGGAAGCGCCCAGGATGCCGGCGAACCCGAGGTACTGTCCGACCAGAATGCGGCTCGTGGTTCCTTGCTGCCCCGCCCCTCGCGCGAAAAACAGTGAGAGCACGATGATGTCATCGATGTTCGTGGCCACGAACAGTCCAACGGCTTGTAGTACCGATGACAGGATCACGCGTCTACCGCCGCGCCGCGTCGTTCTCCGTCGCGGGACCGCTGTGCACCCAGGAGATAGAGCAGCAGGCCGAGACCGACGCCGACGCCGATGAGGACATCGGCGAGGTTGCCGATGAATAGGTTGCCGTAGGCGAGAAAGTCGGTGACATGCCCCACTCCAAACCCGGGGGGTGCCAGCAGCCGGTCGAGGAGGTTGCCGACCGCGCCCCCCAATAGCAGCCCAATCACAACCGCCCACCCGGCTGCCCGGGCGCGCGTAGCGGCGATGAGCAGTGCCACGGATGCCGCTGCCGCGACGAGGGTGAGCAGCCAAGTTGAGCCGGATCCCAGTGACATGACGGTGCCGGGGTTGAACGCGAGCTGGAGGCCGAGCCAGTCCCCGAAAAGTGGGATGCGATTTTGCTGGCTGAGCCGTGCGAGGGCGAGTGCTTTGGTACCCTGGTCGATCAGCACGGCACTGGCGGCGACGGCGACCGCAAGTAGGAATAGTCGGGGTCGCACACGCACTCCGACAGAGTTGGCGGGAATTACCACGGCATCCGCGTTCCCGGGAGCGCGGCCGTCAGCAGGCCCGGTCATGGTTGAGTGCGCCGCGCCGCGCGGAGCCCGTTGAGGATGACGAAGACTTCCGCGACCTCGTGCACGAGCACTACCGCGGCGAGCCCGAGGATTCCTGAGATCGCCAACGGCAGCAGCACAGCGATGATCGCGATGGAGAGCACGACGTTCTGGTTGATGATGCTACGGCCGCGGCGAGCGTGGGCGAGGGCCTGCGGGATCAGGCGGAGGTCATGGCCAGTGAAAGCTACGTCGGCCGACTCAATCGCGGCATCGGCGCCCTTAGCTCCCATCGCGATCCCTAGGTCTGCGGCCGCGAGAGCGGGGGCGTCGTTGATGCCGTCCCCGATCATGGCGGTGGGCTGTGACGTCGACAGTTGCGTGACAGCGGCCGCCTTATCCTCGGGGCGCAGTTCGGCGCGCACGTCGTTGATGCCGGCTTGTGCCGCCAGCGCTGCTGCGGTTCGGGCGTTATCCCCCGTGAGCATTGTCACACCGATCCCGCGGCGGTTCAGCGTGGCGATAACCTCGGGCACCTCGGGGCGCAGCTCGTCCCGCACCCCGATCGCGCCAACTGGCTCATCGTCGCGGTAGACGATGACGACAGTCATCCCCTCGGACTCCATTGCTTGAACATTGGTGGCCATTCTGCCGGCGTCGAGCCACCGTGGGCTCCCTACCGCGAGACGGACGCCGTTGAGGGTGCCGACGATGCCGTGCCCGGCGGTCTCCGTGACGTCTGCGGCGATCGGAGCGTCGGGAACCGCGTTGGTGATCGCTGCGGCGAGGGGGTGTGTGCTGTGACCTTCGAGGCTCGCCGCCCATGCCAACACATCACCCTCGGTCGCCCCGGTGGTGACGACACGGGTGACGGTGGGTTCGTTGCGGGTCAGGGTGCCGGTCTTGTCGACGGCGAGGTGACGGATGCCGCCGAATCGCTCGAAGGCGGCCCCGGATTTCACGACCACGCCAAACTTGGAGGCCGCACCGATCGCGGAGACGACGGTGACCGGGACGGCGATCGCCAGCGCGCACGGAGAGGCCGCAACCAGCACGACCAGGGCGCGGGTGATCCACAGCCCCCAGTCGCCGGTGAGCAGCGACCCGAGTACGCCGACAAGTACGGCGAGAATCATCACACCGGGAACGAGGGGGCGGGCGATCCGGTCGGCCAGGCGGGCGCGATCCCCCTTCTCGGCCTGGGCTTGCTCGACCAGCTCGACGATGGTAGTGAGGGAGTTGTCGGTGCCGGCGGCGGTGGCTTCGACTTCGAGGACGCCGCTGGTGTTGATCGACCCGGCCGACACGTCGGTGCCGGGCTCGACTTCGACCGGGATTGACTCGCCTGTGATCGCGGACGTGTCTAGGCTGCTTCGACCGGCGCGCACGGTGCCGTCCGTGGCGATTCGTTCGCCCGGCCGGACCACGAGCACGTCACCGACGCGCAGCTCCTTCGCCTCCACCTCGGCCGTGGCGTCGCCTTGCTTGACGAGTGCGGTGTCGGGGACGAGCTTCAACAGCGCCCGCAATCCTGCGCGGGCACGGTCCATCGCTTTGTCTTCCAACGCCTCTGCGATGGAGTACAGGAACGCCAGCGCGGCGGCCTCCTCGACATAGCCGAGGATCACCGCGCCGGTCGCACTGATTGTCATCAGAAGACCGATGCCGAGCTTGCCCTTGGTGAACAGCTTGCGCAACGCGCCCGGCACGAACGTGTAGGCGCCCAGCAGCAGGCCGATCCAGAACAGCACCAGACCCGCGGTCTCCGCGCCGGTCCACTCGCAGATCAGGCCGGCGGCGAACGCGACACCGGAAGCGATCGGGATCAGAACGCTCGGGCTCCGATACCACGGCCGATCGTCATCGTCATCATCATCATCATCGAGGTCGACGTGCTCGACCTGCGAACCCGTGACGGCGCTCACGCCGGAACCTCTCCGGCGACGCAGCCCTCGACTCCGCAGTCAGGGTCCATGCACGGCACGCTCTCGTCGACCGCGAGCGCCACGTCAACCAGGGCCGTCAGGGCCCGCGCCAGGTGCGGGTCTGCGATCTCATAACGGGTCTGCCTGCCTTCAGGCTCGGCCACCACGATCCCACACCCCCGCAGACACGTCAGATGGTTCGAGACATTCGAGCGCGACAGCCCAAGATCACGAGATAACACGGCCGGATAGCTCGGGCCAGTCAGAAGGGTCAAGAGGATGCGAGAGCGCGTCGGATCGGCCATAGCTCGGCCGAGCCGATTCATCACATCAAGTCGATCTGCAATAGTCAGCACACAGTGACTATACATCGTCTAGTGTACAAGGAAGGAGCAAAACAAACCGACGATGAATCAGGAACGGCTCGAGCCGACCTCTCTAGGAGCTGCGATGCCTTTCCTACCCACTCAGCACACGGGGGAACAGTCGATGACCCTCGCGGCTCGCTCGTTCCCTGGCCTAAGGGTGTGCCCTTGTTTGTAACAGCTATTCGCTCTCCCCTGCATTTGTGGGGCGCGACTTACCTCAGCCTCAGTGATCTTCTCAGCGTCCGCTCAACGTTCACGGTGCTGGTCTTTCTGCCCGGTACGTCGATCGAGGATGCGCAGGCTGCAATGCAATACCTGTCCCGGCGTAGCTTCGACGTCTTATTGTGCATCGCCGCGATGCCACTAATTCTGGGCGCAATGCTGCTTTCTGGAATATTCGAATCCGCAGTATTGGCACTATGCCTGAGTGTGACCATCACTGCGAGCACGGCGGCGATTCTTATAGGAGCCCACGGTAGCCGTCCTGTTCATAGGCTGCTTCGTCAGTCGGTTCGGTTTCGACTCGCAGCTCATGGAACGCGTTCAAAGGACGTCTCCGCTGAGGTGCTCGTGAGAGAGATTGAACACCTCCGTCAGACATCCATCGTGAGCGCACGCGACCCCGTGTCAGACGAAGAGCTGTGGGGCCGCGCGTGGAGGGCCGTGCGTGGTTCGGCCAACCGCTAATTGGTGCCATGCGGCTGCTCTTACCGGCACCCGCCTGTCGCTGAGGCTGTGTCTGTGCGTTGGTACCATCCGCGAGGTGCGGCTGTGGGTGTTCAGATGGGGGTAACGAAACCACCTATCCAGCCTTGAATTTGGTAGATGATTGCGGTCCACGCGCCAGTGACCATGAAAACTCCGAGCAGAATGAGCAAGGTCCCGCCGGCGATGTTCAGGGGCCGGATCAGGCGGCGCAACGAGGCAATGGCGCGTGTGGCCCACACGAATCCCCCGGCGATGAGCAGAAATGGGAGGCCGAGACCAAGGCAGTAGGCGAAGCCGAGGAGGGCGCCGCGGCCGGCGGAGCCGCTTTCGAGACTGAGGGCCGAGATCGCGACGAGAGTGGGGCCGAAGCAGGGCGTCCAGCCGAGTCCGAAGACGACTCCGAGGATTGGTGCGCCAACGAGGCCAACTGCCGGTTTCACGGGCAGCTTGACCGTGCGTTGCAGGCCGGGGATGAAACCCAGGAAGACGATTCCGACGAGGATAACGATGACGCCGAGCACCCGGGTGATGACGTCTTGCCACTGCACGAGCCAGGCGCCGAGCGCACCGAAGAGGGCGCCGTAGGCGACAAATACCACGGCGAAGCCGAGGACGAACAAGGCTGCTCCCAGGATGGTGCGGCCTCGGTTACGTGTGTGCTCTGCGGAGCCGGAGACATAGGCGAGATATCCCGGCACCAGCGGGAGCACGCACGGTGACACGAAGGACACCAGCCCGGCCAACACCGCGAGGGGCAGGGCGACGGCAAGCTGTCCACTGAAGACAAGCTCGGGAATCACTGCTGCTCGTCCAATGCTGATTCGATCAGAGCGCGAAGGATTGAAAGCTCTGTCACGCGGCCAAGAATCCGAGCGGAAACCCGCCCCTGCCGGTCCAGCACGAGGGTCGTAGGTACTGCGTTGGGTGCGACCTCTCCGGCGAAGCTGAACTGCACTCCCCCATCGGTGTCCACCAGTGACGGGTAGGTGACGCCAAACGTCTCGGCGAACCCGCGCGCTGTTGCCGGCTGATCTCGCACGTTGACTCCGAGGAACGCCACCTGCTGCGGAAGATACTGCTGGTAGGTCGCTTCGAGGTCTTTGGCCTCCAGCCGGCATGGGGCGCACGCCGCGTACCAGAAGTTCACCACGAGTACCTGGCCCACGAAATCTGCCGAGGTCAGCTCCGCGGCATCGTCGGTGGTCCCGGTGAACACGATTGGTTCACCGCGATCAGCCGGACGAATCTCGACAACAGACCCATCGCCGGCAATGAAGCCTTTACTGTCGCCGGCAGCGTACTGCTCGGCCAGCGGATCGGCAGCGCACCCGCTCAGCAGCGCCACGACGACGACGGCCGCGGCTACCGCGACTGCGTTACTCGGCCAGCGCGGCATCGATCTGCGCCCGGAAGTCATCGATTGAGGTGATGGTCATCATTTCGCCGTTCAAGAAGAACGTCGGGGTGCTCTGGATTCCCAGAGCAACGCCGTCGTTGAAGTCGACCAGCACACGATCCAAGGTCGCCGGATCGGCCACCGCCGCGTCGAATTCGGTCATGTCTAAGCCGATTTCCTCGGCGAAGCCGCGGAAGATGGCGGCCTGCGTCTCCTGCCGTTCGCCCCATTGCGGCTGCGTCTCGAACATCATTCGGTACATCTGCTCGAACTCGCCCTGCGCCGCTGCGGCCTCCGCCGCAATTGCGGCCGGCTTCGAGTTCTGATGACCAGGCAATGGGAAGTAGCGGGTTACAAACGTAATCCGACCGGCATAGTCCTCGCGTAACTGCTCGACATGGGGGTACAACGCCCCGCACGCCTCACACTCGAAGTCGAGGAACTCGACCAACGTGACCTTCCCGTCCGCCGCCTCACCCAGAACATGACTGTTGGCCCGCACTACGGCTGTCCCGCCCTCGGGCGCGGTCGCAGCACGATTCACCGTGCTCTGCGCCACGCTGATCGCGATAATCGCGATCGCCGCTGCCACGGCTAGAGACACGGCAGCGAGGATGACAATTTTGGTGCGCCCAGTCAATGCTGGCGCGGCGGCGATGCCGTGGCGCCGGGTCACGCCGGCGATCGTTTTTTTCTTCGAACTCATGGAGGTTCCCTTCGATTCTCAGCTCCAGCGAGGTAAGCGCGCCCAAGTGGGCGCGCGAAGGCACACCGCAACTCACACTTGGCGGGAGGAGTTGCGGGAGCCTGACCAGCTTCTAAATGCGGAGGAGGCTGAGAGCGTGAAGTGACGGCCCTTCGGGCATTGCATTGCGCACGATCCGGAGTGGGACAGCGCGGATGAGTAGTCCTAGCTGCGTTATGGGAATTGTGCCGGGCGAAAATCGTAGCGCGAGCAGCGCCACGACACCGACTATGCAGATCAAGCCGACTGCAGCGCAGCCGACTAGGCCATCCGTCACTGGCTGCTCGGTGTCACTCATCGAAGAGCCGACGTCGTCCAGGTGTGCCACCGTCATAGCGTTCATTGGCGCATCGCCAGTGCTTGTTGAGGCTGCACCGAGAAAGTGGAGGCAGAAGGCGGCGAGAACGATCGTCAGGAGACTCAGGAGACCCCCGACAACTCGATTCGGCCGCAAGGGGCGATTCACGGTCGCGGCGTCATCTCGTCGCACCGTGTGTCCTTCCGCCCGATCTTCGTCTTAGGTATCGGCAACGATCGTACAGTAGGGCCTGAACAGTATGTTGAGGTTGATTAATACAGCAGTAGCTGTATTAATTGGTTTATGCTGACGCTCGCAACCCGGCTCGACGTGATGAATAGGCTCGGACGCGCGATGGCCGACCCGACTCGTTCCCGCATTCTGCTGATGCTTCTCGAAACACCGGCCTACCCTGCCGGGATTGCGGAAGCCCTTGATCTGACGCGTCAGAACGTCTCCAACCATCTGACCTGTCTCCGCGATTGCGGCATTGTCGTAGCGGAGCCGGAAGGCCGACAGAACCGGTACGAGATCGCGGATGCACACCTCGCAAAAGCGCTAAACGATCTGGTGGACGTCGTCCTGGCCATCGACACCTCAGCGCCGTGCAACGACGAGTCCTGCGCCGTGCCTGGATGCTGCGAGTGAGCCCCGCGACGGCCACGATCGAACGCATTGGCGGCGAAAGTCGGGCGGTTCTGCATAAATGCGTCCGCCCGATCGACGCTGCGCCACGTCAGCAACCACGCTGCTCGATGACCCCAACCAACCGATGAATTACCGCCCCGAAGGAGAACCTCATGTCTGATTGCTGCGACGGAAGCTGCTGCACCACCGAATGCACCGACGGCTGCACCTGCTGCTGAGGTACAACCTGCGCCGTTTTCCGGCGTAGCGTGCAGCTATGTGCGGACGGTTCGCGATTGACGGCAAGGTCAACGAGGCCATCACCGCCTACGTCCACGCCGGCGGCCGACCGCAGGACTGGAGCCCTTCTGACTGGGACGCCAACTACAACGTCGCCCCCACGAACACCTCCGTGATCGTCCGCGACCGCGTCGACGACGACTCCGGCGAGCTGCGCCGCGAGGTCGACTGGGACGCGGTCTGGGACTTCCGGCCGCCATGGTTGAAGACGCCGGCGCCGCAGATCAATGCTCGGATCGAGAACCTGACCAGCTCGAACCTTTGGAAAAAGGCGTTCATCGGCCGGCGCGCGATCGTGCCGATGCTGGGCTACTACGAGTGGAAGACGATCGCAGGCAAGAAGCAGCCCTACTTCATCCACTCCCCCGCCGACTTCCTCTCCGCCGCCGGCATCTACGTGCCCGTCAAGACCGGCGACGGGTGGGATGTGCGGTTCGCAATCATCACCCGCGAGGCCCGCGACGCCTCCGGCGAGATCCACGACCGCATGCCAGCCTTCCTCACCCCCGACACCTGGGACGCGTGGCTCTCCCCCACCGACCTCGAGGACCCATCCGAGACGGTCGAGATGCTCATGGCCACATCAGAGACCGTGGCCTCTACGATCACCACGTACCCGGTGAGCAAGGCGATCAACAACGTCCGCGCCCGGCCCGTCTGGGACGACCCCGCGCTCTTGGAGCCTGTCGAGGTGGCTGACTAGAGCACGGACGGGTCAGCGCTCCCGCTCGGCGACGTCGACGGGGTCGAGCTCGGGTCGAGCTCGCAGGTAGCGGACGGCGTGCCGGAAGGAGCGACCCGACCAGGCGACGTCGGCGGAGATCTCGACCACGATCGGCTTGACGAGCGTGAGGTCGACGAGCTCGCGGCCGCTGTTGCCGAATCGGTCCAGGGCGCCGGGCTTGATCTGTGCCGGCCAGGGATGCCCCTCCCCCACCGCTGGCCGTAGCAAGCGGCCGAGGGCACGAGCCGGGGCCGCGCGCAGCGGCGTGCTGCGGCCCACGATGCGCAGCTCTCCCTCGACGGGCAGGCCGACGATGATCTCCTGGGGCTGATGGGCGGGGCCGATGACGGCGGCGCAGACGACGTCGAGGGTGTCGCGGTGCTTGACCTTCACCCACTGCCGTACTCCCCCGCTGTACCGGTCGCCGGCACCCTTGACGACGAGCCCCTCGATCCCCGCCGTGTGCAGCTGCTCGAACCATGTCACGGCCTCGTCGTAGTCGGTGGTGGCGGGCGAGAGGTTCAGGGGCGGGGTCCAGTCCCGGGCGAGCTGCTCGAGGAGGGCCCGGCGATCGCGCAGCGGTAGCGACCGCGCATCCTGGCCGTCGACGGCGAGGAGGTCGAACGCGGCATAGGACGCCGGCCGCTGGTGGGCGAGGCGCTGCACCGCGGCGGGGCTGGTGGTGAGCCGCATCTGCAGCGCGTCAAAGTCCAGCCGGTCCACGGCCCACACGACCGCTTCACCGTCGACCCTGTCCGCCGCACCACCGTCAGCACCCGAAACCGTCGTCTCTGCAAGGCGGCCGACCTGTCCACACGTCTCGATAGACGATCGCTATCCGAAGTGTTTCGCGCACTCCCGGAGGCAGCGGAGTCCCGCGGTTCGAGTCCTCTCAGAAGACCCTCCCGTTGAGCACTTCGGTGAGGGGGCGCCGACCGGCATAGTAGGGGAGCGGCTCTATGGCGACTCGTTCTGACCGTTTGGATTTTCCCGGCTCCTGCGTCTCAATCGGACGTTAAGGAATCGATTGATGCCGCCGCTTGAGAAGACGATGTCAGCGGAGTCCCCCAGGAACTCGAGGCTTCTCAGGACCAGATGTGGCTCGCAGTCCTGAGAGGTCATCAAACGCATGTACTCCTGGAGTATCTGGCTGTCCAACCGTCCGCAGTAGGCCTCGACGGCCGCGCTTCCGCCCAGCCAACCCCAGCAGTCCACGTCGAAAGGCGCGAACGAGTCGAGGAGCCCGATCCTGCGGACCAGTGCGCTCAATGCTCGGCGGGTCCTCACACGGCCTTCATGGGAAGGTGGCCGCTCCATGGTCGGAGCTGCGGCCACAGTGGACTGCAGATAGTCGGCCAGCGCTGCCGTGTCAGCACCCTCGATGAGTATTCGTCCTGTCGAACGATCATCTCTGTAGTCGAATCGCACGACATCGGGGGAGAGGACCGCCACCTGTGCCCCGGGGATCCCGACTGAACCTCCTTCGTCGGAGAAGGGCAGAGCCGCCTCGACCCATTCAAGAATCGAGGTGCTCGGGCTGAGTCGTATTGTCAGGCTGCTGGGCGCCGGCAGGAGTTGGAGGATTGCCAGCTCCCCTCCTGGGGTCTCAGTGAGGTGTCTCAGGAAGCGGACCTGTTCGAAAAAGCACCCCTCCAGATCCCTTTGAGCTGTCGAAGCTTCGGGAATAACGGGCTCGTCGGCATGGACGATGTGCTGGGCAGCCGAGAGTGGCGTCCTCGTTGCTTCTGAGAAGAGGCGGTGGCGGCGTGTTGCACGCGAGGTAGGCATGGACTCTCCCGACCGGCCGGTCCCGGAGAAAGTCAGTGCTCAAGAGCATGCGATCGTGTCGAACCTGAGAGCCGAGCTCCGCTCCGCTTAGTGCAGCCGACCGGGGATGCGCGGATGGTGAGGTTGTCCCGCCGTCCAATATAGCCAACGCGTCATCAGAGCTGCCGGAGATCCTCGAGGACGGCGGGTCCGTGTGTCGATCAACGATGGGCACAACACCCTTCCGTCATTCCAGTTCGCGGTCGCCACCGTTCCAGCGTTTGGCGGCCCCGTGGAGGCTTCTGTGGCTGCTGTGCCTCGTCCGGCGAAGCTCGCGTTTGTGGTTCTGGCCCTCGTGGCAGAGCCAGCAGGAGCAGATGTTCACGCCATCGAACCGCCATTCCCAACGGCATATGGCTGGACCACCCAAGCGGTCGTCGACGCGATCGCGCGGGGGAAGATCGCAGGCGCGATCGACGTGATTGTGAACGGCGATAGCGCGCACGCTGCCATGGGCGATAAGAACGCGTACTGGCTGATGGGCGTCGGTGCGAGACATAGAGACTCCGAGGGTCGAACGCGCCGACCCGCTGCCCCTCGGTGAGGGCGAGCCGGCGCTACGGCTTTCGGAGCTTCGACATGGCTGTCACATTCCAATATTTGCAGGAGACTGCGCAACCGGGGAAACTCAGCGGTCCCTGACTATGCCTGCAGCTCGACCGACCCGTCAGCGGCCACCCAGAACACCTGAACACCGATCATGCGGAGAGCTACGGCGATCCGGGTTACCTCGGATCGGTGTAGCACGTTGGAAGGCAGTGCGATCGCGGCCGCCGCGTGGGCGCTGGACACGACTTGCATGGCTCGCACGACTGCCACGGAAACGTGCGTGCGCACCTGGTTACGGTTGAAGGCAAGCCCATGCCTGCGGGATCCAACCCGGGAGCTTCCTTCCCCCTTGGCCTCTACGAGAAGCTTCTCCATGCCGCGCACGGCCACGATGTCATCGCCGTGCTGATGGCTGAGTGCGAACGATTCGATCGTCCAACCGCCCGCCTTGAGGTGAGCCATCACTGATCGCACAACGTCATCCTCGGAGAGCAGGCCAGCCGCCACCGCCGACTGAGAATGGTCTGCAGGATCCTTCACCAAAGAAAGCTACCTCCCCCCTCCTCCACAGGACCATTGCCCTTCTGAACCGACAACTACATCGTCTTGTCCCACTTTGCAGGCGGCGTCCCGAAGGCGCGGCGACTAGTCCGGATGGTGACCTCCGACATCGCGAGGTTCGCTCCGCCACCAATCACGGTCCCGATCCCGAACGGTATGACCCTTCCCAGGACCAGGATCCCCTGCTTCGTGCCGTACTTGGTGATGAAGTTTCGTCCAAGTATCCGGTTGATCTGGAGCAGTTTGGACGCCGGTATCTGAGCGACGATGTTCTTCGCCCAATGCTGGCCTGTGCGCTCCGCTACCCGCGAGATGGTCTCTGTGGTGCCGCCCCCGAGCAGGATGCCCATCACAAGAGTTCTGCGCCGTTCAAGCTCTTGGATTGGGACTCCATGAATCTCCGCAAGAGAGAGCGCGAAGACGGCCGTCATCTCCAGTGTGGTGAACACTTCGCCCCCAGATACGACTAGCGCAGCACCGGTTCCAACGGCTGGCAGCGCCGCCACGCCGCCTACGGCGGCGCCGCTCCCAGCGAGCGCGGCTCGATACATGCGCTCAAGCGTCTTGATCACCTCTGCTGGTGTTGCATCGGGCCGACGCTGGCGAGCACGGGCGATGAAGTTCTCTATCGCTGGCTGTTGGATGCGGAGTGCCGCGTCTAGAGCGCGGATAGCGAGGTTGCTGGGCTCGTATGTACCGGCAGCTTCGCCTTGAGAATAAGCCATGGCGACACGCTAGTCCGCCGATCCAAACGCGTGACGGACCCAGGTCAGAGCTGATCGGCGTGGTCTGCGCCACTAGGCCCCGCGACACGGGATCTGTGCTGCAGCGGTGCCGCGATGTCGGTGGTGTAGCCAATAGTGTGGTGACGTGCTGTCCGACTCACCTGACCTCGAAGAGGGCATCGACTCTGCGTCGGCGCGGAAGGCACGCGGGGCGTTCTTCACCCCTTCTGGCATCACCGAGCACATCGTCGCGTGGGCCATCCGAGGTGCCGGCGATCATGTCCTTGAACCGAGCACCGGCGAGGCTGCCTTCCTCACCGCCGCCGTTAAGCGTCTGACCAGTCTGGGCACCGCCACGCCCGTCGTTCATGGCGTCGAGATACATCCGCCGAGCGCCCTAGCCGCCGAGAAGGTGGTTCAGGATGCCGGGGGTCGCGGGGAGATCGCAGTCCAAGACTTCTTCCTCGTCGATGCTGTCCCGGAATTCGACGCCATCATCGGCAATCCTCCGTTCATCCGCTATCAGGAGTGGACCGGAGCGCAACGCGATCGGGCCCGGTTTGCCGCGCTGCAGCAGGGCGTGGCGCTGACCGGGCTTTCCTCCAGCTGGGCGGCCTTCGTGGTCCATTCCGCAGGCTTTCTCAAGCCCGGTGGTCGGCTTGGGTTGGTCCTGCCCGCCGAGCTGCTGAGCGTGAACTATGCCGCGCCCGTACGCCGGTTCCTCCTTGAGAGATTCGCCAGCGTTGAGCTCGTCGTGTTCGACGAGCAGGTCTTTCCCGACGCCGAGGCCGACACCGTCCTGGTCAAGGCCGACGGCTGGGGACAGGCGCCGTCCGGCCGCGCGTCCCTGCGTCAGACACGGAACGCCGCCACGCTCGACTCCCTAGAAGCGGGAACGACGTGGGCGCCGATCAGCACTGCTGACCGTTGGACCCCCTTGGCTCTCTCCGACACGACCGAATCGGCGCTTCGCCGACTCAGCGCACAGGCCTTCGTCCCCCTGTCGAGCTACGGGGATGTGTCCCTCGGCGCCGTGACCGGCGGAAACCGCTTCTTCGCGCTGTCACCGTCTCGTGTGCGTGAACTCGGCATTCCGCGACGTGACCTCCTGCGCATCAGCCCCCCAGGCAGTGGGCACCTTCGTGGACTGGCGCTGACCGACAGCGCCATGACCAGGCTCGGACAGGCAGGCCAAGCCACCTGGCTGCTCTACCCGAGTAACCATCCGGCCGAAGCCACGAAGCGGTACATCGAGCTCGGCCACGCGACCGGTGTCGACACTGCCTACAAGTGCAGGGTACGAATCCCCTGGTGGAAGGTGCCGGTGCTAGCAGCCCCCGACCTTCTCTTGACCTACATGAACGCAGACACCGCGCGTCTGACCACCAACGCCGCCGGCGTACGGCACCTCAACAGCGTGCACGGCGTCTACATCAAGGCCGAGTACCGGGACCTCGCCCGAAGCATCCTGCCGATCGCTTCCCTGAACTCCCTGACCCTTCTGTCCGCGGAAATGGTGGGTCGGTCGTACGGGGGCGGCATCCTCAAGATCGAGCCAAGAGAAGCAGACCGCTGGTGGATGCCCGCGATCGATCTTCTGGCGCGGCACCAGGAGGCGCTGATTGCCATCAAGCCGCGGGTCCAACGGCTGCTGCAGTCCAAGCGGCTCGCCGCCGCCGTCGCGGCCGTGGACGACGTCCTCTTCGCGGGGGTCCTGGAGGGTCGAGAGCTGGATGGGTTGCGCGCGGACCATGCCGCGCTCTCAACCCGGCGGACCGTCCGCGGCCGCAGCAGCGGGCAGAACATCTGATGGCGGCCCGTGGGGACTCCTTCGAGCCTTTCGACGAAACGCTCGCGTCAACCCCGCTGACAGACCCCTGGGTCCACGCACTCGGCGAATCGCCCGTCTACGCCCCGGACTACGCCGCCTTCGAGCGCCTCCTTGCTATTCCGCTCAGCTCAGACAAGGGCTGGCAATCCGGCGGTCTCGCCAACGGGGTCGACTCCTGGCTCGCACACGAGTTGCGCCGCGCGGGCTTCGGCGCGGACGAGGTCTGGCCCAGAGCATCACGTCCCAGAATCGTTCCCCGCGACATCGCCGCGCTGCTCGAACTACTGCCGAAGGATCTCTCCTCAGAGATACGACGTCGCCTTACCGGAGGCGGTTTCGCGTCGATCGTCCCCACCGACGCACGAATCCTGGGACGGGCATACGAGAAGCAGGTCGACGTCGCCATCGCCCGCTGGGACCGCGGACCCGAGCTCATGCTCAGCACCAAGACCATGGTCTCGTCCTTCGGCAAGAACCTCGCGAACAGGTTCGAGGAGGCATATGGCGACGCCGGCAACCTCCGCGGCCGCTACCCGCTCGCTGCAGTCGGGTTCTTCTTCCTCCAGCGCTCAACGATCCTCGACGACGAACCGGATGCGTTCGAGAAGACCGTCGACATGATGAGGAAGCTCCGCGACCTCGGCGGCGCAAATGGGTACACCGCCACAGGGTTAGCCCTCGTAAATCACGCGACGGACGGCGCCGTTCGCATCGAACTCGAACGGATCCCGGCCGATGTGCGCCCGGAGCAATTCTTGATCAAGATGATCGAGCAGGTCCTCGCAGCGACTCCCGTGGCGCACCATGTCGATGTCCGGAGCAAGATGGAACGTCGCAATATCCCCGTCGCCGAGGAAGACAACGCGGATCCATCAGACCGGTAGAGACCGGCGCTGAGCCCGTTGATCGCTACGATCCCTTACGGCGCAGGAGAGGGCGTTCCTGTTGGTTGCACCGAGCCGAGAACGACTTCCCAATTGAGCGTCAGGGCGAATACGCCTAAGGCGACTAGCAAGAGTATCCCGGTTCCAGAGCCATAGAAGATATTGAGCTTGCGGGTGGAGTTCATCTCCCTCCCAAACCACTTTTCGTGACTCGCCTCCGTGATCGCCGTCGACAGCCCCGCATCTATCCCATGCGCCTTCAGCGCATCCTCGATCGGCCCAGCGGCCTTTTGGGCGCCCCTGAGTAGCCGGTGATACCAGATGCCGTCGGCAAACCAGAAGAGTGCCCAGATAGACAGTCCCAGCACGGGAACGAAGACGCTTGGGTTAAACGTCCATGTCCCAACGTTGACTGACTTCGCATTCAGATAGCCGAAAAACGTCGCACCGAGTGCGAAGGTGAGCGCCGTGATTGCTAATGACCTGATTCGCCAGCCGATGTCGTTGAAGTGCTGTTGTACTCCAACGATGGTTTTCCAGATGTCAATGGACGTCGCGACATCAAATTCGTCAGCCTTGCGAGGCATCGCTTCTCCTAGTGGGCCGGAAGTCGAACATGCCCAGCAGCTCATCAAACCCTCGTTCGAGCACCCAGGTAGCGGTCGGATTCACGCCGGGACGTTCATCCTGCTCTTTCCTCACCATCTCATCTGTCCAGTGGGACACGGACTGGAGTAGCCCGTAGCGGGGATCCGCATGGTTCACTCCGTATTTTGCCCAGACATCATGGACTCCGACCCGCTGGGCCATCTCGATGTCTTTCATCAGGGTGTCGCCGACGTAGACAGTCTCCTCAGGGCTCACGCCGTAATCGGCGATGATCTGCGAAAGGACTTCTGAGGAGGGCTTAAGGACACCCCTCGCCACATGGCGGTGTTCTGTCACCTGAAGTTGGTATGAGTCGTCAGAGAACCGTCTCAACGCGCTCGGGTCGAGTCCGAGTGGGGCGTCGTGATCGGGGGAGGAATAGTACGCGTCGAGCAATCCATCGGTTTCAGTTCGGAGGATTCTCCACCGAGTCCAGAACTCGAGGGACTCCGTGTATGCAACGATCTTCGTCCCCGCCGTACGAATGCTTTCCAACGACTCACGAACTCCCTCGCGAAGTCCCGTATGAACGAGACGAGCTGAGTTCTGCGCGTGAAGCGCAGGGTCGAAGTATTCGCGAGCCGTCATACCCTCTGGGACGGCCGGCCTGAGAACCTCCAACTCGTCGACAAGCCACGAGTACTCCGACGTTCCTCGCTTCTGATGGATTTGCCGAATCTCAGGAAGCAGCTCATGCTCGGCCAGCCCGGACTGCCCCGCGAGGCCACCGAGAAGCGCCCGAAACGACGCGTACCAGGGCTCGAACCAGTACCACAAGGTGTCATCAAGATCGACCACGAGAAGCCGAGCAGGTACAGGGTCCGCCATGGAGCCCACCCTATTGGGAGCATCCGACAGCAGATGGCCTATCGCTGGAGTTCCATTGCGAGCTGGGGCCAACAAGCCTGAACGCACCAGTCCGACGAAACGGTGTGGCGGGGCCAGCTGGCGGTTCAGACCGCCGACAACCTCGTTATGTCGACGACGCTGGGTGGAGCGAAGCATGCGCGCTGACTCGCGACCCGATGGAGGCACCACTTGTTGCCCTTCTCTTAGGCAGCACGTCGTCGAAGTACCCCGACGTGGTGCCCGTGATGACCTTCAGGTCACGTTCAATTTCGCCGCCCGCGTCAACGAACTTCACGGCCTGGAGCCGGTCGGGGGATGACCGTACCAGGACTGTCTCGCACGTCGACCGGCGCGGCACGAACGAATCCACGAACCGGCTGCTCCGGGCCCCCGAAAATTGACAGTCGGATCATGACGCACCGCCCCTCCGAGGGCAGTCAATGGTCACCGGGCCACCCGCAACGGCGCTCCGATATGTGCCGTCACGGGTTCCGCCCGGAACACGGAGGGGGCTCTCTGGCCTAGAGGGTGAGGCGAAGTCACAACGGTGACCGCTATCTCGACCGAAGAGGGCTGAGCTGGCGGGACGCGCTCTGCACCTTGAGCGAAGGCTCTACCGTCCTTGCCTGCCAAAGTAGAACACCCATAACCTAGGCCGAGTTTCATCAATTGGGGGAGCAACATGACCAAGGCCGCTGATCGCCAAAGTAAGTACGAATCGATCGCCAGAGTCGCAAATCCTGATGCTTCCGAAGGCCTCAATCGCCAGCGATCTATTCTGGTCCTCTGGTACTTACGCAATATCGTCGGCTTCGATGACCTCGACGCTTACGAGTACATCAGTGATGGGACCGATGATCGGGGAATCGACGCCCTATACCTAGAGAACGGGCTCTCCGACGACGACGAGCAGACTCTCATACTAGTTCAGTCGAAATACCCTGAGTCACCTAAAGAGGTGAGCGAAGGAGAACTCGCTCTGCTCGTGGGGTACGCGGGTCATTTTGCGAATGTCGAGAGCCTCGATGCCCTCATGAATGATGGTCCGTTAGAACCGGCCCTGAAAGCGCTTATTCTTCGACTTCAATTGCGATCCAAGCTCGCCGCGCAGAAGCTCAAGATCCGTCTCGTTTTCATCACAGCTGGATGGTTGAACAAGAAGGCCATTCAGCTCAAGACGGCGACCAACGCCCAGCTTGGATCCGACTACCTCACGACCTACGATCTAGACCGTTTAGCGCCTCTTTGCGATGCATTCCTTGAGCCACGACCTGTCTCAGTGAATGCAGTGGTACTGGTACCCAAATCTCAGAGATTTGAGGTGACCGTCGATGGCCGTAAGCATGTTATAGCTGCCGTGCCAGCTAAGGCGATCGTGAAATGGCCGGGAATCGAAGATCGGACCCTGTTCGATATGAACGTTCGGAAAGAACTTCGTCCCAACCGAGTCAGCCGCTCACTTCGGAAGGCTCTCGAGAAGGAGATCGATCACAAGAACTTTCTCGCATTTCACAACGGACTGACTGTCGTTTCCGACAGCATTGTGACGACCCCTTCGCGAATCAAGCTTGAGGGTATCTCCGTTGTCAACGGAGCCCAGAGCGTCTTGGCCCTAAGGGACCGGGAGGCTCAGCTGACCGAGGCACTACTTCTTATGGTGAAATTCGTCGAGATCGGGGAGCACATCCAGGTTGCTCGCGAGGTGGCACGGCGAAGCAACAGCCAGAACCCTGTCAATGCGCGGAATCTTCGGGCGTTGTCGGGAATACAGCTGAGACTCAAAGCCGATTTCGAAGCCAACTATCCCCTCTTCCACTACATTACCCATCCTGACGCGGGCGCCAAGTACCCAGGAACCCAGATCCCTAACGACCTTGCAGCTCAATGGCTCTGCGCTGTCTACGTACAGCAGCCGTGGCTTGCCGTGAAGCTGCTTGCGCTGTTCGAAGAGGAAAATTACAGAACGATCTTTCGCGAGAACATCACGGCCGCTCACATCATTCTCTGCCAGCGCATCGTTGAGGCCGTTGAACGCAATGAGGCCGAAATTCCGGAACAGTATCTTGACGCAAAGAAGCTCACCCACCTAGTGGTCACGTTCTTGATCGCAGAGCTCATGCGAACGAATGCGGATACGCAAAAGATACTCGACGAACCCGCTGACGCAGTCGCAGACCTTCCCGCGCTAGACGCGCGACTCGACGAGCTCGTGAGTCACGCCGCAGGAACCCTTGCGATGAGGGTCGAGAGCAAGAAGACGGAGGATTCCTTTGATGACTACAAGATCGACTTCAAGAACCGCGATGAACTTCTTCAGCTGGCCGGCAAAGCGCGTGAGCAGTACGCATATCTTCAGCGAGTTTCCAAAAAGGCCATGGCTAAGCAAGCCAAATAGTTGCTGCGCCCGAGATCTCTCTCTCACGGTTGATCTATGTCTGTCGATGAGGTCTTCTACGCGGTGCGAGGTCGATATTTAAGACGCTGATAACAATTATTATGTCAAGAGCGACTCTCTCGAGCCCCTCTTCCAAGCGCGGCATCGGTCTGAAGGGCGGCACATGACGACGTCGTGGCGAACACTCGGGATTTGAAGTTTTGAAGCCCTTATGCCGTCTCAATAAAGTCGATCCGAACCGTAAATCGAGACCGCCTGGTACATGACGTTATGTCAATAAACACAATTGACCTTCCCGAGACCACCCAGCACGGCGGTCTCAGCCCCGCGGGGTGGGGCCGCCGGGTGGCATGCTCTTCGGGCTCACTTGTCGGCCGAGGAAAACGTCGATGCGGTCGCTGACTAGGGCACTAAGGTAGCCGGCGGCCCATCTGAGAGCGGCCAGCACCTGCCCGTTCCCCGCTGCGCGCGAGTCGGTCGTCCTGGGAATGCTGTAGGAGAGTCACCGAGAATTTGGATGCCTCCTTCGATCGGGGGACGATGGAACTGGTTGGAGGTCATAGTGCAGGGTGGTGTTGCTTTTCGCTCTGCGCGCCCGATGGGGGTTCTTCTCGTCGCGGTGATGACCTTGGCGCTAATCATCTCCACCGCGCTCGCCCACGTTGTTCCTCTGCCCTCGGTCGATGGTGCGAGCCATGTGGCCGGCATCACGAATCCCACCTCCGGGTCTTCCCTGGGATCGGTTGACTCTCAAAACGATGCCCCCGCACCCGGACACCACGACCACGAACACGTCGAGGTCGATCACGACGGGACTGTGCCCGCGCGCGCCGTCGTGACAGTGGGCGCCCTGGCTGACACGCCCACCGTGCTGTCTCAGATCTCCGTGGTCGCAGACGAGAGCCCCGATGAGGGCCAGGTGAACCATCGAGATGCCGAAGGCCCGTCTCTGGCCGCGCTCTCGATCAGCCGAACCTAGAGGCCAGAGCCGTTACTTGAGCCCTGCCCGGGCTCTCCTCGGTGTCCCGCTTGAGCTCCGCGCCGTTGACCTCCGTCCGGTGCAAGTTGCACGCGCCCGCGCCCCGTCGGCGCGCCCTCTTCTGGTCTCTGAATGCAAGGGCTTTTCTCGTGCTTTCCCTCCGCGGCATGTCATCGCGCAATCGCAGTTCCCCCACCGCATCAGCTCATCCCATTTCGCCTCGAATTCCGTCACTTGATGGTCTGCGCGCGTTGGCAGTCTTGGTGGTGTTCGTCGGTCACGGCCGCACCGACCAGGGGCAATGGCCCGGCTATGCCGGGGTGACGGTATTTTTCTTTCTCAGCGGCTTTCTCATTACGACCCTTCTCCGCCGCGAGTTGGAGAAGTCGGGGCGAATCCAATTGACCCGGTTTTATCTTCGACGAACGTTCCGCATTCTGCCGGCGGCGTACTTCACGATCGTGGTCTCGTTAGCCTTGGCGACAGCAGGCCTGCTGCCCTCGTCAATCAGCGGCTGGGGAGTCCTTTCGGAGTTCCTGAACTACACGAACTACTACATCGTCGCGAGGGGATACGAGAGCCTTCCGCCGGAGACGAGCCAGATGTGGTCGCTCGCGGTTGAAGAGCAGTATTACCTCGTCGTACCGGTGGCGTTGTTGGTGGCCTACCGCCTAGGTGCCCGACGCACACTGGTGGGCTGGTGTTTGGTCAGCGTGGGTCTTCTGATTGCGGGATGGCGGGTGTTCCTCGGGCTCAACGGTGCGGATTTCGATCGGCTCTACTTCTCGACCGACACCCGTATCGACAGCATCTTGTGGGGTGCGGCGTTAGCCCTTCTGATGAATCCGGTGATGGGCGACGCAGCTGCTCTCAGGGGCCGTCTCGTACGATGGATCGCACGTCATCTGGGCTTGATCGCTGCTGTCGCCATTGGGACGCTCGTGTTTAGCGCCGTCGTGCCTGCGTTGTCGTTCCGCTTGAGCGTCGCGACCACGCTTCAGTGCCTTGCTCTGGTCCCGATCTTCTGGTTCGTCATCACTCGCCCGTCTGGCGTTATCGGCAAGCTGCTGAACAGCCGGGTGCTTGTGCACCTGGGTGTGCTGTCTTTCTCGTTCTACCTGTTGCACAAGATCGTGCTGGCAGTGATCGGCCCGCTGATCGACGCCCCGATCCTCACCGACAGCATCTCGCTGCTTGTGTCTGTGTTGGTCTCGCAACTCGTCTTCTGGAGCATTGAGCGTCCCTTCACCAACCTGCGGGTACGGATAGAACGTCGATTTCTCTCCCGAGCGGCGACGAGAACTGGGAATAGCGGGGCGGCGCAGCCACTTACACACCTTACCCCTAGGGGGTATAGTGGAATGGGCAGGAGAATTCATGGATAACCACTCAGAACATGAGCACCCGACGACAGGTGAGCACATGCCGCAGGCCGTTCCCAATCCCCACGCAGCGCACCAGATGGCCAACAGTCACGACGGTCACGCAGATCACTCCGGACATGACGCGCAGTCCGGGGACGGCGGTCACAGTGGGCACGGTGGCCACTCGGGGCACGGCGATCATGTGGGTCAGTTCCGCAGGCTGTTCTGGATCATGCTGGTCGTGGCGATTCCGGTGGTCGTGTTCTCGCCGATGTTCGCCATGATTATCGGCTATTCCCTCCCGGATGCCGCGTGGGTGGGCTGGGTTTCCCCGGTCCTTGGAACGGTCATGTATGTCTGGGGTGGCCGGCCCTTCCTGACCGGTGCGGTGAGTGAGCTGCGGGCTCTCAAGCCCGGGATGATGTTGTTGATCGCTCTGGCGATCACGGTGGCGTTCTTCGCCTCTTGGGGCGCGACCCTTGGTCTTGTCGATCACGAGCTGGACTTCTGGTGGGAGCTTGCGCTGCTGATCGTGATCATGCTCTTGGGCCACTGGATCGAGATGAGGTCGTTGGCGCAGACGACGTCGGCACTCGATTCGCTCGCTGCGCTGCTGCCCGATGAAGCCGAGCGCGTCGACGGGGATTCCACAGTCGTGGTCTCCCCCGCCGATCTGGCGCTTGGCGACGTGGTGGTCGTGAGGCCGGGTGGTCGGGTGCCGGCAGACGGCAAGATCGTGTCGGGGTCGGCGAGCATGGATGAGTCTATGATCACCGGCGAGTCTCGTCCCGTCCGAAAAGGTGAAGGCCAAACGGTTGTCGCAGGGACCGTCGCCACGGACTCCGGGCTCCGGGTCGAGATCACGGCAGTGGGCGCGGACACCGCCCTCGCCGGCATCCAACGACTGGTTACGGATGCTCAGAGCTCGTCCTCGCGTGCGCAGCGCATCGCCGACACGGCCGCTGGCTGGCTGTTCTGGTTCGCGCTCGGCGCCGGGGTCATCACCGCCATCGTGTGGACGGCGCTGGGACTCCCGGACGAAGCGGTAGTGCGGACTATCACCGTGCTCGTGATCGCGTGCCCGCACGCTCTTGGACTGGCAATTCCGCTTGTGGTGTCGATCGCGACCGAGCGCGCCGCCCGAGGTGGGGTGCTGATCAAGGACCGCCTGGCCCTCGAGAGCATGCGCACCGTCGACACGGTGCTGTTCGACAAGACCGGGACGCTCACCAAGGGTGAGCCAACCGTAACGGCGATCGAAGCGGAGGATGGCCGCTCAGACGACGAGGTGCTTGCCCTGGCTGCGGCGGTGGAGGCGGACTCAGAGCACCCGTTGGCCCGTGCTATCGTCAACGCCGCGCGGACACGGAACCTGTCAGTGCCGGCCGTGACCGATTTCGCGTCGTCGCCCGCGGTTGGGGTGACCGGGACGGTGAATGGGTCTCGCGTTCAGGTCGGAGGACCGCACCTGCTCGATCAAGAGCACCAGGCCGAACTCGCAGTGGCGGACTCGTGGCGGCAGGATGGCGCGATCATCCTTCACGTCCTCGTCGACGGCTCGGTGGTCGGTGCCTTGAAGCTCGCCGACGAGATCCGGGAGGAGTCTCGGCAGGCCATCGAGGCACTTCGCGCGCAAGGCGTGGGAGTGGTGATGATCACCGGAGACGCCGAAGCGGTTGCCCACTCGGTGGCTACCGAATTGGGAATTGAACGCTACTTCGCCGGGGTGCGCCCGGAGGACAAGTCGAGCAAGGTCAAGGAACTCCAGGCCGAGCATCGACGGGTGGCGATGGTCGGGGATGGCGTCAACGACGCGCCCGCGCTAGCGCAGGCAGACGTCGGAATAGCTATTGGTGCCGGCACCGACGTGGCGATCGCTTCCGCGGGCGTCATCCTGGCAAGTGATGACCCGCGATCGGTCCTCAGTGTCATCGAGCTGTCTCGTGCCAGCTACCGGAAGATGAAGCAGAACCTTTGGTGGGCAGCGGGATACAACCTGATCTCGGTGCCGCTCGCGGCAGGGGTCCTGGCCCCGATTGGTTTCGTTCTGCCGATGTCCGTGGGTGCGATCTTGATGTCGTTGTCTACGATCGTGGTGGCGGTGAACGCTCAGCTCCTGCGCCGGCTGCAACTTGACCCTGACACCAGTGTCCGGGCGGCTCTTGATCACTCGGCCCCCGCTGATCGCCTGTCAGAAACGCCGTCCCGATGATCGGGCTATCAGGAAGAAGCACACGATGACCGACGTCGCCTCCGCGCACCACGGCTACATCACCGACAAGGAAAAGTACCTCGCTCGCATGAAGCGCATCGAGGGTCAGGCCCGCGGTATCGCCCGTATGGTCGATGACGAGAAGTACTGCATCGACATCCTTACCCAGATCTCCGCCCTCACCTCCGCGCTGGAAAGCGTCGCGCTTGGACTGCTCGACGACCATCTGAAGCACTGCGTCGTTGACGCTGTGCAGCTCGGCGGCGAAGAGGGCGAGGCGAAGATCAAAGAGGCATCGGACGCGATCGCTCGGTTGGTGCGCTCGTAGCAGTCCGACTGTGCGCGAGAGAGGTCAGCGGCTCGTTACAGGCTGGCGAGGAGCTCAGCGCATGCCTGCTCGCAACGTCGGCACGCCTCGGCACAGATCCGGCAGTGCTCGTGCATGTCGGCGTGCTTCTCGCACTCTGCTGCACAACTGGCGCACGCGGCGCGGCAGGCTTCAACGATCGCCCGAAGTGTCGTCTCGTTGGAGCCTGTATGCCGAGAAAGGATCGTAGCCGTCGCCGCGCAGACGTCGGCGCAATCGAGATTGGTGCGGATGCAGAGGGTGAGTTCGCTCACCATGTCTTCACTGAGGCACGCGTCGGCGCACGCGGTGCACGATTGGCTGCACTCCAGACAGGCCGCGATACAGGCTGCGAACGCAGCCTTATCAACGCTGCCGAGGTCAGCGGGGTGGGTGCTCAGCATTTCTTCGATGACAGACACGAGATCTCCTTCGATTGATTGGTCACCGGGTTTGCCGTCGACGCTACGCCTGAAGAGCAGATGCGTCATGGGGCAGCCGGCAGCAGTGGGGTCACTGTGCTTTCACGAGCGGGACGGTGGTGGCGCCCAGATCGGCGGTGGCCACCACGCCTCGGTCGTCGCTGATGAGCAGCCAGGGGGCGGAGCCACTGACGAAGGCGAGAGCCTGTGGCTCCCCCGTCACGGTGCCGCCTTGAATCCATCCAGCGCCGTCGCTCGCCCAGATGACTCCTGAAGTGTCGATCCCGACGAGGCCGGTGTCGGTAGTGGCGATCAGGAACAAGGCCGGGGCATCGGGCATGGCGGTGAAGGTGCGCGCGGCGTCGTCGCTGATCTGCACGCCGGATGCGGTCGTGGCGTACACCCGGTCGGGGTTGGTGGAATCGATGGTGAGATCTCGGAGGTCCATTGTGGCGCCGTCTGACCAGGTCGTTCCGCCGTCGTCGCTGATTCTGATCAGACCCCGGGTGGCGTCATAGCCGTAGATGCGTGAGGCGCCGGTGGAGGTTGTGGTGGCAGCGATGTCATGGAAGTCTGCCTCGCCAGCGAGAGACACGGTCGTCCATTCCCTAGCGGCGGTGTCGCTGCTGATCAGACCGAGGTTGGTGGGGGCGGCGGTGTCGGTGGGGTCGGGGTGCCCGGACGCGAGCAGGAGGCCGTCGTTCGTGACGAAGAAGCCCATCGTGTCTTGCCGGCGATCTTCGATGAGTAGTGGAACACCGTCAGGCGGACTGGCAAGGCTTCCTGCTCCGAACGAAGAGGGAAGCTCGCTGGCGGGTAGCGCCCATACGCCGAGGTGGGTGGCCGCAAACACGATCCCGGCCCCAGGGTCATACCCCAGCCCGTGAACGTGCCCGAACTCGGACGCGGTGTCCCCGGGGGGCGCGTCCTGGGATGTGCAGCCGGTCAGCATGACTCCTGACATTGCGATGGCGGTGACGGCGATGATGGCTCGGGGTCGGGTTTTCAATAGCTTTGTCCTGGTCGTCTGACGGCTCGGGGGGATTTTCGGTGCCGTACGGCTGAGGCGATGAGGGTGAGGGAGAGCACCAGCGCTGGAAGAGCGATCACAGTGCCTGCCAGCCACCAGGCGAGGAGGGCAGGAGCGCCGAGGCTCGACAGTTGCGGTGTGACCGATTCACCCGGGCTGGTGGGCAAGAGCACCACCTGCGCCGCCGGCACTGCCGGCACCGCCGAGGCATGGGTTTCGGCGATCTGAACGGGAAGCGTGACGAGGAATGTGCTCACAGCCAGGACTAGGGCGGAGGTGGCTATCGTCGTCCACCGTCGCACCCGGCCCCCCTCCCGACGTCGCAGCTGACTGCGAGGGGGTCGGCTGGGGGCCTGCTCAGCCTCGCTCACGGGAGGACGTGAGCGCTCATCCACGCGTAGGGATCGATGGGCGTTCCGTCGACGTGGATCTCGAAGTGAAGATGCGCGCCGGTGCTGGTCCCGGTATTGCCGACGTTCCCGACCTGCTCCCCCACCGTCACGACCTGGCCCTCGCTGAGTTGAAGCGAGCCTTCCAGCATGTGCCCGTAGACGCTCGTGATGCGCTGACCGTCGATGACGTGCTCGATCTCGGCGTACACACCCAAGCCGCCGTTGTCGCTGGCTTGAGCGACGGTAACGACTCCATCTGCGATGACTTGGATCGGGGTGCCTTGACCAGGGTTCATGTCGAGACCCTTGTGGTAACTGGAGCAGCCTCCACAGGGTGCAGCTCGGGGACCGAACCCGTCGCTGATGGGCACTCCGGTGGTGAACGGCCATTGGATCGGCGACGCGGGGTTGTTGGTGAAGGTATCCGCCGTCCTCGCGAACGCGTTTGAAGCAGCCGGCACAACCACCACGGGCGGGGGCGGGGGCGGCGGCGCCTCGGTGACGGCGTATCCGTCGCGCTGTACCGCGGCGATCGTCCCGCCTGCGACGAGTGTCTGGGTCGACCATGCAGCCGACGTCGCGAGACCCTCATCTGGACCTGGTGCGGCCGCAGCCGGTATGGCGAAAGTGACCGCCAGGAGACCGATGAACGTCATCGCTAGGCTCGCCTGCACGCGGCGCGCTCTATTTGGCGCCTGGCGGACGGGACGCCCGTTACGGGCTGGTGCCGGCTGTGATGCCTTGTTGTCGAGGTGGTTTCGAAGAGTGCGCTCCACCGTGGGTGGAAGGACCGGTGAGGACATGACCGACGTGGTGATGGGGGCCGGGGAGATGGCGACCGTTTGGCGATGAGTGTCCTCAACCGGAGTCTGCGCTTCGGGCAGGTGCCGGAGATCGCGTCGCCGGGTGGGTGCGGAACCGGTAGAGGAATCGCGGAGGTCGCGGCGGCGGGGGAATTTCCCCTCATCGATTTGGGGAGCTGGGGTGCGGAGAGAGCGCCGGCTGGGGTAGGCGGCGTCGGGGTTCGGGTTAGTCAAAAGCACATTTCGTCAGAAGAACAGGAGAACGAGCAGACGAGTCGGCAATGCACGCACACGTCACATGCCGACACGGCGACATGATGGGGCCACGAAGAAGTGGCCGGCTCTAGGTTCTGCTGATGCCTAACGCGAGGGGCGCTGGAGTGAGACTTCGAGGTATCGCCGCTACGGCGAGGATCAATACGCGTCCACGGTCGATAAGGGGACCGAAGACGGCAGGCCTGGGTCCCAGAATGAAGGCCACCGCGGAGACGAGGAGCAACAAGGCGGCTCCCGTCGCGCCGGCCACAGTTCCGAGGGCGCACCCCTCGCAGGTGGCGAGGAACCCGGAGTCGATGCCCGCTTGCAGGGAGCCGGAGGCGGTCGCTGCTCCGTTCGGGGCGACGTCCGAGTGATCGTGGGCGCCGCTGATTCCGGCGTGGGAATGGGCGGCGTCGTGACTGGTTGTCGCGTGCATCGTGACCAGTCCGAGGCAGGCCCCTGCGATGGCGAGCATGACGACGAGGAGCCGGGCCATGAACGGTAGGCGAGGTAGAGAAACGCGGTGCGTCTTCTCCGTCATCTTGTCCTCATCCGATAGTCGAGCCGCTCGGGCATACCGCCCTAGGGTAACGGTTTGGTCACGAAGAACCAACTGTGCGTTCTCTTGAGAGGGCCACCGCGGCGGCCGGTTATCGCCGACGCGGTGGCCCAAGTACGGGCTAGGCGGACGCGAGCAGAGACTGCATCTCCGCGATTTCAGCGGTCTGATCGGTGATGATCTTCTGTGCCAGGGCGACAGCGTCGGCGTTCGTGCCGGAGTCAACCTCGGTCTGGGCCATCTCGATAGCGCCCTGGTGGTGTTGGATCATCTGCTCGAGGAACAGCTTCCCCGCGGCGGCGCCGTCAGCCTGCTCAAGCGCGGTCATGTCGTCAGCGCTCATCATGCCGTCACCGCCGTGGTCCATCCCCGACATGCCGTCGGTTGATGCTCCCCACGACTCAAGCCACCCGGTCATGGTGTCGATCTCCGGCTGCTGAGCGGCCTTGATCTTTTCGGCCAATTGGGTGATCTTCTCGTCGACCCCGGACTTCGCCAGCAGCGTGTCCGACATCTCGATGGCCTGCTGGTGGTGGGCGGTCATCATCTGGGCGAACATGACGTCCTGGTCGTTGAAGGTCGCTGTTTCCGAGCTGTCCGTGGGTGCCATCGAGCTACCGGAACCGTGGTCCATTCCGGGCATCGAGCCGGAGCCGGAGCCGGATGAGCATCCGGCGAGCGTGATAGCGGCGGCGAGAACGCCGGTGAGGATGAGGGTGGTGCGGAATCGAGACATGGTGAAGTCCATTCAGTTAGTGAGGGAAGTGGTTCAGGGCATGCCGCAGCGAGGCGGTGGCCGTGAATCAGGTCCGACTGATGGAGAGCTTGAGGAGGTCGGGGGGATCTCGGAAGGCTGCAGAGCGCACGGCCGCGCCGAGAAGGGAGGAGCGGACCGCGGATCGCGCGTGGGGTTGGATGCCATGCAGGAGGCCGGGAAGGATCAGGACTGTTCCGACGAGCAGAGCGAGGACGCACACCATCACTGTCATGTCATGGCTGGGTGCACAGTCAGCGCACCCGTGTTCCATCGGGACGGGGTGCGTTGGATCAGTGCGGTGGTCATCGGTGACCGTCATGGCGGCGGTGCCTGGGTCGCCGTGGCCGGTCATGCCGGTTGCGATGGTGTGCATCGCTAGAAGGCCGGCGACGATGGCCAGGACGACGCCGAGAAGCAGAACAGTCCGTTGCAGGGCGGTGGGGCGCAGGATTGCGGCGCGCAACGCTCTAAGACTCACCTTCTTCCACCTCCCGTCACCTTGACCGTATCCCCCGCTACCGGGATGCCGCTGTGGGGTTGCGGGGAGCGAACCGGCGCAGACGAAGACTGTTCGAGACCACGAACACCGAGGAGAATGCCATCGCCGCTCCGGCGACAAGCGGGTTCAGAAGGCCCAGCATCGCGATCGGGATGGCGGCGATGTTGTAGGCGAACGCCCAGAACAGGTTGCCTTTGATGATCCCGAAAGTGCGTCGCGACAGACGCAGCGCATCTGCGGCCGCTCCGAGGTCATCGCGCATGACGGTGATGTCCGCCGCGGCGATGGCCGCGTCGGTTCCGGTCCCCATAGCGATGCCAAGATCCGCAGCAGCGAGAGCGGCGGCGTCGTTGACCCCATCCCCGACCATTGCCACCGTCCGGCCCTCCGCTTGGAGCTCACGAATGACATTGAGCTTGCCCTCCGGGGTCACTTCAGACCGGATGTCCGCGATGCCCGCGGCCGCGCCGATCAGCTGTGCCGCGCCGGCGTTGTCGCCCGTCAGCAGAACGGGACGCAGACCGAGCTTCCGGAATTCCGTGACCGCGACCACACTGCCCGGCTTAAGGACGTCCCCCACGACAGCGAGCCCTCTCACGTTGCCATCCCACGCGACCGCGATGACGGTCTTACCGTCGTTCTCGGCGGCATCCTGGGCCGTGGTCAAGGTCGATTCTGTGTCGAGGCCCCACTGTTCGCGGAGCCAACTGGACCGCCCGGCGAGGACAACGCGGCCATCGACGATCGCTTGCACTCCGTAACCGCTGTGCGACTGGAAGGACTCGACGGCGTGCGGACCGACCGCGGCGGCACTGATGGCTCGAGCGATGGGATGCTCTGAGCCACTCTCCGCTGCTGCGGCAAGACGACCAACCTCGCCGGCATCTTCGCCGGGCGCGGCGATGACATCAAGAAGGGTCATGTGGCCGGTGGTCACCGTGCCGGTCTTGTCGAGAACGATGGTGTCGATGCGTCGGGTTTCCTCGAGCACTTGGGGTCCGCGGATCAGGATTCCAAGCTGTGATCCGCGACCGGTGCCGACCAGCAGGGCCGTCGGAGTAGCAAGGCCCAGCGCGCAGGGACACGCGATGATCAATGTCGCGACCGACGCGGTGAACGCTGCCTCGACGGACCCCGACGCGATCAGCCATCCGATGAAGGTGAGGACCGCGAGTCCGATCACCACAGGGACAAAGATGCCGGACACCCGGTCTGCCAGGCGCTGCACGTTCGCTTTGCCGGTCTGTGCGTCCTCCACGAGGCGACTCATTCGAGCCAGCTCCGTGTCGGCACCGGTGCGAGTGACTTCAACGACCAGTCGGCCTCCAACATTCACGCTCGCTCCCACCACGCGATCGCCCGTGCTCACCTCGACGGGTACCGTCTCTCCGGTCAGCATGCTGAGATCGACCGCGGAGGCGCCGTCCGTGATCAGCCCGTCGGTGGCGATCTTCTCCCCCGGGCGGACTACGAACAGATCCCCGGGCCTCAAGGCCGATACCGCGACGGGGGTCTCGCGCCCGTCGCGGAGCTGGGTCGCGTCTTTGGCACCAAGCTCCAGCATTGCCCGCAATGCCGCGCTCGAGTCGCGCTTCGCCTTCGCTTCGAAATAGCGTCCGGCAAGGATGAACACCGTCACGGCGGCGGCGACCTCGAGGTAGATCTCGTCTCCGTGCCCGGTGCCGAACAGCGTAAAAGCCATCTGCATCCCCGGCTCGCCGGCAGTGCCGAAGAACAGGGCGTACAGCGACCATCCGAAGGCGGCGAGCACACCAACGCTGATGAGAGTGTCCATCGTCGCAGCTCGGTGACGGGCGTTAATCCACGCGGCCCTATGGAACGGCCAGGCACCCCACACCGCGACCGGCGCCGCGAGCGTGAGCGCTAGCCATTGCCAATTCGTGACCTGTAGTGCCGGGACCATGGACAGGACCACGACCGGCAGAGCCAGGGCGGTCGACACCAGTAGTCGGCGGCGCAGCCCGTCAACCGCCGAGACGGCGGCATCCCCTGAGTCCGCGGGTTCTGACCACGGCGGGGCCGGAACAGCGGCCGTGTAGCCGGCTGCCTCGACCACTGCAATCAACTCATCGGGTGTGAGCCCAGCTGAGGCATGGATGCGAGCCTTCTCCGTCGCATAATTCACGGTCGCTTCGACACCCGGGACCTTATTGAGTTTGCGCTCGATCCGGTTCGCGCAGGATGCACACGTCATCCCGCCGATATCGAGTTCCACATCCGCGAAGGTCATGCTTCCGCGGTGGCGATCGAATACCCCGCCTCTTCCACGGCAGCCGCGATCCTGGAGTCTTCGATGGCCTTCTCGCTGCGCACGGCTACTCGCGATGCTCCACCAACGCGAAGGTCGACGTGGACGCTACGAACACCGTCAATGGTGGCGATCTCTTCGCTGACGCTAGAGACGCAGTGAGAACACGTCATGCCCGTCACGAGGTACTCCTGCGTGATGATGTCGTTCTGTGCGGGAGCGGGGCTCGAAGCCTCATGGGCCCCAGCTGAACAGGTACAGCCGCTGTTGACGTCAGAGAGGCCGAGGTCCTTGCGTGAGATGTGCATGATGCTCCTTGGGTCGATCGGATACCCCCTAAGGGTACACCCTCTACCCCATAGGGGTATGAGGGACAGCCAGATCAGCCTGGTGGGGGCATCGTGATGGTCGGATGTTTCGGCACGGGTGGACGGGACTCGTCGATGGGTTGCGGGGTGCTGTGGCAGCCCGTGACGACGAGGAGGAGGATTCCGGCTCCGATCACCGCGGATCGGAGCCGAGCAGGTATGGCCGTCACGCGCTCGCCTCACCCGACGCGTCGTTTTCCGGGGCCGTGTCCTCGCCCGGGCTCCACAGCGGGCGGCTTGCCCGTCCCGCCCCCGCGCCCGTGATCGCTTCTCGCAGCTCCGCTAGGCGCTCGGAGATCTCGTCCGCGGAGAGCGTCGCCGGCCCCAGGTAGACCCGCGGGATGATCCCGCCGCCCGTGGCCACGAACGCCACTTCGCAGTTCGTGGCGGTCTTCACGACGGTGAAGTGCGAGACATGGTCCGTGTTTACGACGAACGGGGTCGGGGCGTTGAGGGCTGTGACGTCTTGCGCCAACAGGAAGCGAACGAAGGTCACGGCTGGGCCTCCCAATCGTGTGCGGCGTCGGGGCGCGGTCCTCGGCGGGTCGCGCCCGTCGCGACCGGCATGCTCTCGTAGAGCGTGACGTAGGTGTGGTGGTCGCGCAGCGCCCTTCTGACGCCGAGCCGGATCGCCCAGGTGAGCAGGTAAAAGACCACGGCGACGGTCACAATCAGCAGCGCGATGCTGGTGAGCAGTGCTCCGGGAGAGTCGAACACTGGCATGGGGTTTCCTTCCTCGAAAAGGCTGACACGGACGTGTCAACCGGCGCGCCGGCCTCGGCCGACAGATCGTCGTTGACCGCTACCCTCGGGCGGTGTCGGCAGCGGCTTGGGTTAGCTGGGCGAACTCCTCATCGCTCACCCTCTCGCCTGCGCCGGAGATGACGTTGGTGACGATGAGCAGTCCGTCGCCCGCTACGAAGTACATCGGGAGCGACGTCGAGACGTAGTTGACGGTGGCGTTCATCACGTATCCCTTGGCCGTCCCCTGGACGCCAGACGCGGGGGCGGGCTCCCACTCCATCGTCGCCGTCTTTCCGTTGATGGACGTCTCTGCCTCCTGCCCGTAGCAGGCCGAGATCGCGTCGTCGATGGTGGCGATGGTCTTCTCGGGGTCGCTCACCAGGACCAGGGCCTCATTGAAAGTGGTGTTGGACCGCTCGAAGCTGACTGATGGCTCTGTCAGTCTGTTTTGGCCCCGGAGTGACGGCTAGGAGTGGCCCCACTTTCTGACTTGCCGGGGCGGTTCTGACGGTTTGATCTGGCCCCACCTGAGCGTGTGTTTCGTGTTGCTTCAGGATGAGCGGGCCCGGCAGGTGTCGAAAGTGGAATTGTTCGCGGATATCCGCCGTGCCTCGCGCGTCGACGGGCTATCGGTGCGCGCGTTGGCAGACAGGTTCGGGGTCCACCGTCGCACGGTGCGGCAGGCCTTGGCGTCGCCAATTCCGCCGCCGCGGAAGATACCGTCACGGATGTCTCCACGGCTGGGGCCGTACAAGGCGGTGATCGACGCGATGCTCACTCAGGATCTGGACGCGCCTCGTAAGCAGCGGCACACGGCGACAAGGGTTCTCGCGCGGCTGGTCGACGGCACGAAGCGGCGGGACTGTCGTACTCGACGGTCCGCGACTACGTGCGCGTACGTCGTGCCCAGATCGATGCCGCAGCCGGGCGCCGCGTCGAGGTGTTCGTCCCACAGGAACACGCACCTGGTGAGGAAGCCGAAGTCGATTTCGGCGAGGTCTGGGTGATCCTTGGCGGGGTGAAAACGAAGTGCCACATGTTCACGTTCCGGCTCTCGCACTCGGGGAAGGCGGTGCACCGGGTGTACTCGACGCAATCGCAGGAAGCGTTCCTGGAAGGACATATCGACGCGTTCGACGAGATAGGTGGGATCCCGACCCGGCACATCCGGTACGACAATCTCACTGCCGCGGTACAGACGGTGCTGTATGGGAAGGGCCGTAGCCGAGTAGAGAACGACCGATGGGTACTGTTCCGCTCGCACTACGGGTTCGACTCGTTCTATTGCCAGCCCGGAATCGACGGCGCCCACGAGAAGGGTGGCGTCGAAGGCGAAGTTGGTCGGTTTCGCCGCACCTGGCTGTCGCCGATGCCGGTCATCGACTCGCTCGCCGAGTTGAACGAGCAGATCCGCCGGTGGGACGCCCGCGACAACGAGCGACGCATCAACACCCGGATCCGCACTGTCGGGCAAGACTTCATCGACGAACAAGCCCGCCTTACGCCATTGCCAGGCGAGCGGTTCGATCCTGGCCTGGTGCTCTACCCGCGGGTAGACCGCTCGAGCCTGATCACCGTGCGGATGGCGAGGTACTCCGTGCCCGCCCGTCTGATCGGGCGGAAGGTGCGGGTCTCGTTGCGGGCGTCTGAACTCGTGGTGTTCGACGGCCACGCCGAGGTCGCTCGGCACGAGCGGGTCGTGGCCCGCGGCGGGGAGTCGATCAACCTTGACCACTACCTCGAGGTCCTCAGGCGCAAGCCCGGCGCGTTGCCCGGGTCCACCGCGCTGGCCCGTGCACGCGAAGCCGGCGTGTTCACGACAGCGCATGACGCGTTCTGGCAGCAAGCGCGGAAGGTCGATGGCGACAGCGCCGGCACAAGGGCTCTGATCGATGTGCTCCTGCTCCACAGGACCATGCGAACCGTCGACGTGATCGCGGGGATCCGTGCCGCCCTCACGGTCGGGGCGGTGTCCGCCGACGTCGTCGCGGTCGAAGCCCGACTGTACGCCGCCGGGCCCGAGTCAGACCGTCATCGCGTTGAACAACCACGACGTGACGTGCAGCGAGTTGTCAGCCTGACCCAGCGTCGCCTCATGGATCCGGCCGCGGTGATCGCCGGACTCCCAGCCGACCGGCGGCCACTGCCATCCGTCGCGCACTACGACGAACTCCTTAACCGACGTTCCGAACCAGAACCGCCGGTCACCGATGAGAGAGAAGGAATCGCCGGATCATGAGCAACCCCACGAATGTCACCACGACCCTGCGTCGGCAGCGCGGGCTGACCGAAGAAGCCGCCGCGGCCGCAGTTGACCAAGCCTGCCGCAGGCTCCGTTTACCCACCATGCGGGCGGTGATGCACGAAGCGATCACGGCCGCGGAACGTGAGCAGCTGACCTACCAAGGGTTCCTTGCCGAGCTCCTCCTCGCCGAGTGCGACGACCGGGACCGCCGGTCCGTTGTCCGCCGCGTGTCGGCAGCCGGGTTCCCGAGGAACAAGTGGCTCGGGGACTTCGATTTCGACGCGAATCCGAACGTCAACCCTGCAACGACCCATACGCTCGCGAACGGGGACTGGATCCGCCGCGGCGATCCGCTGTGTCTGATCGGGGACTCCGGCACCGGGAAGTCGCATCTCCTCATCGGCCTCGGCACCGCCGCTGCAGAGAAGGGCTTCCGCGTCCGGTACACCCTGGCGACGAAGCTCGTGAACGAGCTCGTTGAAGCCGCCGACGAGAAACAACTCACCCGCACCATCAACCGGTACGGACGCGTTGACCTGCTCCTGATCGACGAGCTCGGCTACATGGAACTCGACCGACGCGGCGCCGAACTCCTGTTCCAGGTCCTCACAGAGCGGGAAGAGAAGAACTCCGTCGCGATCGCATCCAACGAGTCGTTCAGCGGGTGGACGAAGACCTTCACTGACCCGCGCCTGTGTGCGGCAATCGTCGACCGGCTCACGTTCAACGGCACCATCATCGAAACCGGCACCACCTCGTACCGCCTCAACCACACCCGTCAGCGGCAGTAGCGATCCGAAAGTCATCAGAGGTAGCGGCAGATGGACTCCGGCGTGCAGGCTTCGGACGCCGTTGCCGTCGCGTGCGCCCGAAGCTCGACGATGCTCCCTCGTAGGGCGCGCAGCTGCTCGAGCTGCTCATCAATCTCCACGAGCCGGCGGTCAAGGAGATCCAGCACGTGAGCGCACGGCGAACCACCCGTGTCGCGAACATCGAGGATCTCCGCGGTCTGCGCAAGGGTGAGCCCCGCCGCGCGAGCCCGATCGATGAACTCGAGCCGCTGCACCGTCTCGTCACCATAGCTGCGGTACCCGGCCGGGGTGCGCTCCGGCGGTTGCAGCAGCCCGCGCTCCTCGTAGTACCGCAGCGTCGACGGTCTCGTCCTCGCCTTCTCCGCGAGTTCTCCGATCCGCATCGTGACACCTCCACCGTCAGTTTGACCTTCAAGCATGCTTGAAGGTCCATTCTGTCGCATAGGGCCGCACGTGCGGCCCGGTCCACCCGAGGAGGCATCATGACTCAGCACAACGAGTTCGATCTTGCGGTGGTCGGGACGGGCGGCGCGGCGATGTCCGCGGCGATCCACGCCCGACTCGAGGGGGCGAGCGTGGTCGCCATCGAATCGGGCACGCTCGGTGGCACCTGCGTGAACGTGGGTTGCGTGCCCTCCAAGACACTCCTCGCGGCCGCGCACACCCGCCACGCCGCGCTCACGAACCCGTTCCCCGGCGCCGCCACCTCCGCTGGGGCCGTCGACCTCGGCGCGCTCGTGCAGCAGAAGGATGAGCTGGTCGGCATGCTCCGCCAGACCAAGTACGCCGACATCGCCGCCGCCTACGGGTTCGACATCCTCCCCGGCACCGCAACATTCACCGATCCCTCAACACTGCTCGTCGATGGACGACCGGTTCGCGCCAAGTCGTATCTCATCGCCACCGGCGCCGAACCGACCATCCCAACGATCCCCGGCCTCGAGCAGATCGATTACCTCACGTCGACCACGGCGATGGAACTCACCGAGCTGCCCGCTTCGCTCGTGGTGATCGGCGGCGGATTCGTCGGCCTCGAACAGGCCCAGCTGTTCGCCCGGCTCGGGGTCGAGGTCACCATCATCGGCCGGCTCGCCCCGCACGCCGAACCAGAACTCTCCTCCGAGCTCCGCAAAGCCTTCCTGACCGACGGAATCACCGTCATAGGCGACCGCGCCGCAACGATCACCCCACACGACGACCTGGTCCGAGTCCTCACCCGCACCGGGAAAGTAGCTACCGGTGAACGCGTCCTCGTCGCCACCGGCCGCACCCCCCGCACCGACGGGCTCGGCCTCGCCACTGCGGGCATCGCGACCGACACCCGCGGCTTCATCATTGTCGACGAACAACAGCGGACCACGAACCCGGCGGTGTTCGCCGCCGGCGACGTCACCGACGTGCCCCAGTACGTGTACGTCGCCGCGAGGACCGGGAAGATCGCCGCACACAACGCCCTCGGTCACTCTGAGCAGGTCGACTACACCGGGTTGCCCTCCGTCCTGTTCACCTCACCCCAACTCGCCTCGGCCGGGATCACCGAAGCCGAAGCCATCGCCGCCGGATACAGATGCGCCTGCCGATACCTGCGACTGGCCGACGTGCCCAGAGCCATCGCCAACCACAACACCCGCGGCGGCATCAAGATCGTCGCCGACGCCGACACCGGCAAAGTCCTCGGAGTCCACGCCCTCGCCGACACCGCCGGCGAGATGATGCTCGCCGCGACCTACGCCATCAAAGCCGGATTCACCGTCACCCAACTCGCCGACACCTGGGCCCCGTACCTCACCATGGCCGAAGGCATCCGCCTCACTGCGAACCTCTTCCGCAACGAACTCCCCACTTCCTGCTGCGCCTGACAACAGACAGCCACCCACATCGACCCGCCGCCACGACGGGGCCACTTCAAACCGTCACCCCGGGGCCAAATCAGGTTGACAAAGTCAGACGACGTCGACGGCATTGCCAGGATCGCGGTCCCGCTCGCCGAGATCTACGCGCGGGGCCTGTTCATCGGCGAGGACACCGGCGCCGCGGCTCGCTCGGGGAGTGACGGTCGGGCGTGAGACTGCTGCTCGTCACCGCGGGAACCAGGGGCGACGTCGAGCCCTTCCTCGCACTGGCTCGCGCGGCCGCCGCCTCGGGTCTCGACGTCCGGGTAGCGGTCCCCGTGAACTCCGGTGCCTCGGTCGAGGGGCTCAACGTCGTGAGTCTCGCTGCCGACTTCTCCTCCATGGTGCGACAGCAGGGCGCATCGGTGCTCGCCGCGGCTCGCAGCTTTCGGGCGATCGTGAGACCGGCGATGCGCAACGTGATCGTCGGCGCCGCGAGGACGGCGCTCGCCTATCGACCTGATGTGATCGTCGCTCACCCCAAGGTCCTGTCCGCTCCCCTGATCGCCGCAGCCCTCGACATTCCGCATGTGCTCGTCGAGTTGGCCCCGACGGTCACCCCGACGCGCGCATTCCCCGCCGCAGGCACGGTGACAGCAGACCTGGGATCGCTGAATCGGTCGACCTATCGCGCCGCGTCCCTGGCGTCCGCGCTCTTCGTCGACGCCCTCGATGAGGCCGCCGGTCTGCTCGGAGTGACTCGCAGCGCCACACCATCGCCGACGTCGACGCTGATGCCCATCAGCCCCGCTCTGCTCCCAAGACCGGACGATTGGCCCTCCGAGGTGCACATGACAGGACCCTGGCTTCACGACGAAGCGGCCGCAGCCGTGGATCCGGATGTCGCCGCGTTCCTCGCAGGCGGCCCCTTCATATACGCCGGCTTCGGGTCCATGGCCTCGGGCGACCCTGCAGCTCGCGGCCGGAGCCTGGTCCTCGCCGCTCGCGACCGCGGGCTGCGGCTGCTCGTCGCGACCGGGCTCGGCGGCATCGAGGTACCGGCTCGTCTGCGGGGCGACGATGTCCTCACCGTCGGATCGGTTTCGCACGCACAGGTGCTCCCTCATGCGGTCAGCGCCGTTCATCATGGCGGCATCGGCACGATCCAGGCGGCCATGCGAGCGAGCACCCCCTCCGTTGTCGTCCCGTTCATGGCCGATCAGCCTTTCTGGGGTGCGCTGCTGCACCGGCAGGGCCTCGCACCCGCAGCCATCCGACCAGGCCAATTGACGAGCACGCGAGTCGGACGCGCACTTGACGCCGCGACCCTGCATCGCCCGGCGGTGGAGGGTCTCAGTCGACAACTCGGTGCCGAGGACGGCACCGCCGCCGCCCTAGCGACGATCATCAGCTACGGCTGAAGGATTCCCGGGAGCGAGGGAAGAGGTGGTTAGCGGGTGCGGATTGCAGAGACGATTTCGACGGTGACGGGGGCGTTTCCGGGTAGGGATGCGACGCCGTGGATGCAATGTCGGGCTGGTTGTCGGTGTCGAGGATGTGGCCGTGGTCGGTGAAGGTCGGTTCGACGGCGACGGTGCCGGTGATGGTGATGATCTGGTCGATGTCGTCGACGCTGCCAAGTGTGGCGGCGGTGTCGGCGATCGCGTTCGGGGTGGCGGAGAGCGCCAGATCGTTGGGCGGTGGCGATGTCCACGGGCTGGGGGCCCATGCTTCCTCGCTGAACGACGCGGCCGGTGGCCAGGAGTGCTCCGTTGCGGAGGGGTGCCACGGCGCAGGTGCGGGCACGTCCGTCGTGCAGTGCGACGGGTTGCCCTCGGGGTGGTGGGGAGTGTGAGGCCGAGGACGTCCAGTCGGGTAGAGGGGAGGATGCGGGTGTCGCTGGCAGTCATGAGGGTGGTCCGTTCTGTGGTGGCGGCGTACGCCACAGCGGCAACGATCGGCGGTTACCGACCGCGCGAGGTGTGGATCGCGCGGGGGTGCGCGGAGCCGCTCAGAAGAAGGGTGAGAGCGACTCCAAGCAGCACGCAGAGACCTCCCACGGGCAGCAGCGTCGAGAGGCTGTCCCCCGTGTCCGCCAGATGGGGAGTGTCGTAAGCGGGAGGATTACCCGCCGATGAAGCCGATGTCTGCACGGTGATGAGGACAGGCAGGGAGGGTTCTGAGATGACTTGGACGAAGCGGCCTGCCTGGTCCAGTTCTGCCACGCCGACCACGATCCGGTAGGACCCGGGGGTGAGCTGCACGTCGGATGTCCATCGGCCGGATCCATCGACAGTGACGGGGTCCTGGGGTCCCTGCGTGTCGTCGATGACGTCGGACGGGACCCGGGGGCTGGCGAAGACGACGACGACGGTGCCCGGCTGCCCGGTGCCCGTGATGGTGAACGTCTCCCCCGCGAGGGTGGCGCCGGTGGGCGGGGAGGTGATGACGGGTGCGGGCAGCAGCACGATGGGCAGCTGGAACGTCACGACCGCCTGGCTGTGTACTCCTTCGGCTGTGGCCTGGTCGACGGTGGCCGTCTGGGCACGGGCAGCATCCTCGGGATACGTGGCTATGACTGTCCACGTGCCGTCCGTGACCGTGGTCGGGTTGCTGCCGGGCACGGGTGCGCCGTCGGGGCCGAGAACGGTGATGGTCGATCCGGTCTCCCCCGTCCCGGAGAAGGTGACCGTGCGGGCCAGAAGCTCCTCCCCCGGCGACGGTGTCGCCACCGTGAGCTGCGCCGGGTCCGGGTCCGGGAGCATGAAGGAGACGGTCTCCTCACCGGCGCCGGATCCGCCGGTGACCTGCCTGACGGTGACGGTCTGCCGAGTCGCTGCCGCTGCGGGGAACGTCACGGTGATGGACCATCTGTCGTCGGCGACCACGACCGCGGTCGTTCCTTCCAGCCTCGTCCCGTCAGGGTCGAGCACGTTGACGACGGCCCCGTCGGTACCCGCGCCGGCGAAGGTCACGGTGCGCGAGGCCAGCACCTCACCTTCGGTGGGGCTGTCCACGGTGAGGGTGTCTTCGGCCGCTTCGGCAATGGATGAGGGTCCCGCCAGGAGAGCTGCTCCGACCAGAGCCGAGGCGGCGAGGATGAGCGGGCGAACCAGCGAGCGCATGAGGCACCTCCCACGGCCAGCCGCTCGTGACGGTCACCAACGGCCGCGAATCCATGTCCACACCAAACTAATGCTGTACAGCATGTTTTCGGGGGAATCCGCGACCCCGGGGCCGTCATTCGACGCGGTCGCGCTGCGGCGCCTACCCTATTGGTGTAGGACGGCAAGTATTGTGCGTGGGCACGGCTGCGGTGGTGCCGGGATGGAGACGGCGATGGTGGAGATGACTGAGGCAGCGGCACGAGCGGCCTCGAAAATGCTGCGGCATCACCCCGACGATTCGAGAGTGCGGATCACCCTGGATCCGGGAGACGAGTCGAAGGCGCTGGTGAAGATCGTTGACAGCGTCCGCCCCGGCGATGTCCCCGCCGCCCCGGAGGCGCAGAGCGAGGTCGTGCTCTCCCCCGCGGCCGCGGCTGCTCTGACCGACCTGACCCTGGACGTGAGGGATCACCGGTTCGTGCTCGAGCCAGCCGACGGCGACGCAGCGGCAGGCGGCGTCGAGCAGGCTGGAGGGTGAGGGATGTGCGCGGCTGAGGCTCCTGCGGAGGGGACGGAGAGCGTCATCGCGGGTTCTCGCGCCCTTCTGGGGGTGATCGCCCGGTCGCTTGCTCCGATCGTGGAGCAGGTGCCGTTGCCGGACTACCGGCTGCTGGTGCTGCTGTGCAGCCGTGGGCTGCTGTCCCGGGTGGAGATCGTGCCGCTTCTGGATGTGACGGGTCTGGGGTTGGATGAGATGCTTCGTCGGCTCGCCGCGGGTCATCTGATCGACTATCAGGATGGTGGTGTCGCCGCGACGTCCAAAGGGAGGGCGCTGGTGGATGAGGTCACGGAACGGCGCCGCGCGGAGGTGGCGCGGCTGCTGGGCGGGATGAGCATGGCGGAGCGGCGGACGGTCACGGAGGGGCTGGCGTTGATCGCGGCGGCGGCGGGTGAGCCGCGGCCCGAGGAGCTGCTCATCCTCGGTCTCTGATGCCCCCACCCCAGGACGCTTCGCGTAGCGGCCGACGACCGGGGTGGCCGTGGCAGCTGGGCGGGTCGGCGTGGCGTTATCTGTTGCGTCGGACCGGGCATGAGTTCCTGCGCTCGCGCGGCGTCGATCAGGCGGCAGCGTTGACGTTCTTCGCGGTGCTGTCCGTGTTCCCGGCGGCGTTGGCGGTGGTGTCGGTGATCGGTGTCGTCGGGGATGGACCGGCGACGGCGTCTCGGGTGCTGGACCTTGTGGAGCAGGTCGCGCCCGGGCAGGTCGCGGAGACGCTGCGTGGTCCGGTGACGCAGCTCGCGTCGACGCCGTCTGCGCCGGCGGCATTCATCGGCGGGGTGGTGGTGGCGTTGTGGTCGGCGTCGACGTACGTCAGCGCGTTCGGGCGGGCGATGAACGTCGTCTACCAGGTGGAGGAGGGGCGCCCGTTCTGGCGCCGGAAGCTCGCCCAGTTGGCGGTGACCGTGCTTCTGGTGCTGCTGGTGACCGTCGTGGCCGCGATCGTGGCCGTGTCCGGCCCGGTTCTTCGATGGGTCGGTGAGATCGCCGGTGTCGAGGAGGGAACGGTGCAGGTGTGGCAGGTGGTGCGCTGGCCCGTTCTGGCGGCAGCGGTCATCGGCATCGTCGCGGTCCTGTATGCCACGACGGGGAACGTGACGAAGCCGCGGGTGCGGTGGCTGGGTCTCGGGGCTGTGCTGGCGATCGCCGTGATCGGGGTGTCTTCGGCCGGGTTCGGGATCTACGTGTCTCTGTTCGCCGGTTACGACGACACGTTCGGGGCGCTGGCGGGGGTGATCGTGTTCATCATCTGGCTGTTCCTCATCGATCTCGCCCTGGTCCTGGGCGCGCATCTGAACGCCGAGATCGAGCGTGCCCGGGAACTGCTGTCCGGCGAGCACGCGGAACGCCGCCTGCAACTGCCCGTCCGGGACGACACCACCTCCGCCCGCACCGCCCGGACGGAGCGGCTTGACCATGAGCGCGGTGAGCTGCTGCGAGAAGGAGAACCTCTCCCTCCGCGGCCGGATACGCTGCCGCGACGCATCCGGCGTCGTGTCGAGACGGTATGGGGATGGCTGCGAGGACACAGGTCACCCCGGCCCCCTCCTACCTGACCCGTCGTGTCAGAGGTGGGTGTCGTGGGCGTGGTGAACAGCGGCGGCGTCCTCTGCGGTGAGGGCGGCGTCGACGCGGGTCAGGGCTCTCTCCGCGGCGGCGCGGAACAGGTGGGCCTGCCCGGGTGCGACCCGGGCGAGGGAGCCGAGGCACTTCTGCAGCCGGATCTGGACCTCGACCATCCCGGCGCCGTCGCGGGCGATGGGCCGGAACGCGTCGGTGATCAGGTCCTGGAGCGCGACCGGTTCGACCAGCACCCGCAGATACCGGACGTCGTCGTCCGGGGTGGTGGTGAGGGTGCGGACGAACACGCGCTGCAGCGACGCGATCACCTCGATCGCGGTGCCGGGATCGTTGGTCGACGGGGACAGGGCCCTGCTGGCGATCTCGGCCAGCGCGATCACACCCAGACGCGGGTCCTGGTCGTAGTCGCGATGCCGGGCGACGGTGAACGCCCGCCGGACCGCAGTCCGGGCGCCCTCGTCGAGGTGCCCGCGCGTGTGGACGAGGGGCGTGGTGGGGTCGACGACCGTTCCGGGCATGGTCAGGACGCGCAGGTCGGCGTCGGTGTCCTCCCCGATTCGGTTCAGCGCGGCGATGTCGATGTGGGTGACGTATCCCGTCTCCTCGCCTCGCACCCGCGCCCCGTGCGTGTCCGCGACCGCAGCTGAATGCCCGGCTAGGTCTTCGGCCCGGGCGCGTCGGGCGCCGAGGGTGGGTGAGGTGGCGTAGGCGTGGAGGGTGTCGCCGGCGGCGGTCTCGACGCGGTCGATGACGTCGGACATCCGGCCGAACGTGGTCAGGTGCCCGATCCAGCGCAGCAGCGTGACCACGATCACGGCGATCACGACGAGGGTGCCGAAGAACAGGATCGTGCGGCCCTGATCGCTGTAGTAGGCGGTGGAGAGGGCGATGATCCCGACCAGGGAGAAGGTGAACGCACCCACGAACGTCGACAGGGCGTTCTGCGAGGTGCGGTCCTGCACCAGCAGCTGCGTGGCTCGGGGTGTCGCCGTGGTGGTGGCCGAGGAGTAGGCGGTGACCATGGTGGTCAGCGAGAAGGTGGTGACGGCCAGCATGCTGCTGGCGATGATCTGCAGGATCGATCCGACCGAGTCCTGGCCGAGGTCGATGACGAGCCGGAACGGGATCACGGCTCCGATCACGCCCGCGGCGAGGGCGAACCCGACCGCGGATGAGCGTGAACAGTGCTGCGCGAGCCCACACCCGGCGCAGCAGATTCAGCAGGAACACCCCGGTCCGGCTTCGCATCACAGGTCCTCCTCGGGGATCGTCCGGCGTGCTGTCATCCCAGGATGGGCCGTTCTGTCGGATAGCTGTAGAGCAGGTTCCGGCGCCGGATCGCCAGCGCCGACGCCAGACCGATGGGGCCGATGCGGCCCATCAGCATCACGACGGCGAGGATGATCTTTCCCGCCGGAGGGAGCTGCTCGCTGAGGCCGATGCTGAGTCCGCAGGTCGCGAACGCGGAGATCACCTCGAACACGACGTCGTTCAGTGGAGCGTCGCTGACCAGCAGGAGGAGGATCGAGGCTGCCAGCACCAGCGTGGCGCCCAGGAAGGTGACGCTGATCGCGACACGGATCGCGCCGTCCGGGAGGGAGCGGCCGAAGATCAGGATCTTCTTGTCTCCGCGGGCCTCGGCCAGGATCGCGAGGAACATCACCGCGAGGGTGGTGACCTTGATGCCGCCCGCGGTGGAGGCCGATCCGCCGCCGACGAACATGAGCGCGTCGGTGATCAGTTGTGTCGCCGAGGTGGTGTCGGCCGTGTCGACCAGGCTGAAGCCACCCGACCGGGTCATGATCGACGCGAACGCCGAGTTCAGGATCCTCTCCCCCACCGGCATGTCACCGATGGTGGCGGTGTTACTCCATTCGAGGGCGCCCCACGCGACAGCGCCGGCGAGGAACAGGATGGTGGTGGTCAGCAGGGTGAGCTTGGTGTGCAGGTTCCAGTGCTTGGGGTGCCACTTCGCTACCAGGAGCACCGTGAACACGGGGAACCCGAAGCTGCCGACGAACACTCCCACCATGACCGGGAGGACGATGAACAGGTTCCCGTCGAACCCGGCCATCCCGTCCGCGTGGGTGGTGAACCCGGCATTGTTGAATGACGACACCGCGTAGAACACCCCATGCCAGATGCCGTCGGGGACCGAGCGTTCGGTGGCGATGAAGGCCGGGACCAGGATGACGGCCAGGGCGGCCTCCAGCAGCAGCGACGTCGAGACCACGACGGCGAGGAGCTTGCGGACGTCGCCGAGGTTGTCGGTTCCGACGCCGCCCTGTCTGGCGAACAGCTTGCCGCGCACCCCCAGGGAGCGGGTGACGGCGCGGGTGAGGAGGATCGCGATGGTGATGATGCCCAGTCCGCCGATCTGGATGGCGGCGAGGATGAACACCTGGCCCAGGAACGACCAGTGCTCCGCTGTGTTCACGCTCGCCAGGCCCGTCACCGTCAACGCCGACACGGCCGTGAACGCCGCATCCGACACGTGGGTGCTCACGCCAGTTCGCGCGGCCACCGGGAGCGAGAGCAGCCCGGTGAACAGGACCGCGACGGCGAGGAACACCAGGATCGACAGCTGTGCAGGATAGCTGCGCACAAGGACACCGACCACGGTCTCACCGGGGCGCAGACGGGCGCTCGTCCTCGGTCTCGTCGCGTACACCCCACAATTATTGCTGTCCTGCACACGAATCTGCGTAGGGTGGTGCACACCCGAACGACTGGACCCGCTGTGACCACCTCCACCACCCCGCACCCACGACGAGGAGCACGGGCGCGCCTGCTGGCTGCAGTCGTCGCAGCCGCCGTGGCTGGGGCGATGATGACGGGCTGCACCGCTGAGCAGTCCGCTGCCGCGCCGGGCCTGGTGGAGACCTCTGCCCCCGCCCAGATGACGACCGTCGTCGCGGCGGACACCGCCGCGACGCGGTCCATCCAGATGAGTCAGCAGTTGTTCGAGCACTCCGACGCCGTCGTCGTCGCCCCCAGCGAGAACGTCGCGGCCGTGCAGAAGGCGGCCCGGACCGCCATCCTCGCCGGTATCCCCCTGCTGCTCTCCGACCAGGCGTCGACCAGCGGTTCGCCCGCGCCGACATCGACCGCGGATCCGGCGATCGTATCGGAGCTGACCCGACTCGGCGCCAGCCAGGTCATCGCCGTCGGCCTGCCCGCCGCGGACGCTGGCGTGGCCACCTGGTACCGTGCCGACTCGGTCGAGGACATCGCCTCGCTCACCGGGATCCCGCAGGTCGCGCTGATCGGGGACGTGAGCATCTCCTCCCTGAACACGCTGACCCCCGTGACCGACATCGCCGCCGGCAGGGACGTGACCCTGCCGCATCCGGCCGTGGCACTGACCTCGGTGTCCGTCATCCTCGACAGCCCCGCCGCCGATCTCGCCGCGGCGGCCACCGCGCGAGCCGCCGGCGCCACCCTCACCCTCCAGCCCACGCCCGGTGACCTCCTCGCCTCGCCCGAGATGATCACGACACTGCAGGAGCAGCCCGACGCATCCGTGATCCTCCTCGGCAGCAGCTACGCCGACCAGCCCGACCCTGCCTGGTCGATCACGGCCGCGCGGACCGGCTATCAGCTCCCCGGCGGCGGTCAGCGGCTCCTCGGCGAGCACCGCTTCGTCGCGATCTACGGCGCCCCCGACACCCCCGTGCTCGGCATCCTCGGCGAGCAGGACGTCGCCGGCACCATCGCCCGCGCCTCCGACCTCGCCGCCCAATACGCGCCGCTTTCCGACCGGCCTGTCGTGCCGGTGCTGGAGATCATCACCACCGTCGCCGCCGGATCCGCGGGCGGCGACGGGAACTACTCCAACGAGCTCGACCCGGACACCATCGCCCCCTACATCGACGCCGCCGCGGCGGCGGGGATGATGGTGCTCCTGGACCTGCAGCCGGGCCGCAGCGACTTCCTCAGCCAAGCCACCGCGTACGCCGACCTGCTCTCCCGCCCCAACGTGGGGCTGGCTCTGGATCCCGAGTGGCGGCTCGGCCCGGACGAGATCCCCCTGGAGCAGATCGGCTCCGTGGACGCCGCCGAGGTCAACGCCGTCTCCGACTGGCTGGCCCGCCTCGTCCACGACCAGGGGCTGCCGCCGAAGATGCTGGTGCTGCACGAGTTCCGGATCTCCATGATCACCGACCGCGCCGCGATCGACACCAGCCATCCCGAGATCGAGACCGTCGTCCACGTCGACGGTCAGGGCAGCCAGCCCGACAAGATGGCCACCTGGGATGCGCTCCTCGCCGAACCACCCGCCGGTGTCGGCGTGGGGTGGAAGAACTTCATCGACGAGGACTCCCCCATGCTCACCCCCGAGCAGACCATGCAGGTCACCCCCACCCCCGACCTCATCAGCTACCAATAGCACCCAGCCAGGGACACGCCCTTGTATGCGATCGAGACCCACCACAGTGTCTGGGGCATCGTCTACGCCCGCCCCCGCGCACTCCTCGCCCTCCACGGCCGCCGCATCATCACCCTCTTCCCACCCGGCACCACACCCGCCGCCGCCCGGGTAGCGAGCCTGTACTACCTGTGGAGCTACGAACTAGGCCCCGCCCTGACCTTGCCCGCACTCCCCTTCGCCGCGATCCTCGTCTCCGAGCTCTCTCCCCTCGGCCCCGCGACCGGAACGTTCGCGGGACTGGCCGCAACCCTCGTCGCCTACCTCGTCATCCGGTGGGTGCTCGCCCTCCGCGCCGCCCGCATCCTCGCCGAATCCCGCAGCGCGATCATCACGATCAACGCCTACGACCCCGGCCTGTCCCGCGCCGGCGACCTCTCCCCCGTCGTCCACTCCGCCCTCGCCGCCGCCACACGAAAAGGATGCGCCGCGATCGAGGACGAACTGCTCTGGCAGGACGCCTGGAACGCCCTCCCCGAACCCGAACCCACCCCGCAGCCCTGACGGCGGGGTTCCGCTCCACCAGGATCTGTGATGTGCTAGCAGGCAAGAGTTGCAGTGCAGCACATTTCTGCGGCTTGTTCACGACGGATCGTCCGGCACGTACCTGCCGGTGAAGGAGCATCGATGTCCTCTGTGACCTATGACCACGCCTCCCGGACCTACCCGGGATCGACTCGCGCCTCGGTCGACAAGCTCGACCTGGAGATCGCCGACGGCGAGTTCCTCGTCCTCGTCGGCCCCTCGGGCTGCGGGAAGTCGACCTCGCTGCGCATGCTCGCCGGCCTCGAAGAGGTCAACGAGGGCCGCATCCTGATCGGCGACCGCGACGTCACCGACATCCCCCCGAAGGATCGCGACATCGCGATGGTCTTCCAGAACTACGCCCTGTACCCCCACATGACCGTGGCCGAGAACATGGGCTTCGCGCTCAAGATCGCCGGCGTCGGCAAGGACGAGCGAGCCACCCGCGTCCTCGAGGCGGCCAAGCTGCTCGACCTCGAGCCCTACCTCAGCCGCAAGCCGAAGGCGCTCTCCGGTGGTCAGCGTCAGCGCGTGGCCATGGGTCGCGCGATCGTGCGTCAGCCGCAGGTGTTCCTCATGGACGAGCCGCTGTCGAACCTCGACGCCAAGCTCCGTGTGCAGACCCGCACCCAGATCGCGTCGCTCCAGCGCCGCCTGGGCGTCACCACGGTCTACGTCACCCACGACCAGACCGAGGCGCTCACCATGGGCGACCGCATCGCCGTACTGAAGGACGGCCTGCTCCAGCAGGTCGGCACCCCGCGCGACCTGTACGAGAAGCCGAACAACGTCTTCGTCGCCGGCTTCATCGGCTCCCCCGCCATGAACCTGCTGCCCGCAATCCTCGCCGGCACCGGAGTGGAGTTCGGGACCGCGATCATCCCGGTATCGCGGGAGGCGTTTTCCACCTCGACCAGCAACGCGGTCACGGTCGGCATCCGGCCCGAGGATCTCGTCATCGGCGCCCCCGCCGGTGAGGGCATGCCGATCATCGTCGACCTGGTCGAGGAGCTCGGCGCAGACGGGTACCTGTACGGGCACAGCGACGCCAGCGGCAGCCGGGTCGACATCGTCGCCCGAGTGGACGGGCGAGATCACCCCGCCGCTGGCGACACCGTCACGGTGCGGCCCGACCCTGCGCACCTGCACCTGTTCGACACGACCGCCGGGAACCGGCTACCGTCCTGACGGCTGCTGCTCGCAGACGTTCTACCGCGACCACGACTCCGGCGATCAGCAGTGCCAGGCCCGCGGAGTAGGCGGCGATCGCGGCCGGGCCGCCCGCGGCTTCGGGACTGACGAAGAAGTAGGGGTACCAGTCCGTCGCGTTCCCTCGGATCAAAGTGACTACTTCCCAGCCGAGTGGGAACACCCAGGAGATCAGCGGGAGAGCGCGCGGCAGGCGAGTACTGGTCTCTGCGGTGAGCAGGTCCAGGAGCACGAATCCGGGCAGGATGAAGTGCAAGACCCGGGAAGACATCGGGACCAGGAACTCGGCGCCGGTGTAGCCGGCCGCGCTCATCAGCATCGCGAACACACCTCCCGACAGGATGACGTAGCTGCCAACGATCACTCGAGCACCCAGCAGCCACACCGGCTCCCTCGCACCCACCAGCACCCAGATCAACGATGCGGCGGTGACCAAGCAGAACAGGATGGCGCTGTCGATCGTGAAGTAGCCGAGCAGGTTCCTGATCGAGCAGGTCCCGTACACGAACGCGCAGTCCGCACGCGACACCAACGAGATCGCAGCCACAGTCACCGCCGTCGCGCGCAGAAGCACCAGCCAGACGACCTCACGACAGGGACGGCGGAAACTCGCGGCGCCGGTCACGACGTGAGCCTAGCGCCGACGGTCAACGACTGGGCGGGTCACCCGTCGCTGCTGGGGATGCTCGGGCTCGGGGTGAGGGTGAGGGCACTCCATGCTGTGTCCAGTCGCTGCTGCACGATCCCCCACGCCAACGACCCGAGCAGCACCGCGGCAACGGTCAGCACCGTCAGCACGGTGGCGGCCAGAACAGGCCGCCGGATCGGCCCCTTCCCGACGGCCTGCGGCGGAGGTACCGGACGCTCGTTGGCTGTCACATGCGCTCCTTGATGCCTGCCCGGATGAGCCACCAGTTGACCGGGTAGCTGGTCGCGAATCCCGCGAGCATCGCGATCTGCATGACGAACCAGAATTCCGGCGACAGCACCGCGGCGCGCGTGCCAAACAGGGCGGGCAGGATCGCGAGCTGCGCTAGCGCCATCACCCCATACATGCCCACCTGCCAGGCGGTGATCGAGAGGGCGTCCGCTTTCAACGCCTCCCACAAGCCCCGCCGGACGGGGAGATTCCGCATCGGAGCGATCGCGAAGTACTGGAACACGATTCCCAGACCGAACGCGAAGATGAAGTCGGCGATCCACGCCGCATACATCTCATCCTGGAACAACGTCCCCGCTCCGAACACGGCCGCAAGGCCCGGAACGAGAGCGAGGGAGAACTCCGCGATGACATCCCCGATCGCGCATCCCGCCCCGCAGTGACTCGCGCCCACGGCGACCGCTCCGGCCATACTGCCATCGCCGTCCGGTTGCGACGCGCCTGTGCGCGGGGTGCGGCCGCGGAGGAGGTACAGGCCCAGCCAGAGCAGTCCCCCGAACAGCATCGTCACAGGCCAGACGACGTTCATCACCGACATCCTCTGCGGCCGCAGCGTCACATCTACCGTCACGAACACGGCACACAGCGCGGCGACCGTCAACGACACGATCGCCGCGACTGTGAACCATGCCGGGAACACCGCCACGGCAGGTGGGGGTGTCATCAGACGAAGGCGGCTGCGTCGAACTCGGCCGGGACAACTCCTGGAGTGTCGGAGGTGAACTCGAACCACACCCCGTCGGCGAAAGGCCCGGGACGGGCGCTCCAGTCCACCGGCACCGAGGCGGCGGCCGCCTTGGCACGCAGCTCATGCAGCAGCACCGTCACTGCCGCGACTTGACGGGTCTTCGCGGTCGCTCGCGGGTTCGCTACCGGGAAGCTCAGCCAGCGGGCGATCGCGTCGCCACCACGGCCCGACCCCGCGCACGCGACGAACTCAGAGGTGAAGGCCGCCTCCGAGGCGTCACCGGTCACTGCGGTGACCGGGCCGAGCACCGCGATGTGCCGGGCCAGGGTGTATCCGAACAGGAACGCGTTACATCTCTCCCACGCTTCCTCAGAGGCGTAGACCAGCTCGGCTAATTCGTTCTCCCACCGCGCCTCGTCCGCTCGAGCGTCGATGTTCCCGGCCACCAGCGCCGTCATCGCCCGCTGCACCTCCAGCTGCGACTGCACCAGAATCTCCTCGACCATCCCCGCAACCACCTCTCCCAAACCTTGCCGTAAGACAAGTGTTGTGTGATCGCATCGATTCCGCCAGTCGACCCGGCCGAGAAGACGGCGGAACGGTTGCTGGTGTCAGCCGATGCCGAGGATGAGGAGGTCCTTGCTGTTGGGCTCGCCCGCCGCGGAGGCGAATATGTCGAAGGCGTCAGCGAGCTTGTCCTGCGCCTCCGGGGACAGTTCAGCCAGGATCTCCCGCAGCTGCGCCCGGCGCTGCTCGGAAACGTCATCGACCAGCTGGCGGCCTTTCGGGCTCAGCAGGATCAGCGTCTCCCGCCGGCTGTCCTCGTTGATGACGCGTTCGACCCAGCCGCCGTGCACGAGCCGGTCCACGGTGCGTGACAGCGTCGAGGGGTGAGTGCCCATCCGTTCCGCGATCGCGCCCATCCGCAGCGGGCCAGCAGAGGAGAGGATGACCAGGGCCCGGAACTGGGGAAGCGTGACTTCCTGCAGGGCGGAGACCATGCTGCGTGCCACGATCCCCAGCAGGGCCCGTGAAGCGATCAGCGTGGACTCGGTCGTGTGCTCGTTGACCTCATGACGTGCCATCGCGAACCTCCAACAACTTGCTGTCCGACAACAATTCGTAGAGTACATCGGACGGCTTCATCGTTCACGAGAACATTGACCATCACCCGAAGCTGGTCATGGTGGCGTCCCGTCCTTCTGGGCAACGTCGGGAGGCGGCTCGCCAGGCACCTCCTCCATTGACCGGCCGCTACTTTCGTGGCGTGCGAAGTAGGCGGCGATCGGGACGTCAGTGGAGGAGTGCGCGATGATCGACAGCGAGATCGCGACGACGATCAGATGGAACAGATGCTCGGCATCCGGATGTCCGCTGGCCAGGACCAGCAGCCCGTACAGCACCGACGCGAACCCCTTAGGCCCGAACCATGCCGCGGTAGCGCGTTCCTGCCAGCTCAACCCGCTCCCTATCAGCGCCGCCTCCACCGCGACAGGACGGGCCAGGACGAGCAGCAGGATCGCGAACACGTAGCCGAGGATCGGCACGTCGGTCAGCACGGAGGGTGAGATGAGGGCGCCGAACACGAAGATGGCCAGCAGCTTCACCAGCTCGGCGATGAACTCGCCGTACTCGGCGAACGCATCCCGGATCTCCGGAGCGACCGACGCGATCGTGATGCCCGCCGCGAACGCCGCCAGGAACAAGTTGGCGCCAGTCGCGTTGCACACGCCGTAGATGATCAGCGCAGCAGCCACGGGACTGAGCGAGGAATACAACGGGGTAGCCGACAGGAACCGCAGCCGCAGCAGCAGAGCGATGACCAGCGGCACCACGACCCCTATCGCCACTCCCCCGAGCAGCTCCAGCGCGAGGGTGCCGTACTCGATCTCCGGCCCCCCGATCGCAGCGACGAGGATCAAGACGATCGGGAGCGCGAGCCCGTCATTCAGACCCGACTCCACATTCAGCAGCCCCCGCACCCGATCGGGGATCTCCTTACGTCCCACGATCGCGGACGCGAACACCGGATCCGTCGGCGCCAGCACCGCGGCGACGAGGAACGCCTCCACCCACGGCAGCCCCAGGAGCAGCACCCCGAGGACGGCACTGATCAGGAACGTCAGCGGCATCCCGAGAAGAAGCGCCCGCCCGGGGAGCCGCCAGGCTCGCGCCAGGTCCCGGACACCGATGCGCTGCCCATCGGTGAACAGGACGACGAACAGCGCCACCTCGGCGATCGCACTCACCTGCTCGTCCCCCGCCTGGAGAGAGACGACTCCGAGCATCCCCTCCCCGAGAACGAACCCGGCGACCAGGAACAGGACAGCGGTGGACAGCACCGTCCGATGCGCGAAACCCGAGATCAAGATCGCCACCAGCAACACGACACCGAACGCGACCACCATCACTCCACCGAACACCACGCCCCCAGCCCTCGCCAGGCCGGAGACGCGACCAGACCCCCGAGGCTGTACGCGTTCGCTACAACGGCGTGACGCTACCCGCGGTGAGGGCGGAGGGGTCTACTGGGCAGATGGACTCGCTGCCGCTGTGGCTACTCGTGGTGATCTTCATCGCGGCCGCGGCGGTGGTGTGGGTCGCCGGGATCCAGCTGTCGAAGACCACGGATGTCCTCGATGACCGGTTCCATCTCGGCAGCGCGCTCGGTGGACTGATCGTCCTGGCCGTGGCGACCAACCTGCCGGAGATCGCGATCACCGTCAGCGCCGCGATCTCCGGCAACCTCGAGGTCGCGGTCGGCAACATCCTGGGCGGCATCGCCCTCCAGACGGTCGTCATCGTCATCCTCGACGCGTTCGGCAAGCGCGGCAAGGACGTCAGCCCGCTGACCTACCGAGCCGCATCCCTCGTGCTCGTCCTCGAAGCCCTCACCGTCGTCGCGGTACTCACCGTCGTCATAGCCGGCAGCCAACTCCCGAGCAGCCTGGTCTTCCTCCGCCTCACACCCGACGTAGTCCTCATCGCGGCTCTCTGGGTGATCGGGCTGATCCTGGTGCGCCGTGCCGGCAAGCACCTGCCCTGGAAGGATCAGGGCCACGCCCCCGACGCCTCCCCCCACGCATCCGGGCACCGATCACGTCGACCGCAATCGCCCCACAAGGAGCGCGCGACCTGGAAGGTGGTGCTCGTCTTCGCCATCTCGGCTGTCGCGACCCTCGGCGCGGGCGTCGTCCTTGAACGCGCCGGCGACGCCGCCGCGGGGCAGATCGGGCTGTCCGGGGTGCTGTTCGGAGCCACCGTGCTGGCGCTGGCGACATCCATCCCCGAGATCTCCACCGGCCTGCAGGCCATCCGACAGGGCGACGACAACCTCGCCATCAGCGACATCTTCGGCGGCAACGCCTTCCTACCCGTACTGTTCCTCATCGCCACCGTCATCTCCGGCCAAGCAGTCCTCCCCTCAGCCAACAGCGCCGACATCTACCTCACCGCCCTCGCCGCACTCCTCACCCTCATCTACGCGGTAGGCCTCATCTTCCGCTCCCGGCGACGCGTGGCCGGCATGGGCATCGACTCCCTCACCGTCGCCGCGGTGTACCTCATCGGCATCGCAGGACTCTTCGCCATCGCGTCATAGCGACGCCGGAATCCGATCCGGCGGCACGATCATCTGTCGCCACGGTCAGCCGCCGTGGGATCCACGGCTGGGGCGCCTGCAGCGAAGGTGAAGTGCTTTGCGGCGGAGTCGCCGGCGATGAAAAAGTGATCCTCCTCAGGGAACAGGCGCGGCTTCTCGATGTCGTAACCGGCCCACAGCTCCACGTCCGCGAGCGAGGCCCAGTACGAGAGGATCATCACCTGCGTGTAACCGGCATCCACATCGCGCAACATCACCCACACGCCAAAATTGCCCACCGCGGCCCGAGTCCGAGGAACCCGCACACTGTCCGCGCACTCCCGATACGCGGCCGCGTCCTCTGTAAGGATCTCCCCGAACCACACACGAGTGATCATCGCAACCCTCCCGCCGCGACCACATGCCGCGCCCCATCAGGAAGACGAACCTACGCCAGTTCCGCAGCTACAGATCCTCCCAGTCAACGAAAGCAACGTCGGGCTCACCCGGTGTCGGATACATCGCCGCCTGAGACGGGATATAGGCAAGTTCAACCCGCCGGGACGACGTAATCATCACATCAGCACTCCCCCGCGAATGGAGAACATGCACGAGGTCACCCCCCGCACGGACCGCAGCGACGAGCTCAGTCCGCAACCGATCAAGATCAACGTCTCCATCCACGAGATAACGTTCTCCATCCACCCGCAGTAACACCGGCATACATCTCCTCCAGACTTGCTCTCAACCAACGTGCGATCCCACCACCAACCAGGGCCAAGCCACACACACCAGCAGATTGACAAGACAGCAGCAGCGTGCAGGCAGCTGGGCATGGCGCGGGACACCCGACGAGAACGAGCCCGTCTGCTGCCCGGTGGCGTGGCCCCATAGATGTGGTCAGCTGGTGCGGGACGAATGAAGGAAACCATGCCGCCAGCCCTGTCCGCTCGCGCCAGCTTTATCAGCGGTCTCACCCTGACCGTTCTCGGGATCGTGGCCGCTTTCGTCGCCGCGCCGATCGCGTTCGCGATCACGTCAAACGACGGCAACAGCTACGCCACAGCAGCAACGATCGCCGGCCTCGTCTCGCAATTCACCCTGACCCTCGGTCTCATCTCATGCTCCTCGGGACATCGCCTCTCGCACGGATGATCGAGAACCCACCCAAGAAGCCAGACACGCACACCGTTCTGCTCCGGGGCACGCTCTCCCGCCGAGCACACCGGAGACGCTCAAATAGCTGTCGCCGAGATTAGTCTCATCGGGGCGCCTCGCTGACATGGGGATTGTGCGACATCGCCGGTAACCGCAATTATGTCAAGAGCGATCGCAGACGACCCCGCTTCAGCGGCACATTGGAACGCGGCAGATCCCATCGCCGCACTCTTCATCGTCGTGTTCGCCATCTGAGAAGGCATCGAAGCCTGAAAAGGTGACGCCTGCGCCACTTCAGTCGGCATGCTCCTTGACGACGGTCACGAAGACGACAGCCACGACCACCGCTGACAGGTTCTGGGTCACCATGCCATCGACGGCTCTCACAATCAGCTCCTAAACACAGGGAATTCGCCGGTCACGGATCCGCCGGGGCAACACATGGGAGCTACCCGTACGTTCACTCGGTGGAGAAGTTGCCCTCAAGGATGTCCCTCACGTGAGCCGTGAAGGTTGTGAGTGATGCTTCAGCGTTCAAGCACCACGGCCAGTCCCTGACCCACGCCGATGCAAATGGCGGCCACGCCGACGCCACCGCCGCGGCGCCTCAGCTCGTGCGCGACATGTCCGATGATGCGCCCGCCGGATGCGCCAAGGGGATGGCCGAGCGCGATGGCACCGCCGTGGACGTTCACGATCTCGGGGTCGAGCTCTGGCCAGAGCTTGAGGCAGGCGAGCGACTGCGAGGCGAAGGCCTCGTTCAGCTCCACGAAGTCCACGTCAGCCCACGTGCGTCCGGCCCTGGCGAGCGCCCGGTTAGCCGCCTCTACGGGACCTATGCCGAAGACGTCCGGGTCCACACCGGATGCGGCTCTTCCTGCGATTCGCGCCAATGGTTCCGTCTCTCCTAGCGCTCCCTCGGCCCCGACCAGGACCATCGACGAGCCGTCGGTGAGTGGTGACGCGTTCCCCGCCGTGACGGTTCCGTCGGGGCGGAACGCGGGTGCCAGGGTGGCGAGCGTCTCGAGCGAGGCGTCGGGCCGGATGCCCTCGTCTCTCGTGAGTCCGATGCCCGGCATCTGCGTGGTCTCCTCGTCGTAGATGCCCGCATCCCAGGCCGCGGCCGCCCGTCGGTGGCTGAGCACCGCGAAGGCGTCCTGCTGCTCCCGACTGATTTCGTAACGTTCAGCGAGGATCTCCGCCGACTCGCCGTTCGAGATCGTCCACTGTTTGGACATCCGGGGGTTCGTGAAGCGCCAGCCGAGCGTGGTCGACTGCATCGTGGTGTTCCCGGCAGGGAAGCCGCGATCCGGTTTGGCGACCACCCAAGGCGCCCGGGTCATCGACTCGACCCCGCCTGCGACGATGATCGAGGCGTCCTGCGTCTCGATCGCCCTGCTGGCCTGGATCACCGCTTCGACGCTCGAACCGCAAAGCCGGTTCACCGTCACGCCGGCGACCGAAGTCGGCAACCCCGCAAGTAGCGAGGCCATGCGAGCGACGTCCCGGTTGTCCTCGCCCGACTGGTTCGCGGCGCCGAGTATGACGTCGTCGACACGCTCCGGGTCGAGCTCGGGATTGTGTCGGAGGAGCTCTCCGATCGTGTGTGCGGCCAGGTCATCGGGCCTGGTGCCGGCATAGGCCTTGCCGAACCGACCGAACGGCGTGCGCACTGCGTCGTAGACGTAACTGGCGGTCATGTCATCTCTCCTGTGTACGGGTGTGGAACAGCTCAGTCGCCGGTGAACGTCGGCGAACGGCCATCCGCGAACGCGGCCATCCCCTCAGCGGCGTCCCGGGAAGCGAACACGTCGCGCGCGATTTGATCCGTGCGCCGCTTGACTTCCGAGTCGGTGATGTCTCCGCCCTCCCAAGCGAGGCGCTTCGAGGCGCGCACGGCCAGAGAAGCGTTCGCGGCGATCTCGGACGCGATGCCGACGGCCTCGGCGAGAACATCATCCCGAGGCGCGACCCGATTGACCAGACCGAGATGCATGGCCTCGGATGCTGGGATCAGCCTCCCGGTAAGCATCAGCTCCAGGGCCGTGCTGAGCGGAACCCGGCGCGCCAGCCGCTGCACTCCGCCACCGGCGGCGAAGACACCGTGGCGCACCTCGGGCAATCCGAGCAGGGCATCGTCTGCAGCGACGATCACATCGCAGCACAGGGCGATCTCCAGTCCGCCACCGATCGCCGCACCGTTCACAGCAGCGACGAGCGGCTTGTCCAGCCGACGTGTCGCCATGCCCGCAAAGCCCCATTCCGGATGCCTCAGCGCGTCGAAGGGCGAGCCACTTGCGACGGCCTTCATGTCGGCACCGACGCAGAACGCTCTTCCGGTCCCGGTCAGCACTCCGACCAGCAGATCGTCAGACCTCTCCAACAGGTCGATTGCGGCTCCGAGCTCATCCGTCATCCGGGAATCGACCGCGTTGAGCGCGGCGGGGCGGTCGAGAGAGATCACGAGGATCCTCTCCATCCTCTCGACGGAGACGCAGCTCATCCGACCTCCTCATGCGTTGCGGCCAGCCGCAGGAGACCCTCCTGCATGATCGAGGCGAGCAGGCGCCCGTCCCGGCTGTAGATCCGGCCGGAGACGAGTCCTCGTTCGCCGCCCGACCACGGACTCTCCTGCACGTAGAGCAACCAGTCGTCGAGGTCTCCCTCGGCGTGCCACCAGAGGGAGTGATCGAGGCTGGCGATCGACAGCCCGGGTGTGCGGAAGCTCAACCCATGCGACTTCAGCACGGTCTCCAGCACGGTGTAGTCGGTCGCCATCGCCATGGCGGCCCTGCCGACGGCCGCGCTGCGGTCCCCGCCGCGACGAGCCGCCCGCATCCAGACCGCCTGAGCGGTCGTCGAGGCCCCCGGATCGAGGGTTCTCGGTATGCGGCGGAGCTCCACGAAGCGACGGTGCTCGGGCCGCGTCCCGTCCGAAGCGAGCGCCTCGTCGACATCCTCGCCCGCGACCTCGTCGGGATCGGGGTAACCGACCGGATGCTCGGACTGGTGCTCGAGGCCCTCCCGCGGCCGCTGGAAGGAGAGCGCGGCACGCAGCAGCACCCGGTCACCCTGGCGGGCCGTGACCGACCGAACCGAGAAGAACCCGCCGTCGCGAACGCGTTCGACCTCGTACTCGACGGGTAGGTCGGATCGACCGGCCCGCGGGAAGTACGCATGCAGCGAATGCGCGACCCGATCATGGTTCACGGTCCCCGAAGCTGCCGAGGTGGCCTGTCCGATCAGCTGGCCCCCGAAGATGCGGCCGTACGGGCCGCCGACGGGCTGGCCGGAGAAGGTCTCGCTCTCCCTGGAGGTCTCACGGGTGACCGAGACCAGGTCGTAGAGGGCGACCGGCCCTGCACTCGTCGTCATCAGATGTTCCGCCCTCCGGCGATCTCGATGGTCACGCCGGTGAGATAGCTGGACATGTCGCTGGCGAGGAAGAGCGCGACCTGCGCCACCTCAGCGGGCTCGCCGAAGCGGCCCAGCGGAACGTCGGCGAGCCGGGAGGCGCGGACCTCCTCGCTGAGCTTCTGAGTCATCGCGGTTTCGATGATGCCGGGCTGCAGCGCGTTCACCCGGATTCCGGCGAAACCGACCTCCTTCGCCGCCGCCTTCGTCAGACCTACGATGCCGGCCTTGGCGGCGCTGTAGTTCGTTTGGCCAGGGTTACCGACCTTCCCCGAGATTGAGGACATGTTGATGATCGACCCCCCGGTCCCCTGCTCGCGCATCATCGATGCTGCAGCCCGCGTGCCCAGCCAGGTTCCGCGCAGATGGACGTCGATGACGAAGCCGAAGTCGTCGAGCGACATCTTCCGCATGGTCATGTCACGGGTCACACCCGCGTTGTTCACCATGACGTCGACCTGCCCGTAGGCGGAGCGGGCGGCGGCGAGCAGCCGATCGACGTCGTCCTCCACCGTCACGTCACAGGCGACCCCGCGCGCATGGTCGTCTTGGCCGAGCCGAGCTGCGGCCTCCTCGGCGCGGCCGCCGTCCAGGTCCCCGAGCACGACACGAGCACCGGCGTCGACGAACGCCTGCGCGATCGCGAACCCGAGTCCCTGAGCCGCCCCTGTGATCACTGCGACCCTGTCGTCGAGCAGTCCCATCCTCGTCACCGCTTCCCTGTCACGCCACCAGGAGCGTCACGGTGTCCGCGACGCATCCGGGTGTCTCGTTCGATCGGATCTCCACGGTCGTCCTGATGACGATCCGTGCCCCACGCGCGTTCGTCTCGAAGGAGGCGAGCGTCGCCCGTGCCCGCACGCTCGTCCCGACCCGCACGGGCGAGGGGAACCGCACCCGATCCAGTCCGTAGTTGACCTTCATCGCGAAGCCCTGGAGGTCGTATGCATCGGCGAGGAGCGCGGGGAGCAGAGAGAGCGTGTAGTAGCCATGGGCGATCGTGCCGCCGAACGGTCCGCCGGCCGCTCGGGCGATGTCGACGTGGATCCACTGATGATCTCCGGTCACCTCGGCGAACGCGTCCACGGCCTCCTGCTCGATCGTGTGCCAGGATCCGACACCGAGCTCACAGCCGACGGCTCGTTCCACCGCGTCGAGCCCGTTCAGGACCACCACTCAGGACACCACCCTCGACGCGAGCATCTCCTTGAGGTCGAGCTTCCGGATCTTCCCCGTGGGAGTCTTCGGCATGCTCTCCAGCACGTGCACCGCCACAGGCAGCTTGAACGCCGCGGCACGCGGACGCAGCCACTCGAGGAGCTCGCCGCCGTCCGTCGAGACCCCGTTGCGAAGCACGACGAAGGCGACGGGTACCTCGCCGAGATCACCGTCGGCGGCGCCGACGACGGCGGCCTCGAGCACCGCCTCGTGCGCGGAGATCAGCCGCTCGACCTCACCGGGGTAGATGTTCTGCCCGCCGCGGATGATGAGCTCGCGCTTGCGATCGACGATGCTCAGTCGATCTCCGGTGAACACGCCGACGTCGCCCGTATGCAACCAGCCGTCGACGACCGGGCGCGGCTCGTCCGTGCCTACGTAGGAGGAGAACACCGCCTCACCCGAGATGAGGATCTCACCCCTTCCGTCCGGCTCGTCGGATGGGGCGAGTGCGACCTTCACGCCCGGCACGACGCAGCCGGCCGAGGAGAAGTCTCCGTTGTTGGAGTCCTTCCATCCGACGCGGTTCTGCGAGGCGATGGCGGTGCCCTCGGTGAGTCCGTAGCCGAAGAACAGGAAGGCGTTCGGGAAGACGTTCCAGGCATCGCTGGCGATCTGCGCAGGGCTCGCGGCCGCGCCGATGCCGAGGGTGATCCGCTCGTCGTATCGCACGCCCTCCTTGTAGAGGCGGGTCAGCATGGTCGGGACGAGGGGCAGGAAGGTGGGCTTGGAGTCGTCGAGCGCCCGTCTGACGTTCTCCGGCGAGAAGCGGCGCAGCAGACGCATCGTCGCACCCGTCATCGCCATCATGTTGATGCCCTGGTTGAGGGCGTAGGTGTTGAAGATGGGCAGGGTGAGGAGGATGACGTCCTGTCGCCCGACGCCGATCCACCTGTAGGTCGCGTCGTAGTTGACCGCGAGGTTGCGCATGGAGAGCTGCACCCCCTTCGGCCGCCCGGTGGACCCGGAGGTCTGGAGGATGAGCGCGGGATCGTCGATGTCCAGGGAGGCCATCTCCGGCGCGGCCGTCGTCGAAGTCGCGACGGAGAACTCTCCACTGACGACGTACCCCGAAGCGGCCGATGAGCCCAGATCGAGAGGGGTGTCGCTGACGAGCACCCGGATGCCGAGGTAGTCGACGACATCGAGCACCTCGCTCTCGCGCATGGCGCGGTTCAGCGGCACCACGACCCCGCCGAGATAGAAGACGGCGTACTGATGGATCACGAAGTTGGGCGTGCTGTCGATGAACAGCCCCACCCGGGTGCCCACCGCCACGCGGTCGGCGAGGGCAGCGGCGGCCGCCACGATGGCGTCGCGCAGCTGCCCGAACGAGTAGGACCCGTCGTCGGTGACGATCGCCGGCTTGTCCGCCTGCGAGAAGGCCCAGTCGAAGAGCGGCAGCGCGCGGTTCACCTGCCTGCCCCCTCGTTGAACCAGGCGATGGCGCCCTTCAGCCCGAGCTGCTCCACCTTGTCCGTCATCGCATGGGTCGCCGGCGAGGTGTGCGCGATCGCATCCCACTCGGCGCCCATCAGCACCGACTCGCGGAAGCCCTGCTGGTCGAGGAACCGATTCAGCGCCAGCTTCTTGATCCGCAGGAGATCGAGCGGCATCCTGGCGATGCTCGCGGCGAGCTCGTCGGCCCTGGCGAGGACGGAGCCCGCGGGCACAGCGTGATTGGCCCACCCGAGCGCAGCGGCCTCGGCCCCACTGAGCCTGCTCCCGGCGATGAAGGAGAGCTCCTTGGCCTTCTTCGGACCGATCAGCCAGGCGGATGTCGGGCTGAGCAGTCCGCCACCGAGCGGGATGGCGGGCCATCCCAGGACAGCGGTCTCACTCACCACGGTGATGTCGGTGCAGACGGCGAGCATCGTGGCGCCGCCCATGCAGTAGCCCTCGACCGCGGTGATGACGGGCTTAGGGGTGTCCCAGACGGCGAGCCAGCGCTCGATGTTGCGCCGTAGCGAGGCCCAGTCGGCGTACGGACCGAGACCCGCGGCAGCGTCGGAGTACCCGTTGCCCGGGTCGACGTCGAAGCCTACACTGAAGTTCCCACCTTCTCCCGAGATGACGATCACCGACACCGAGTCGTCGGCGCCGAGCGCAGCGATAGCGGCGGAGAACTCGTCAAGCAGAGGGTTGTTCAGGGCGTTGAGCTTCTCAGGCCGGTTGAGCACCACATGGGCGATGCGGCCCTCGATGCTCGTGGTCACGAGATCGGTCACGTCATTCTCCTTTGAACTGCACGGCGTCGAGGTCGCCCTTGCTGAGGAACGTCTCGACGGCCGCCTTGTGATCAGCGGTGGCCGCGAGCACGCCCTGGGCGAGCGACTCGCGGTCGAGGGCATCGCTCAGCGAGCCCTCCACGGCACGATTGGCGAGCAGCTTCGTCAGCCCCAGCGCCAGAGGGGCCTTCCGTGCCAGGGCCTGGCAGTAACGGACCGCCTCGGCGTCGAAGTCACCCTGGAGGATCTCCGCCACGAATCCGAGGTCACGCCCCTCCTCGGCCGTGAACCGATGGCCGGTGAGCAGCGCCGCCTTCGCCCGGTGGAGTCCGATCGCACGCCCTAGCAGATAGGTGCCGCCCATGTCCGGCATGAGGCCCATCCTTACGAACGACTGCTGGAACCATGCGGAGGGAGCGGCGAGGACGATGTCGGAGGCGAGGGCGAGGTTGAAGCCCGCGCCCGAGGCGATGCCGTTCACGGCCGCCACGACAGGCTTCTGCAGCTCCGCGATGCCCTCCGTGATCTGGCGTCCGAACGTCAGGACGTCATTGGTCTCGGAGGGGGTCCTGGTCCCCATCCCCCGCACGTCGCCGCCGGCGCAGAACGAGCGGCCGGTGCCGGTGAGGAGGAGGACTCGGGCGTCTCTGTCGAGACTCGCCACTCGGAGCGCATCGACCAGTGCCGCCTTGACGGCGTCGTCGAGCGCATTCAGGGTGTCGATCCCGTCGAGCCTCAGACGGAGCACGCCCGCCGCGGGGCGGTCGACGATCAGCTCGGTCACCGGCGCTCACCCAGGATCGAGTCGAGCTGCACGACCTCGTCGAGGAAATGCTGCAGTCCGACCTCCCACGTGAATCCGACACCGCCGTGCACCTGGATGCCCAGCTCGATGGCCTCCCGCGCGAGCGAGAAGCCCTGACGGGCCCACCGTCCCGACCGCTCGGGATCGTGGGCGGCGGCGATCGCCGCGGTCCATGCCTGCTCACGCGCGATGTGCGCGTTCGCGAGGTGGTGCCGCACGGCTTGGAAGCCCTTGATGGTCTGACCGAACTGCTCCCTGGTCTGAGACCAGTCGATCGCCCGCGCGATGACGGCGTCGGCGCATCCGACGGCGACGGCGACGAACGCCGCTCTCGCCTCGGCCAGATGGTCTCCGCCGAGAGCGCTCGTCGAGGCGGGGAGGACCGCCACCGGGGCGACCAACGAGAAGCTCTCCATGGCGCTCGGCTCCACCGCCACGGGTGATCCGGAGCCGTCGAGAACGACGAGGCCCTCCGTCCAGAACGGTGCGACGACCTGGTCGCCTCGGGCGAACGCCACGGCGACCCCGTCCTCGAGGGTGTCATCGTCGACCTCGAACCAACGCCCGGCGAGCAGCGTCGTGATCAACGGAGTGGAGCAGGGATGGCGGCCGCTGATCCGGGCGACCTCGAGCACGTCGCGCAGCTCCATGCCGTTCTCGGGATCGGCTGAGATGGTTCCCCAGCCTCCCTCTGCGAGGATCTGCCAGGTGGACCGGTCGACTCCTGGCTCGGACCCGGCCGTGCTCTCGAGCACCTCGCTCACGTTCTCCGCGACGAGCGCGCCGACCTCTCCGACGAGTGTGGACATGTTCTACCTCGCTACCCTCAGCACCCGGTCGGTGATGATGTTCCGTTGGATCTCGTTCGTACCGGAGTAGATGGACATGGCCTTCGAAGCCAGATAGTGGTGGCGCCAATAGCCGCGATGCTCGGCGCACCCGCTGTCCAGACCCAGGCGTGTGGCGTCCTGGATGAGCTCGCTCCACTGCACCTTGAGGATCGAGCCGGCCACGAACCAGTCGAGCTCCGCTGCCTTCTCCTCCGTCGAGCGCAGGATGTGCCACCGCAGCAGCTCGCGCCTGTCGTCGAGCCGCGCCGCATCGTCCGACCCGGCAGCACAGCAGCGGCCGAGGAGGTCGATCTGCGCGGTCGCCTCGACGAGGCGGGTCGCCGCCTCGGTCGTGCCGCGCTCGTTGCTGAGGACCGTCATGGCGACCCGCCAGCCCTCGTGCTCCTCGCCGACCAGATCGTCGTCGGCGACGAACACGTCGGTGAAGAAGACCTCGCTGAACTCCTCCTCGCCGTTGATCTGGCGGATGGGCCGGACGTCCACCCCGTCCTGCTCCATGTCGAGCAGCAGGAAGCTGAGGTTGTGGTGCCGAGGCAGCTCCGATGAGCTCTTCACGAGCATGAGACAGCGCTTCGAGTACTGGGCGAAGCTCGTCCAGATCTTCTGGCCGTTCACGAGGTACCCGCCGTCGACCTTCTTCGCGGTCGTGCTCACCGATGCCAGGTCCGACCCAGCTCCCGGCTCCGAGAAGCCCTGGCACCAGATCTCGCTGCCGTCCAGGATCCGGGGAAGGTACTTCGCCTTCTGCGCGTCGGTGCCGGCGGCGATGATGGTCGGCCCGGCGAGTACCCGGCCGATCCGGCCGAAGCCGTCGGGTGCGTTGGCCCGCGACGACTCCTCGTAGTAGATGAGCTCCTCGATCGGGCCGAAGCCCCGGCCTCCGTACTCCGCCGGCCATGCGAGACCGGCGTAGCCGCCCTCGTACAGCGCTGTGTCCCACTCCCGCTGTGCGCTCTGCACCTCCTCCGGGGTCATGACGGCACGTGAGGTGCGCCACATGTCGGGAAGCGCGTCGCGCACCCAGGCGCTGACGTCCTCCCTGAACTCGGCCGCCGCCGGCTCGTCGAATCGGGTGATGCTCATACGGGATCAGTGCTCCTTCAGCTCTGCGTCGAGGGGGGTTGCGTTGGCTGTGCGTCGGCGTGGACCCGGGCGACCATCTGAACGGCCAGGCCTGCGAACAGATCGCCTACCTCCGCCGCGTCGAGCCGCCCGGCGGGGCGCCACCAGTTGACGACCGAGTCGCCCATCCCGAGGATCGCGTAGGTCGTGGGAGTGACGTCGACCTCCCGGAACACGCCGGTTTCGATGCCCGAACGGATGATGTCCTTGTAGACCTGCTCGTAGCCCTTGAGCATGACGAGCAGTGATGAGCGGGTGCCCTCGTCGAAGTGCACGAGGCTGTCGCGGAAGAACACGACGACGTTGGCCGAGCTCAGGAAGTGGATGACATGGGCCTTGACGGCGGCCGCCAGTCGATCGCTCGGGTCGGGGCCGGCTGCGTCGAGCGCCGCGAGCACCGAGGCGTGGAGCTCCCCTGTGCCCGCGCGCACGAGCCTCTCGACGAGCGCCTGCTTCGAAGAGGTGTAGTTGTAGATGCTCTGCGCCTCGATGCCGACGTCCTTGGCGATCTGACGCAGGGTCATCCCGGTGTAACCCCACCTGTTGAACAGTTGGCGCGCCGACTCGAGGATGCGGCCTTCGGTGTCGTTCTTCTCGATGAGCATCTACTTCTCCCCTACTGACAGGTGTCTGTTGATCAGGTCGGGGCGGGCGACGAGCTCGTCGGGGGTTCCGGTCCAGACCGCCGAACCAGTCTCCAAGATGTGGACACGGTCGGCGAGGGCGGTGACGAAGCGGAAGTTCTGCTCCGTGACGAGGATTCCGAGATCGAAGAGGGCGGGGAGGCGGGCGATCGACTCCTGGAGCTGCTCCACGATGAGAGGAGACAGGCCTTCTGTAGGCTCGTCCAGCAGCAGGAAGTCCGGCGCGCTCATCAGAGCGCGGGCGATGGTGACCGCCTGCTGTTCGCCGCCGCTGAGCTCGAATCCACGGCGCTTGAGCAGCTTCTCCACCAGGGGAACGCTTGCGAGCACTCGCTCGAGCTGGTCGGGTGCCGCTCTCCTCGAGCGGGCGATGTGGAGGTTCTCCTCCACGCTCAAGGCTGTGAAGATGCGCCTGTTGTCGGGCACCCAGGCGACACCACGGCGAGCCACGCGATAGGTGGGCACCTTGCGCAGGGAGGTGCCGTCGACCGTCACCTCGCCGGACGCACTCAGCTCCGGATTATTGATGATCGACTTCAGCAGCGTGGTCTTGCCTGCTCCGTTGCGGCCGAGCAGACCTACCGTCTCCCCCGTGCGCACAGCCAGGGAGACGTCGGTGAGCGCGACCGCGAGGCCGTACTTGGCGGACAGGCCCGTGACGATGAGCTCTCTCATGACGCATCCGCCTCGAACGAGTTGCCAAGATAGATCTCGCGGGTCATCGGGTCGTCGCGCACGGCAGCGGGCTCGCCCTGGAGGGCGATGCGACCGTTCGCCATCAGCACGACACGATCGGCGAGGGCGAACACGACCTCCATGTCGTGCGCGGTGATCACGATGGTCAGGTCCCCCCTCGACTCCTTGAGCCCCTGCAGCAGTCGGATCGTGCGCGGGATGTCCTCCGCACCCATGCCTGCCGTCGGCTCGTCGAGGAGCAGCACAGCCGGCTCCTGCGTGAGCGCCATAGCGATCTCGAGGCTCTTACGGTCTCCGTGCGACAGAGTGCTCGACGATTGGTGGCGCCGCTCCTCGAGTCCCACTGCCTCGAGCGCGTCGGTGATGCTCTGCTCGGGACGCGGGGTGGGCGACACGGGGTTCCGGTAGCGCGATCGATGGGCGTCGCGCGCGATCACGAGGTTCTGCTCGACGGTCTTCTCGAGGAAGTAGCGTGCGACCTGGAAGGTCCGCGCCACTCCCCTGTGGGCCAGCCGCTTCGCGCCGGCTCTGGTCGCGTCCCTCCCGAAGAAGGAGAGCGTGCCCTTGGTGGCGCGGTGCTCACCGGCCATCACGCCGAACAGCGTGGTCTTGCCCGCACCGTTGGGCCCGATGATGGCGACGGTCTCGCCCTCCTCGATGCTGAGGCTGACGTCCTGCACCACGGGTGGTCCGCCGTAGTTCTTGTAGACGTTGACGAGCTCGAGCGCGGTCATCGTGCCCTCCTCGCTCGGGAGATCAGGCCCGCGAGCCGTGACAGGACGCCGAGCACGCCACTGGGGAAGATGAGAACCACGGCGAGGAGGATCACGCCGAGGACGAGGGTCGCGTTCGAGGAGCTGCCGAAGACCAGTGCGTTGATGAACTGGAACAGGATCGCTCCGACCGCGGGACCCCAGAACCGCATCATCCCTCCGAGCAGAGCCATGATGATGATCTGGCCGCTGAACGTGAAGGCGAGGGTGCTGGGTGTGACGATCGAGCCCTGCTGGGCGAACAAGCCGCCCGCGAGCCCGGCGACGGCTCCCGCGAGCGTGAAGGCTGCGAGGCGCATCGACCGGACCGGGATGCCGATGGCGGCTGCCTTCACCGGGTCGTCCCTGATCGCGTTCAGGCTCTCCCCGAACGACGACAGGTTGATCCGCCTGAGGACGCCCATGACCACCGCGATCACGACGATCGAGTACCACCAGAACGAGGTCGGCGGGGTGATCGAAATGCCGAAGACCTCCCCGCGCGGAATGCCGTAGATGCCGTTGTCGCCCTCGAGCGCCGGGACGCGGAAGGTGAGCAGATAGGCGATCTGGCCCACGATCATCGTGAGCATGGCGAACTCGACCTTGGCGAGCCTCTGGCCGATCAATGCGATGACGACCGCCCCGAGAGCGGCGACCACCGCCGAGACGCCCAGGAACGCCAGCGCCCCCCACTCCTGGTCCTTCAGCAGGGCCGTGGTGTACGCGCCCAGTCCGAAGAACGCGGCGTGCCCGAAGGAGTAGATGCCCGTCCAGCCGAAGAGGACGCCGAGGCTGGTGGCCAAGAGGGCGTAGATGACCGCGATGCTCAGGATGTACTGCATGTTCGCGGGCATCACGAAGTACGCGATCGAGGTGAGCGCGAGGAAGATCAGGGGCTCGTAGACCGGCCTGAGATCGAATCGAGCACTCGCGATCCCCGGCAGGATGGAGGGGCCGGGTGATACGCGCGGAGGCGCCGTCCGGATCGGAGCGCTCATCATGCCCTCCCCAGCTTCGCGCTGCCCAGGAGCCCACGGGGTCTGATCAGCAGCACGACGGCCACCAGGATGTAGAACGTGAAGCCGGTCAGGTAGGGGGCGTAGGCCACGGCGAACGCCTCGGCCACACCGACCACCAGCGCGGCGACGAGCGATCCCGTCACCGATCCGAGACCACCGATGATGACGATCGCGAAGCTCTGCAGGATGAAGGAGTGGCCCAGACTGGGCGACACCGACACGTTCGGGGCGATCAGCGCGCCGGCCAGGCCGGCCAGGGCGGAGCCGAGGCCGAACACCAGCAGCATGACCCGCTTGGTATTCAGGCCCACGGCCTCGCCCATGACGGCGTCCTGAGCGACCGCTCGCACGGAGCGGCCGAAGCGGCTCCGGTTGATGAGCAGGTACAGGCCCGCGGCGACGAGTGCACCCACGACCACGAGCATGAGGTCGTAGACCGGGATCGTGGCACCGAGGATGGGGACACTGCCCGAGAGTACCTCCGGCTTGCTGACCGAGCGGGGGGAGTTGCCCCAGATCGCCTCCGCGGCACCCTCGACGATCAGGAGGATCGCGAAGGTCGCCAGGAGCATCGTGATGTGATCTCGACGATAGAGCCTGCGGACCACTGTGCTCTCCGTCACGAGTCCGAGGAGGGCCACCGCGGCGGCTCCCGCGAGGACCGCGACGATGAACGTCGGGATCGTCGGCAACGTCGTACCGAGAATCGAGGTGGCCAGCAGCGCACCGACGACGAAGAACGAGCCGTGCGCGAAGTTGAGCACGCCGATCACGCCGTAGATGAGCGTCAGTCCGCTCGCGACCAGGAAGAGCGGCACGCCGTACGCCACTCCGCTGATCAGCGTCGAGATCACAGTCACGAGTCAGTCCTCGTCTCGCTGCACCACGACGGTCTCGAGCACCTTGACGCTCTCCTCGGCCGAGGCGTCGCCCACGGTGTTCGTAATGACCACCGGCGGGTTCCCCTGATGCGTCGTCGCGTCGATCGTGATCTCACCACCGGGTGTGTCGAACGAGAGACCCTTCAGCGCCTCAACGACGGCGGCGGTGTCGGTCGAGTTCGCCTTCTCGATCGCCGCCTTCATCGCGAGCACGCCGACATAAGCGTCGTAACTCCAGTCGACCGGCAGCTTGCCCGTCTTGGCCCTGAAGTCCTCGACGAACCGGGCGTTCTCATCGTTGTCGAAGGCCGCGTAGTTGTAGTCGTAGGAGTTCCACACGTTGGGTGCGAGCCCATTCAGGGAGCGCGCGATCGGGTAGTACCCACCCGGGTTGACGATCACAGCGAACTTCGACGAGAGGTCGTAGGACGCGGCCTGCTGCAGGAAGGAGCCGGTACCGGAGCTGAACGTACCGAGGTACAGTGCACTCTTGGACGGGTCGCTGACGCCGTTGACAAGTTGCTGGGCCTGCAGCCCGAAGTTCTGCTCGCCGATCGGCACGAACGTCTCGCTCGTGACCTTCAGGTCGACGCCGTCCTCCTTGATGTCGTCCTGGTACAGGCCCCACTGCGTGTTGCCTGTCACGTAGTCGTACCCGAACGCGGAGTAGTCCGTCGCCTCCGGGAACTTCTCCGCGATCGTCTGAGCCAGCGGACCAATGAGAGCCGAGTCGTTGTTCGAGGTGCGGAAGAAGTTCTCGAACGGAGCGGCCTCGCCGTTCTGTCCGGTGAGTCCGTCGTTGGTGCATCCGGTGTCGACGAGAGCGACGTTCATACTCGCCAACTGAGGCGCGAGAGCGAGACAGCCTGCGCTCGACAGCATGCCGACGACGAGGTTGACGCCCGAGTTGGCCATGTTGCGTACAGCGGCGGTGGACGTCTCGGGGGTGGTCTGCTCGTCGCCGTTGGAGAGCTCCACCTGCCGGCCGAGGATGCCGCCGGCGGCGTTGATCTGCTCGACGGCGACCTCGGCGCCGGCGACCTGGTTCTCCCCGATCTCCGCGAGAGGACCGGTCTGCGGACCGACGACGCCGATCTTGATGGGGTCGTCACTGCCGCCGCCGGAACTGCCGGAGCATGCGGACAGGGCTCCGACCGTGGCGAGGACGGCCGCGACCGCGACCGCCTGTCGTGCGAAATTCCTCATTGAATTTTCCTTCGCTTGGTGTGGGTGGTGTTGCTGGTCAGAGGATCGCCAGAGCGTTCCCCGGGGAACCGGCAGCCCCCTGCAGGGGGAGCGGGGCGGCCGTGAAGAGGAAGTCGAATCGCCCCGCGCGAGCGCAGGCCGCGGACAGTGCCTCCAGGTCGAACAGCTCTGCGAGCGGGATCCCCAGCATCGGCAGGAGCCGCCGGTGGAGGGACCCGATCGCCGGGTCGCCGGGGACGGGTTCGACCGCGGGGAGGTCGGTGACGACCGCCGCGACGTGCCAGTCCCACAGCAGTCGTGCTGTGTCCTCGCCGGCGTGCAGGCCTGGGATCGCGGTCACTGAGTCGGCGTCGTGTGGGCGGTCCGCGTAGGCTGCCGGCCACCCGGTCCGGATGATCAGGATGTCGCCCTGCTCGACCCGGAGATCCTGAGATTCGGCCACCTCGCGGAGCAGGTCGGCCGAGATGGTGAACTCCTCGTCGCAGGGGATGCCTGGATGACCGTTGGCCACCAGGTATGCCTGCACGTCCAGCAGCACGCCGCGACCGACGATGCCGCGACGAGCCCAGGTCTGGATGCCGAGGTCGGCGTCCGTCGGATCGACGGCGGCCTCCACGCCTCCGAAGAACCCGAACTCGCGGGCCCGCACGTGGTAGAAGCCGTCCCACTGGCTCGACCCCTGCGGGAAGTAGTTGTCGAGCCTGTCGTCCTTGGTGTTGCGGTCGACGTCGAACTGCACGTGACGCACGGGCTCACGCCCGAACAGCGGCGGGTCGGGCTGGTTCACAGCGAGGCTCAGCGCGATGACCTCACCCGTCGTCACGGCGTGTGCCGCAGCCGCCACCTTCTCCGTGGTCAGAAGGTTGAGGGTGCCCAGGGTGTCACCTCGGCCGAAGTGGTCCCAGGAGTGCGGAAGTCCCAGCTTCTCGATGCGGGGCAAAGCCTCATAGGACGGAACGTCGTCGTTCATGTTCACGGGGTCAGTATTGACTTACGAACGCTCGTCAGTCAATACTTTCGGAAGAAATCCTCGCAAGGACCCGATCTCCTCCCCTCTGGTCCTCCGCCCTGGTCGAAGGAGCCCACGGTCGTGATCAAGACGCGTTTCACCTCTCTGTTCGGCGTCGCCGCGCCCGTCATGCAGGGCGGCATGCAGTGGATCGGCGACGCCGGGCTGGCGGCCGCCGTGTCCAATGCCGGCGGCCTCGGCACGATCACGGCGCTGACCTTTCCCACTCCCGAGGCGCTCGCCGAACAGGTCGCGCGATGCCGTGAGCTCACCGACCGGCCCTTCGCCGTCAACCTGACGACACTGCCGTCGATCGACCCGCCGCCCTACGGGGACTATCAAGACGTGATCATCGACATGGGCGTTCCCGTCGTGGAGACCTCGGGCTCGAATCCCGCGACGTTCGTGGAGACGTACCACCGAGCGGGGATCAAGGTGGTGCACAAGGCGACGAGCGTGAAGCACGCGCTGAAGGCCGAACAGGCCGGCGCGGATGCCGTGGCGGTGATCGGGTTCGAGGCCGCGGGCCACCCTGGGGAGCTGGACGTCCCGCTCTTCGTCCTGCTCGCCGCAGCTGCGCAGAAGCTGACCATCCCGGTGCTCGCCGCCGGAGGCATCGCCGACGGCCGTGGTCTGACCGCCGCCCTGGCACTCGGGGCGGAGGGCGTTCTGATGGCGACACGGTTCATGGCGACCACCGAGGCCTCGATCCACGACCGGGTCAAGCAGGAGCTGGTCGCCCGCGACGAGCTGCAGACCAATCTGATCTTCCGGCAGTTGCGCAACACGGCTCGGGTGTCCAAGAACTCGGTGTCCGACGAGGTCGTCTCGATCCTGGCCGCTGGCGGAGAGTTCGGCGACGTGCGCGCGTTGGTCGCCGGTCGTCGGGGACGAACGGTCTACGAGACCGGCGACCTCGAAGCGGGCATCTGGTGGGCAGGGCTCTCGCAGGCCCTCATCCACGACGTGCCGACCTGTGCCGACCTGATCTCGCGGATGGTCGACGAGGCCGAGGACACGATCGCACACACACTCGCCGCGGACATCGCCTGAGGGCCGCGGCGTCCAGCGACAGGAGGAGAACATGAAGATCGTCGTCTTGATCAAGCAGGTGCCGGACACCTACGGCGAGCGTCGGCTGGACACGACCAGCGGGCGGATCGACCGCAGCATCGATCCCGTGATCGACGAGATCACGGAGCGCGCCATCGAGGTGGCGCTCACGGAGAAGGACAGGAGCGACGCTGAGGTCGTGCTGCTCACGATGGGTCCAGCGTCGGCGGTCGAAATGCTCCGCAGGGGACTCGCGATCGGAGCGGATCGAGCGGTTCACGTGCTCGACGATGCGCTAGCCGGATCGGACATGCTGCGCACCTCCGCCGTGCTCGCGGCCGCTCTGCGCAGGGAGGGATTCGACCTGGTCATCACGGGCAACGAGTCGACCGACGGGCGCGGAGGGTCGATGGCGGCCATGCTCTCCGAGCAGCTGAGCGTGCCTCATGCCACCTACCTCAACGCCGTGGAGATCACGCCGCAGTCCGTCGGCGGCGAGCGAGCAGGAGAGCGCGGAACCCGCGTGATCCGGGCGACGCTTCCCGCGGTGATCTCGATCACTGAACGAAACCCCGAGGCCCGGTTCCCCTCATTCAAGGGATCGATGCGCGCCAAGAAGAAGCCCCTCGAGACGCTGTCGGCATCCGACCTCGCCTCAGGTCTGCCCGCTTCCCGTTCACGGATCCTGACCGCGACCGCCCGCCCCGCCCGCACCGCTGGGCGCAAGGTGATCGACGACGGCTCAGCTGCCGGCGAGCTCGTCGACTACCTGACGTCCTCCCACCTGATCTGACCTTCCTGAGATAGGAGCCTCGCCATGACGAACGCCCTCGCCCTCATCGGCCTCACCCCCGACGGCACCGTCCCCCCGGCCGCAGCAGCCCTCCTCGCGGGAGCAGCCCGACTCGGCACTCCCGTAGCCGTCGTCGTGACTGGCGGCGCGCTCGACGAGCCGACCATATCCGCGCTGGGCGCCTCCGGTGCACGACAGGTGCTGCACTACACGGCCGATGACCTCGCCGAGTCGCTGCTGACACCCGTCGTGGATGCGCTGGCCGCTGCCGTCGAGTCCGCCCAACCCTCGGCGGTGCTGCTCGAGAACGTGATCGACGGCCGGGAGGTCGCCGGTCGTCTGGCCGTCCGGCTCGGCAGCGGGATGGTCGTCGACATCGTCGACATCCGCGACCAGGACGGCCTCCCCGTCGCCACCACGTCCGTGCTCGGCGGGGCCTACACCGTCGAGTCTGTGACGGACGGCGGTCCGCTCATCGCGACCGTGCGGCAGGGTGCGATCGAGGGAACGGCAGCCGCCGTGACCGCCGAGGTGATCAGTGCAGCGCTTCCGCCCTCGGCGATGCCCTCGGCCGTCGTCGAGTCGTCGAACGACGCGCAGGTGACATCGGGCCGACCCGAGCTGCGCGCAGCGACGCGAGTGGTCTCCGGCGGACGCGGACTGCAGTCCAAGGAGAACTTCGTCCTCGTCGAGCAGCTCGCCGATGCCCTGGGGGCAGCGGTCGGCGCTTCGCGAGCGGCCGTGGACGCGGGGTACGTCCCGCAGTCCGCGCAGGTCGGACAGACCGGGGTGACCGTGTCGCCACAGCTCTACGTCGCACTGGGGATCTCTGGCGCCATCCAGCATCGCGCCGGCATGCAGACCGCGAAGACGATAGTCGCCATCAACAGGGATCCGGATGCACCCATCTTCGACATCGCCGACTTCGGCATCGTCGGCGATGTGTTCACCGTCGTGCCGCAGATCATCGAGAAGATCGGCACGGCGGCCCGATGAGTCGGATCGCGGAGCGACTTCCGGCCATGCGGTCGAGTCGGTGGTTCCGACTCGTCTGGATCGCACCCCTCGCGATCGTGTTGATGCTGGGGATCGTGCTCGGTGCGCAGGCGTTCCGCGGCAGTGAGGCGGGTGAGCAGTTCCTTGCCACCTACCCGGGCGAGTCCCATCTGCCTGAATGGGCGCCGGTCGGCTTCCCCGCCTGGCTCGCCTGGCAGCACGGCATCAACGCGTTCCTGATGGTCTTCATCATCAAGTCCGGATGGCTCGTGCGAACCACCACGCGACCGTCGATGTACTGGACACGCGTCAACGGCCGGCCCATCCGCACCAAGAACGCGCCGAAGAAGATCAGCATCGACCTCTGGCTCCACATCGTCACCGACACCCTGTGGCTCGTGAACGGCGTGGTCTTCTTCGTGCTACTGTTCGCCACGGGTCAGTGGACGCGAATCGTCCCGACCTCGTGGGACGTCTTCCCGAATGCGATATCGGCCGCGATCCAATACGCATCGCTCACCTGGCCTACGGAGGACGGCTGGGTCAACTACAACGCGCTCCAACTCTTGAGCTACTTCGCCGTCGTCTTCGTCGTGGCCCCGCTCTCCATCCTCACGGGCCTTCGCATGTCGCCGTCCTGGCCCCGTGACGCTCAGCGCCTGAACCGGGTGTTCCCGATCGAGGCGGCGCGCGCGATGCACTTCCCCCTCATGATCGTCTTCGTCGCCTTCATCGTGGTGCACGTCACGCTCGTGCTCTCGACAGGGGCCCTGCGGAACCTCAACCACATGTACGCGGTGTCCGACGAGACCAACTGGGTCGGCTTCTGGGTGTTCGTCGGATCCATCGTCCTCATCGCCGCGGCGTGGATCGCGCTTCGACCGATGACTCTGCGCGTCATCGCCTCCACGACGGGTACGATCACGCGCAACTGACGGTCACCGGCCCGTCAGCGGAGCGAGTCGCGGCGAGGAGCCCATCGACGTGACCTTCTCCCCCGTGACCTATCGTTCGAGGACGAGTGCGAGGCCCTGGCCCACGCCGATGCAGATGGCCACGACCGCTACTCCCGATCCTCGTCGGGCGAGCTCGTGGGCGGCATGACCGATGATGCGACCCCCCGAAGCTCCCAGGGGATGTCCGATCGCGAGCGCCCCGCCGTGGATGTTGAGTCGTTCGGGATCCAGTTCCGGCCAGCCCTTGAGGCAGGCGAGCGACTGGGAGGCGAAGGCTTCGTTCAGCTCCACGAGGTCTACGTCCGCCCAGGTGCGCCCCGCTCGAGCGAGAGCCTTGTTGGCCGCCTCGATCGGGGCGATGGGGAAGTCCTGAGGGTCGACACCGTGGGCGGCCCGGCCGGCGATCCGAGCGAGTGGATCACCGGGCAGCGCTCCCTCCGCTGCGACGAGCACCGCGGACGCCCCATCGTTGATCGACGACGAGTTCCCGGCGGTCACGGTTCCGTCCTTGGCGAACAGGGCCTTCAACGAGGCGAGCTTCTCGACCGTCGAGTCTGACCGGATGCCCTCGTCGCGTTGCATCTCCACGCCGGGCACCTGGACGATCTCCGGATCGTAGAGTCCCGCGGCCCAGGCGTCCGCCGCGAGACGGTGTGAACGCACGGAGAACTCGTCCTGCGCTTCGCGGCTGACACCCCATTCCTGTGCGATGTGCTCGGCTGCCTCTCCGTTGCTGATCGTCCATTCGGGCGGGAGGGCCTTGTTCACCATCCGCCAGCCGATGGAGGTGTTCCAGAGAGTCTGGTTGCCGACGGAGGGCCAGGCCTTGGGCGACTTCTCGACGACGAACGGCGCCCGACTCATCGATTCGACACCACCGGCCAGGATCAGGTCGGCATCTCCCGCCTCGATCGCCCTGGAGGCTTGGATGACCGCCTCGACAGACGACGCGCAGAGGCGGTTGACGGTCGTTCCGGTGACGGTGGTGGGGAATCCCGCGAGCAGCGCTCCGAAGCGAGCGACGTTGCGGTTGTCCTCCCCCGCCTGGTTCGCGTCGCCGAAGATCACATCGTCGACCCGCGCGGGATCGACGTCGGCGCGATCGACGATGGTCCGCATCACCGCGGCGGCGAGGTCATCGGGGCGCACTCCCGACAGCGCACCACCCGCCCTGCCGAAGGGAGTGCGCACGGCGTCGTACACGAAGCTGGCGGACATGTCAGGCCTTCTCTCCCAGGTCGAGACCGGTCAGGTGTTCGAGCTCCTCATGGGTGGTGTCGTCGAACAGCTCGCGCACCCGGAACCCCTCCGGGGTGACGTTGAAGACAGCGCGTTCCGTGTAGACGCGAGACACGCAGCCGACGCCGGTCAGCGGATAGCTGCATCGCTCGACGAGCTTGGACTCGCCGGACTTGGTGAGCAGGTCCGTCATGACGAACACCTGCTTCGCACCGATCGCGAGATCCATCGCGCCACCGACGGCGGGGATCGCGCCCGGGGCCCCGGTCGACCAGTTCGCGAGGTCGCCCGTGCTGCTCACCTGGAACGCCCCGAGCACGCAGACGTCGAGGTGCCCGCCTCGCATCATGGCGAAGGAGTCGGCATGGTGGAAGAAGGCCGCTCCGGGCAAGGCCGTCACAGCCTGCTTGCCGGCATTGATGAGGTCGGGATCGACGAGGTCGGGTGCGGGCGCCTTCCCCATGCCGAGGAGTCCGTTCTCCGTGTGGAGGATGATCTCGATGTCACGGGGCAGGTAGTTGGCCACCATCGTCGGCGCGCCGATCCCGAGGTTGACGTAGGCCCCGTCCGGGATGTCGGAAGCGATGCGCTGCGCGAGCTCGTCCCTGCTCAGCCCGGTCATGATGCCTCCTGTGTTGGGAGCGGCGTGCCCTCGAGGTCGACGCCGCCGACGAAGCGGCCGTCTTCCAGCCAGGGCCGTGAACCGACCGCCACGACGCGATCGACGAAGATCCCCGGTGTGACGACCGCCTCGGGGTCGAGCTGTCCCAGGTCGACGATCTCGTCGACCTGCACGATGGTGGTCGTCGCTGCGGTGGCCATGATGGGTCCGAAGTTTCGAGCGGTCTCCCGGTAGACGAGATTGCCCCATCGGTCTGCTCTCAGCGCGGAGATGAGTCCATAATCGGCCTTGATCGGGTGCTCGAGGACATATCGCCGACCGTCTATGACGCGTTCCTCCTTGCCCGCAGTGAGGTCGGTCCCCACGCCGGTGGGTGTGAAGAAGCCGCCGATGCCGGCACCGGCGGCGCGGATGCGCTCTGCGAGGTTCCCCTGAGGGACGAGCTCCAATTCGATCTCTCCCGCACGGTAGAGCTCGTCGAACACCCACGAGTCCACCTGACGGGGGAAGGAGCAGATCACGCGGCGCACGCGCCTGAGGGCCAGGAGGGCGGCCAGCCCGACGTCACCGTTGCCTGCGTTGTTGCTCACGATCGTCAGATCTCGAGCACCCTGGGCGATCAGGGCATCGATCAGCTCGACGGGCTGCCCGGCTCGGCCGAAGCCGCCGACGAGCACCGTCGATCCATCCTCTATCCCGGCCACCGCCTCCGTGACGTCGGCCACCGTCCTGTCGATCATGCGCACTCCTTCTCCTCGACGCTCGCACCCCGCGCTGTCAGCGCTTCGCGGATCGGTCGATGGAGCGGACCAGCAGCCACGCCCCAGGAACGAGGAGCGCCGCAGCGACCGCCTTGATCGCGCCGGGCACGATGAAGGGCCACACGCCCGATTGGAGGACGGACGCGAGGGTGATCTGCTCGCCCAGCACCGTCGCGAGCATCAGCGCCATGTAGGGCACGCCGATCATGAAGGGGATGATCGAGGCGACCACGAACCCGATGAACGCGAGCCACGGCGTGCGATCCCACGCACGCTGAGCGAACCAGCCCGCGACGAAGGCCGCCGGGATGAATCCGAGGACGAACCCGAAGGACGGGGAGAGCACGTAGGCGGGTCCCGCTGTCACCCCGGCGAAGACGGGCAGCCCGGCCAACCCGGCCAGCATGTAGGTGGTCAGCGCTGCCGCGCCGCGACGTGCGCCGAGCGCCGCCCCGACGACGATCACTCCGAGGGTCTGACCGGTGATGGGGACCGGTCCGATGAAGAACGAGACCTTGGCCAGGAGCGAGACCACGACGACACCGGCGACGACGAGGCCGGCGTTGACCGCTAGGGCGCGGGAACGGCTGACGGGGCGGGCGATCAGGTCCGCGAGCACGGGGCGACGGACCGGGACGGTGAGGGACATCAGATCTCCTTATGGATCGAGGTTTCAGGGTGGGGATTGGTGCTCAGGAGTGGCGGTTCGCCATCAGCTGGCCGACGTAGGCCGTGTTGAAGTCGCCACTGCGGAACCTCTCGCTGTCGAGGATCTCCTTCTGGAAGGCCGCGGTCGTCACGATCCCCTCGACCTCCAGCTCGTCCAGGGCGCGAAGCGCACGAGCCACCGCCTCCTCGCGGTCCCTCCCCCAGCAGATCAGCTTGCCGATCATCGAGTCGTAGTACGGCGGGATCACGTATCCGGATTCGATATGGGTGTCCATCCGCACTCCGAAGCCCCCCGGGGCGCGGAAGCTCACGATACGGCCGGGATCGGGCGCGAAGTCGTTCTCCGGGTCCTCGGCATTGATCCTGCATTCGATGGCGTGACCGCGGATGACGACGTCCTCCTGAGTCATGCCGATCGGCGTACCGCCCGCGATCTGGAGCTGCAGCTTGATCAGGTCGATCCCCGAGATCATCTCGGACACGGGATGTTCGACCTGGATGCGGGTGTTCATCTCGATGAAGTAGTACTTCCGGTCGACGTTGTCGAACACGAACTCGACGGTCCCGGCGTTGGTGTAGCCGACCTCCTTGCACAGGGCGACGGCGGCCGCTGCGAGGCCGTCGCGGAGCTCCGCATCCAAGACAGGCGAAGGCGCCTCCTCCACGAGCTTCTGATTGCGTCGCTGGGCGGTGCAGTCGCGTTCGCCGACGTGCAGGACGGTCTCGCCGTCGGAGATCACCTGGATCTCGATGTGTCGGATGTCGGTGAGATAGCGCTCGATGTACACCGAGGGATCACCGAAGGCGACCTCCGCCTCCGACATGATCTCGCGGAGGTCCTTCTCGAGGGTGTCGGCGGTCTGCACGACGCGCATGCCACGGCCTCCGCCTCCCGCTGCCGCCTTGATGAGCATGGGGAACCCGACCTCGTCGGCGACGGTGCGAGCCTCCTCGTACTCGGAGATGGCGCCGAGAGACCCCGGCACGGTGGGCACCCCGGCTCGACGAGCGATGATCTTCGCCTCGATCTTGTCGCCCATGCTCTTGATGATGTGCGAGGCGGGTCCGACGAAGCCGACGCCCTCCTCCTCGCACATCCGGACGAAGTCGGGGTTCTCGGAGAGGAACCCGTATCCGGGGTGGATCGCGTCGACCTTGTAGGCCAACGCCGCGCTGATCACGGCCTGTGCGTTCCGGTAGCTGGCGTTGACCGACCCGGGCCCGATGCAGACGGCCTGATCGGCCTCCTTCACGGGCAGCGAGTCGGCATCCGCCTCGGAGTAGACCAGGACGCTGCGGATGCCCATCTCCTTGCAGGCGCGGATGACGCGCAGCGCGATCTCACCGCGGTTGGCGATGAGGACGCTCTTCAGCGGTTCAGGCACGCTTGATCACCATCAGCGGCTGGCCGTACTCGACGGCCTGCTCGTTCTTCACCAGGATGCGCACGACGGTGCCCTCGGTCTTGGCCTCGAGGTTGTTCATGAGCTTCATGACCTCGACGATGCCCACCACCGTCGCGGAGGTGACGGCGTCGCCGACGGACACGAAGGGCGGGTCGCCCGGCTTCGGCGAGGCATAGAACACGCCGACCATCGGCGCCTTGACGAGCACCTCGTCGGCGGCCACATCACCGGCGCCTCCGGTCGGCGCAGCGGGAGCCTGCGTTGCAGGAGCTGGGGCTGCGGGAGCCGCCGAGACGGGAGCCGCCGGGACGGGAGTCTGCTCCGCGGCCGGAGCAGGAGCGGCGAGGGCCGGAGCGGTCGTCCGCTGCGACCCGCTCTGCCGGTCCCGCGAGATGAAGAGCTCGACGTCGCCGAACTTGATCGACAGCTCACGGACGTCCTCGGTCAGATTGACCCAATCGACGATGGCCTTGAGCTCCTTGATGTCGGGCGGGTTAAGCGGCATTGTCGTCTACTCCTTTGGTGAGGCTGATGGTGAGGTCTCCTGCGCTCAGGCTGTGCAAGCCGGTCGCGCTCATCGCGTGCAGTGCCTTGACGAGGCCGAGCACGGGCCGCGGGATCTCGTCGGGGTTGCCGCCCGAGGCCACGGTCCGCTTCATCTCGTCGACCTGGGTGCCTGCGAACATGGCGCGCAGCAGCAGGTCGTCGATGCTCTCGGTCGGATGGCGGCGTCGAAGGTCGGGCAGCATCGGCGGGATGTCCGGGATGTCGGCCGAGATGTCGGAGGCGCCGTTCGCGATGATCTTCTCCAGCACGTCCGGGTCTATCGGGGCGAGCAGCTTGCCGTAGTACCCGAGGGCGTACTTCTTGATCTCGTTCGGCACGACCGCATAGCGCTCATCGGCCATCACGTTCATCACCGCCTGCGTGCCGACGAACTGCGCGAACGGCGTGATCATGATCGGGTAGGCGAGCTCGGACCGGACCCGCGCCACCTCGAGGAGGAGCTCGTCGTACCTGTCCCCGAGGCCTGCCGTGGCCAGCTGCGAACGGAAGTTCGAGAGCATGCCGCCCGGGGTCTGGTGCATGAAGTGGAGCCCGTTGAACTCGATGGGCACCCCGCGGGGCTTGTCCTCGGTCTCGGCGATCTCCTCGATCCGGTCGCTGATCGCGTCGATCCTGGCGTCGTCGACGTTCACGACGTAGCCGAGGGTGCGCAGATCCCTCACCACCGTCTGCACAGAGGGCTGGCCGTTCGCGGCCGACAAGGGGGCCACCGAGAGGTGCAGCGCGTCGGCGCCGAGCTCCACGGCCTCGAGGCAGACCAGCGGCGCGAGTCCGGTCAACGAATGGGTGTGGATCTCGAGCGGCCGATCGCCGATGACCTCCTTGAGCGCAGGCACGAGGGTGCGGATGCGGTCCGGCGTGAGCAGACCCCCGGCGTCCTTCAACATGATCGCGTCCACGTCGGCCTGCTCGATCAGGTCGACCGCCGTCCGCACGAACAGCTCATCCGTGTGCACCGGACTCAGCGAGTAAGAGACGGCACCGAAGGTCGACGCCCCGATCTCCTTGGCGTGGCGAAGCCCGGGGGCGATGTTGCCGATGTCGTTCAAGCCATCGAAGGAACCGATGACGCTGAAGCCGTTCGCGAAGAGTCGGTCGACCCAGGCCATGATGACGTCATCGGGGAGGAAGTCGAAGGCGGCGATGTTCCGTGAGCGGATCAGGGCTCGCAGTCTCGTGTTCGGCGCCGCAGCGTGGGTCGCTCGGACGCGCTCCCACGGATCCTCCTTGAGGTACCTCACCGCGACGTCGAACTGGATCGGCGCGGCGAGATCGACCTGGTCGAAGCCCGCCCGGTCGAAGTCGTCGATCATCGACAGGATGTGGTCGGTGCGCATCCGGGTGGCCCAGAGGCTCTGGTGGCCGTCTCGGAGCGTCGTGTCGATGATCTTGATCTCGCGACGGCTGCCCGCCGGGCGCCCGCCGTCGCTCATGATCGCCGGAATGGACTCGGAATCGTTCCTCGACATGCTGCAGCACCTTTGCTCTCGTCCAACTTCAATATGATTGAAGCAACTTCTGTCATCTGCGGAGAGTATGTGAAGGGTGCCGCGCCCTGTCAAGAAGGTCTTCCATGGTCACGATGATCCAGTCGGTGCAGCGGGCGGCGCAGATCCTCCGCCACGTCGCGGACCACCCGCGTATCCAGGCGACCGAGATCGCCCAGCACGTCGGGCTGTCCGGGCCCACTGCCCACCATCTGCTGAGCACCCTCGTGCAGGAGGGCCTGCTGCGCAAGGACTCGAGACGCTCGTACGAGTTGGGACCCGCTGCCGAGCACATCGCGGACAGCACGTTGCGACAGATGCGACCGTCGGCCGAGTTGCGAGAGGCCTTGAACGAGCTCGCCGCCGAGACCGGCGAGTCCTGCTACCTCACGCAGTGGCGGGGAGACCAGATCCGCGTGGTCGCGGTGGTCGAGGGAGCCCACGCCGTGCGCGTCTCCGGACTCGTGGTCGGGTACGCCGCGAACATCCACGCACGGGTCGGCGCCCGGGTCATGCTCGCCTTCGCCGATGCGGAGCTGCGCGAATGGGCGCTGGCAGGGTACGACTACGTCGCCGTCACCCCGCACACCCTGCGGTCCCGACGGGAACTCGACGACGAGCTCGAACGGATCCGCGCGACCTCCATCGCACTCGATCGCGAGCAGCTGCAGATCGGCGTCTACTCGGCGAGCGCGCCGGTCCGCACGGAAGCCGGGGTCGTCGCGGCGCTCTCTCTCACCGCTCCGGTCGAGCGCTTCGCCGCTCACGAGGACCAGTACCTCGCCATGCTCAGACGATGTGCTGAGCTGCCGATCCGCTCGACCGGAGCCCCTGGCGTCCCGGAATAGGACACAACGCAGGTTCAACGCCCGCGTCGGACGTATCGTCGCGATGCGGGCATTGCAGACCGCGCCAGTGCGAGGAGGCATACGTGCGAGTCGGAGTCTACGTCTTCGCCACCGACCTGGATCTCGATCCCGGTCCCTTGGCATTCGAGATCGAGGCACGTGGCTTCGACAGCCTGTTCTTCCCCGAGCACTCCCACATCCCCGTGGCGCGGGCGACCGCCTATCCGAAGCAGTACGGCGGAGGCGAGCTCCCCGACTTCTACAAGCGCACCTACGACCCGTTCATCTCGTGCTCGTTCGCGGCAGCCGCGACCACGACCCTCGAGGTGGGCACCGGAGTCACGCTCCTCGCCCTGCGGGATACGATGCACACCGCCAAGATGGCGGCCTCCATCGACCGTCTGAGCGGCGGACGGTTCGCGTTCGGGGTGGGCTTCGGGTGGAACGAGGACGAGTTCGCCACGCACTCGGCCGACTTCACGCGACGCCATCGGAAGGTGCGCGAACAGGTCGCTGCGATCCGGACGATCTGGACCGACGACGTCGTCGAGTTCCACGGGGACTTCGTGGACATCGCGCCCAGCTGGTGCTGGCCCAAGCCGGCGCAGTCGGCGCCGAAGGTGTACCTGGGCGGGAGTGGTCCGCTCACGATGAAGCACGCTGCCGAGTGGGCCGACGTCTGGTATCCCACACCGCCGATGACAGATCCCTACCTCGACGAGGCGGCCCCCGCGTTCCGAGCGCTCGTGGAGTCGAACGGGCGTGACCCGTCGACGGTCGGGATCGGGATAGCACCGGCCGCATGCGATGCTCACGGGCTCGAGCGGTACGCCGAGAACGGTGTCGACCTCGTCAACATCGCTCTCGTGGCCGACTCCCCCGCGGCGATGCTGTCGCAGCTCGACGATCTGCACAGCATGCGCGTATCGGTCCTGGGCCGATGACCGACCACATCGAGTGAGGAGACCACGTGAGCAACCCTGCAGAGGCCACGCCTGATGAGGCCGCCATCCCCTACCGTGGCGAACAACCGTTCGGCATGGTCGACGATCTCGTCGTCGCCGGGGCCCTCGACCTCGACGACGACGAGCGCCTCTGGGTTCCGCAATCGAAGGACGTCTCGTTCAAGCCGCTGGTCCTGTCCGTCAGCCAGGGCTACTTCGTGAACGTGCTCCGTGTGCGCAAGAACGGCATCCTCTCACGGCACCGCCACGCCGGCCCCGTCCACGCCACGGTCCTGCGGGGCCGGTGGCACTACCTCGAGCACGACTGGTGGGCCGAGGAGGGGTCGTACGCGTTCGAGCCGCCCGGCGACATCCACACGCTGGAGATCCCGGGTGACGTCGAGGAGATGGCGACGTTGTTCCACGTGACCGGTGCGTACATCTATGTCGACCCTGATGGGAACCCGACCGGGGTGGAGGATGTCTTCACGAAGCTGGAGAACGCCAGAGCCCACTACGAGAGGGTGGGACTCGGAGCCGACTTCGCTGACCGGTTCATCCGCTGAGAGAGACGGGGTGGCGGTCGGCGAGCCGCCCGCCACCCCGGTCGGTCACGCGAACGGGTCGGGAGCGCCTGCGGTCTCGCCGCCGTCCGCCACGAACTCCGCTCCCGTCGAGAAGGAGCTCTCCTCGCAGGCCAAGAAGACGACGAGCCGGGAGATCTCCTCGACGTCGCCCGCCCGTCGCATGGGCACGTGCGGGTAGCCGTCGTACAGGCCCTCGATCATCCTGGTGTTGATGTTGCCCGGGTGGATCGAGTTGACCCTGATGCCGCGTTCGGCGAGCTCGATGGCCGTGCTCTTGGTCAGGCCCCGCACTCCGAACTTGGTGGAGTTGTAGGCGGCGATGCCGGGGAAGCCCTTGAGCCCCGCCGTGGACGAGATGTTGATGATCGAGCTCGGAGCGCTGCGGGCGAGCTCGGGGACCGCCGCACGGATGCCCTTGAAGGCTCCGGTGAGGTTGACCGCCAAGGTCCTCTCCCAGTCGTCGTCGCTGAAGTCCTCGATCGGACTCGCCACGAGGATCCCGGCGTTGTTGACGAGGACGTCCAACTTGCCGAAGCGCTCGACGGCGGTCCGCACCGCTGCGTCCCACTCGTCCGTGCTCGACACGTCGAGCCGGACGAAGGCGATGTCATCCCCGAGCTCGGCGAGCACGGCCGCCGCCGCGCTCTCATCGATGTCCCCGATGACCACGCGTCCGCCCTCGGACACGATGGCCCTCGCGTGGGACGCGCCCATGCCCTGAGCGCCGCCACTGATCAGGGCGACCTTTCCTTCCAGCCTCTTCGTCATGCCTGTCGATTCGCCTTCCTGTGGTTGCGGGCTCGGGTGAACGGGATCACGTACGTCAGCATGGCGACGAGGGTCACCGCGCCGATCAGGATGAGGTTCGTCCCCTGGGAGATCCGCAGCACCGTGGCCAGGGTCATCAGCAGGGCCAGGAGGATGGCGCCGAGCAGAGCACCCACCAGAGTGCCCCGGCCCCCGAGCAGGCTCGCGCCGCCGATCACAGGGGCGGCGATCGCCAGCAGGGTGTAGATCTCCCCCACGGAGGGGTCGCCGATGCCCACCTGAGCGGCGAGCAGGACGCCGGCGATGGCGGCCAGCACAGCACAGAGGACGTAGGCGAAGCTCCTGATCACGGTGGCTCGGATCCCGAGCCGGTGAGCGAAGGCGCCATTGATCCCTACTGCCCGAACTCGGAGGCCGACGCCGGTGCGACGGAGCACGAAGTCGCCCGCGATGATCAGGACGGCCAGCACGAGGAGGGCGATCGGCACGATCCCGACGGTCTTGGTGATCGCCGCGATGAGCGTGTAGTCGATGTTCCCGCCAGGAGTGGGTCTGAGCGTCAGGGCCACTCCGCTGACGATCCCGAGGGTCGCGATGGTCGCGATGACGGCAGACAGCCGCATGCGTTCGACCAGCCATGCATTGATGCCGCCGACCACGACTCCGAGCACGATGGCGGCGAGTATGGCGACGAGGATGTTCGGGAAGACCCCGCCTGTCTGGACGAGGTAGGACATGACGACGACGCTCAGGCTCATGGTCGCTCCGACCGAGACGTCGATGCCCCCGACGAGCAGCACGCAGTACTGGGCAGCCGCCACCGCGGCAAGGGGCGTCGCGATGAGCAGCACGTTCTTGAGACTCAACTCACTCAGGAACGTGGGGTTCTGAGCAGCCGTCAGGCCCCCGATCGCGAGGATGAGGAGCGTGAGGACGACGAGCCGGATCGTCTCCTCGTCGCGGATCCATCCCACGAACGAACGTCGAGTGCGCTCGTTCCTCTCTCTCGGGTCGGGTGAGGTCGCCGCGTCGTCCGCCAGGGGACGTTCTGCTGTCAGGACGTCGCCCGGGTCTTGACCGTCGCCGTCGACCACACGGGACTCCACGGCGAACGCTCCGACGATGGACTCCTCATCGGAGCCCAGGCCCGGCATCTCCTCGATGACACGACCGCGGGACATGACGAGGATGCGATCGCTGATGCCCGCGAGCTCGGAGGCATCCGAGGACACCAGGACGACGGTGTTGCCCGCGTCGGCGCAGGCGCGGAGGAAGCGGTAGATGTCCATGCGTGACCGCACGTCGACGCCCTGAGTCGGCTCGTCGATGAGGAAGACCTTCGGATCTGTGGCCAACGCCTTGCTGATCGCGATCTTCTGTTGATTCCCGCCCGACAATGAAGAAGGAGGGGACGACGGGGTCCCCAATCGAACCCCGAAGTCCGTGATCTGTCGGTCCACGAACCGGTTCTCGCGGCCGAACCCGAGGACGCCGGCGGTCGACAGGCGTCGCAGGACGCCCGCAGTCATGTTCTCCCTGATCGAGAGGGCCTGGAACAGCGACTCGTCCTTCCGGTCACCGCTGAGGAACACGACTCCGCTCTGGGTGGCCTGTCGATAGTTGCGGAGCTGGTTCCCGGACACCGTCACCGTGCCACCCGATACGGCGAGCGCGGCGAGCCCGCGGAGCAGCTGCGCCTGCCCGTTTCCGTCTGCGCCGGCCAGACCGACGATCTCCCCCGCTCTCAGGGTCAGATCGATCGGCCCGAACCGGTCGCCCTGGAGGTCGCGCGCCTCGAGCACGGTGGCCGCATCCGGGTCCGGATCATGGCGGGGTGGGAACTCCATGTCGACGCGTGTCCCGGCCATGAGCTCCACGATCTGCTTGGGAGACACGTCGGCGGCGAGGTGCGTGCCGACGTATCGCCCATCCCGCAAGATCGACACCGTGTCTGCCACCCTGAAGACCTCCGACAGCCGGTGGGTGACGAACAGCACCGCAGAGCCCCGCGCTGCGGCCACCCTCATGAGCTCGAGCACCCGGTCCACGCCGCTGGCGTCCAGCGCCGACGTCGACTCGTCGAGGAGGAGCAAGCGCGGCTTGGCCATGACTGCGCGGACGATCTCGAGGATCTGACGGTCTCCGGGCGCGAGAGCGGACACCCGCAGCATCGGATCCAGGTCGAGGTCGTACTCCTCGAGCTTGGATGCCGCCCATCGAGCGATGTCGCCGAACCTGGGCCGCTGTGCTGCCGGGGTACCTATATAGAGGTTCTGTGCGACGGTGAGCGTCGCCAGGAGCGATCCGTCCTGGAAGACCGTGAGGACTCCTGCGGTCTGCGACTCGACAGGAAGATGCTTCGTCAGCGACCTGCCTCCGATGGACACCGACCCGGAGTTGGGGACGACCGTACCGCTGATGATCCCCACGAACGTGGACTTGCCCGAGCCGTTCTCGCCGACGAGCGCCCTCACCTCGCCGGCGCGGACGATCAGCGACGTCTCGCTCAAGGCCGTGACCGGCCCGTATTGCTTACCGACCCCGTCCGCGCGGAGGACGGTCTCGGAGGTCTCGATGCTCGAGGAGAGGGTCTCTTCGATCGAATTGGTCATGGCGGGCCTTCTCCGTCAGAGGCGTGGGTGTGGAAGGGAGGTGCGGGGCGCCGATCGACGGCGCCCCGCACAGAGGGACGTGAGCTACTGGAGCATCCCGTTCATGACGTCCTCGGGGATGAGCGAGCTCCACCCGGGGAAGTCACCCGGGAGGTCGGCCTGGTAGACCCCCGGCTCGGCCTTGAGGATGGGGAGGGGCAGCGCCGTCCGTGCGGGGATGTCCTCACCGGCCAGGATGCTCATCGCATTCGTGGTGGCCAGGCGAGCCTGGTTCACGAGGGCGTTGGTGTAGTAGAGAGGGAACTCCTTGTCCGTTCCCACACGCTCCTCCCAGAGGCCGAAGAGCTCGTTCATCTCCGTCCACGTGAGGACGGCCGGCACCGGCACGCCGGCCTGGTCGTAGGCGTTGATCAGCTGCGGGATGGGGTCGGCGTACGTGTTCAGGACGGCCTTGGCGGGCACCCCGGAGGAGATCAGCGCGGACGCGGCCGCGGCGACGCCCGGGCGCGACCAATCGGTGTCCTGCTGGAATCCGATCTTCGGCCCGTTCTCCTTGGTGAGCTCGTCGTTCAGACATCCCGTCACGATGGTGTCCTGGGGGTTGCCGGGTGTGCCGAAGAGGAAGGCGATCTGGTCCGAGCTGGACAGTCCGAGGTCCTTCGTGGTGACGTCCGCCATCCCCGTTCCCGCGTCGCACGCCTCAGCGTAGACCTGGTTGTTGATGACGTCCGCTCCGACGTCCGGGGTCTCCCCCGTGTAAGTGGCGACCACTGCTCCTGCGGCCTGGGCCTCCTGGAAGACCGGGGCCATCGCCGCTCCGAAGGCGTTGTAGCCGATGATGATGTTCGCGCCGCCCGCTACCAGGCTGCGTACGGCCGCCTGAGCCGACGGCAGGTCCGAGACGAACGAGTAGGAGATCTTGCCGACCTCGGGGTAGGTCATCGCCTGCAGGATGATGTCCATCACCGCCGTGGTCTGCCACAGGTTGTCGACCGCATTGAAGATGCCGATCTGGACCGGACCGTCCCCGATGGTGCACTCCGGCTGCTTCCAGCAGGAGAGCGCCGTCTTGATCTGCTCGTCGGTGAGCTGGGCGGTCGCCCGCTCGAACCCGGACACGGCTTCCGCGGGGAGACTGTCGATCGACGTCGACGTACCGAAGGCGAGGTCGACGATGTCCTGCGTCGCCTGGGGGTCCGCGTCGAACGAGGTGTCGATGCTGATGCTGGATGACGTGTTGCCGGCGTCACCTGAGCTGCAGCCCGCGATGAGGACTGCGGCGGTGACGGCTGCCGCGCCGAGCGCCAATGCTCGGCGCGCTCTACCGATGTGAGCCATGTCGATCTTCCTTCTCTTGGTGGGTATGCCCGGATCGGGCGAACGGATCACGAGTGCTGAAGCTCGAGTTCCGGAGTCGTAGGAGGAGTACCTGGGGTCTCGATGCGCCGCGACGTGGAGCGACGAGGCTTCAGAAGGAGTCCGACGCCCGCGAGGCCCAGCGCGAGGACGAGGCCCTGGACGAGCGTCCGCGCCCCGGTCGAGACACCTTGGACGGCGAGGCCGTGGTCGAGCAGGATGATGAAGACCGCACCGAAGAGGGTCGCGAACGGACCGACGCGACCACCGGTGAGGACTGCGCCGCCGAGCACGACGACCACGATGCTGAGCAGCAGATACGGCGTGCCCGAGGACATGTCCGGCGACGAGAGCTGCCCGGCGAGGAGCACTCCACCGATCCCGGCGATGAGGGCCCCGGCGACCCACGCGAGGACCCGGAGCGCCAGGTTGCGTTGACCCGTGAGTCGACTGGCGCGCGAGGATGCGCTGGCGAGCACGAGCCGACGACCGGTGACGGTCCGCCGCACGAAGAAGAGGATCAGCACCGCGAGGACGACCGCGACGATGAAGATGAGGCTGACGCCTGCGACGTTCGCCTGGGCCCAGCTCGACAGCGTCTCCGGGACCCGTGTGATCGACAGCGCTCCCTCGCGGTAGATGACCGTGGCGCCGAGGATCACCTGGCCGGTGGCCAGCGTCGTGACCAGGGCGTTGAGCCCGATCACCTCGACCAGGACCCCGTTGAGCAACCCGATCACGATGCACACGACAGCTGCGACGAGGAGGGCTTTGGGTAGCAGGTCGTCACGGCCCTGTGACTCGCGCAGCATCATGATCCCCATCAGCGTGATCACCGAGGGGATGCTGAGGTCGATTCCGCCGGTACCGATCACGAACGCCTGAGCGAGGCCGACGAGGATCATGACGCCGAGCAAGGGGGTCAGGGTCGAGAGGGTGCGAGGCTCGAAGAGGTTCTGGCCGGCGACCACCTGCAGGTAGATCAGCAGCAGGACGTTGGCGATGACGATGACGACCAGCGGCGACCACGTGAACGAGGGACGACGACGTCGCACGGCAACCTGCGTGTTCGACTCTGACACTCGCAACCCTCCCTTGGGCTTGTCGGTGCGAGCATCCTCTCCTACGGTCAGACGCCCCTCAGGGCGCTGTGCCAAATCAGGACACCACGCCCGAACGCGGGAGGAGTGCAGCGAGAATCTCTCCGAGCGGTCTTCTGAGCCCGGCAGAGAGATGCTTCAATTCGTTCATTCGCAATGAGGCGAAAGGTGGCGCATGCCCGCACGTACGAGTCTCGACGACCTCCGCGACGCGTTTCTCAGCGGCGGGACGCTGGACGGCAGTGTCGAGCACCTGGTCCGTCCTGTCGTCCTCGAGTCCTGGAAGCGGTCACGAGTGTTCGGCAGTGCCCGTCGATCGGAGCTGCCCTTCCAGTCGCCCATCGTCAGCGATTCCGTCCTTTTGAGGGCGGCTCGGCCCATCCTGTCGACGCTCGCCGACGAGTTGGGCATGAACGATGCAAGTCTTCTCATCGCCGATCGTCACGCGCGCATCCTGGAGACGTGGATCTCGAACCGCGATCTCGCCAAGCGGCTCGAACGCGTGGGGTCGGTGCCCGGACATTCCGCGTCCGAGGAGGTCGTCGGGACGAACGGGGTGGGAACACCCGCCGCTGATCGAGCCTCGAGCATGATCGTCGGAGCAGAGCACATCTCCGATGCGCTCCAGGACTTCGCGTGCGTCGGCGCTCCCATCAACAACCCCCTGACAGGAAGGACCGAGGGCATCGTCACGCTGACTGCTCTCGCCACCGACGCCAGCCCGATCCTCCCCAGCCTGATCAATCAGGCGGCCCGCGAGGTCGGTCGACAACTCGTCAACCTCTCGAGCATGCGTGAACGCGTCTTGTTCGACGCCTTCCTCACGGCATCTCGGAACGGTCGTCCGGTTGCGGTCGTGGGTGGGGATCTGCTCATGGAGAACCCCTCCGCTACCGAGTATCTGCACCAGGTCGACAAGTCGACGCTGTGGATGATCGTCAGCGAGTCGATCTCCGCTGCAAGGCCGACCCGCCTGATCAGGCTGGAGTCGGAGACGTCCCTGACGGAGTTGAGCTGCACGGCCGTCGTCTTCGACGGGGAGATGATCGGCGCGATCATCGAGGTGAAGCAGCAGATTCACGCCGAGCCGCTCACTCCCGCCCAGTCCTCGGGGCAGCAAGGCCAAGGGTGGCCGCCGCTGGCGGAGTCCTTGCCAGGAACCAGCCAAGCCTGGGTCTACGCGCGAGACCAAGCCGAGTCCGCCATGCGCGCGCACCTGCCCGTCGTCGTCTTCGGCGCCCCGGGGACCGGCAAGTTCACGCTGCTTCGGCACATGCTCGACCGCATCGCGCCCAAGCAACCGCTGACGGTCCTCAAAGCGCACGAAGCACAAAAGGCTCCCGACAAGTGGTTCCAGGAGCTCGCCTCGGCGATGGAGAAGAGCACGCCCGTGGTCTTCCGCCACCTGGACGATCTGGACCCTGCGATCGCGCGCGACGCGGCAGACGTGCTCGGTTCCGCCCCGACGCTCCTCAGCCGGGGCCTCGTGCTGGGCACGGCGCACGCGCAGGGCTCCAAGCCTCTCGACGAGGGGCACCAGGCGTTGCTGGATCAGATCGGCGTCGGGCGGATCGACATGCCCAACCTTCGGGAGCGGAAGAACGACATGCGCACGATCCTCCAGGTCTTCGAGCGCCGATACGCGTCGGCGGTCACCGTGAGCTACACGCAGGGCGCGTACACCGCGCTGTCGCGGGCTCCGTGGCCCGGAAACCTCCGTCAGCTCGACTCCGTCATGCGAGGGGTCTTCGCACTCGGCCGGCGCAGTGAGGTCACCGTCGATCAGCTGCCCCCGGCCATCGCGGCCTACGCGCGCCGGCGCGACCTGACGATGCTCGAGCAGTTGGAGGTCGACGGCATCATCAACGCGCTGATCCGGTGCTCCGGGAACAAGGTGATGGCGGCCGAGATGCTCGGCATCTCACGGTCGACCCTGTATCGGAAGATCAGCGGGTACAAGCTCGACGAGGAACGGCTCTTCGTCTGATCACGGGGAAGCGGGGCGACCGAGATCCGGATCGCCCCGCTCCTTCGTGCCCCGGCGGTCAGTGATGGCCGTGCGAGAGCACATCCGCCTTCGTCGGGGGTGTCGCTGCGGCAGCGGCCTCCTGCCGCGAGAGCTCAGCGTCGAGAGCCCTGGTGTCGCGGCGGAAGCGTGCTACCCAAGCGCGTCCCGCGCTCGGTGACATGTGGCACAGCCCAGGCACGTCGGGGTTGGCGGCGCACAGTGCCGCCGTCGAGACGTCCGGCGGCGCCTCAGATGGCCCGCCTCGGCCGCTCACGATGCCCACCGGCGTCCAGCGACGACGACTCTCACCCCCGCACGCGTGACAGGCGACCACCTCGGGCACGGGCCACGTCACGGTTCTCTCCGCGATGACGCCGCACGAGACGCATCGGAAGTCGACGAGGACGGCCATGATCACTCGTAGAAGCCGGGGGCGTGGACGAACTCGGCCCAGTCCTCCGGGTCGTGGCTGATCCACACCGTGGCGCCCATGCTCTCCCGGAGGTTCTTCAGTCGCCGCAGCGAACGAAGCGCGGTCTTCGTGTCCGCGTCGATTGGGAAGTGGTATTCCTGCTCCATCTGGGCCCGGAGATGGATCGCATCACCGGTCAGGAGGAACGTCCTGGAGGGAAGTCGCACGGCCAGGCTCACCTCACCCGGACTGTGCCCGGGGGTGGCGAGGATGGTGATGGCCCCGTCTCCGAACAGGTCGAGATCTCCGACCACTTCGCGGGTGTCGAGTCTCCGGATCACATCGAGCACCTCCTGGCGGTAGACGAAGGACTGGATCGGGTCGGGCCAGTTCGCGTATCGCAGCTCACCTTCCCCGAAGAAGTGCTTGGCCTCGGGGAAGAGGAACAGGCCTCCCGTGTGATCGAAGTGGCCGTGGGAGGAGATGACGTGCGTCACATCGCTGAGCTTGTAGCCGAGGGCCGTGATCTGGTTGTCGAGACGCTGGTCCTCCGATCCCCCGATCCCGAGGAGCGGAACCAGGTCCGCTCCGTAGATCCGCTCGGGGTCGGTGATCGCGTCCGGATGCAGGCCCGTGTCGAAGAGGACGAGGCCTCGCTGATGCTCGATCAGGTAGGAGGGGCACGGTATCGTCACCTCCCCGCTCGTGCCGTAGAGGAGGGTCTCCGATTGCACTGTGAGCGTCGGTGAGTCCAGTGCCCAGAGTCGACGTGCGTGACCGTGTGTCATTCGACTTCGCTCCTTTCGCGAGTACGTCGTCGTACCCTCGTCAGTCTGCCGTCGATGCTCACGCGCCCTCTGTCCCATTGTGAGTCAGGGCGGCGGCTCGTCGCCTGCACGGCTGCTTACCATCGGCCATCGGCGCGGCCTGCCGGGCCTGCCGGGTTGAGTGTCACGCAAAGGAGCGTCCGTGCAGGGAAGAGTCGCAGCGGTCATCGGACCCCATGAGTTCGCCGTCAAGGAGTACGAGGTGCCCGATCCGGCGCCAGGGGCTCTGGTGCTCGACGTGCGAAGGGCCAACGTCTGCGGATCCGACATCCACCAGTTCCATTACGACAGTCCGGCTCTTCGAGAGGCAGCACTCGGCCACGAGTTCGTCGGTCAGGTGGCTGCACTGGGTGAGGGTGTCACCCGAGACAACGCGGGCCAGCCGATCGCGGTCGGAGATCGCGTCGTCGCGGTGTACTACGTCACCTGTCGGCGCTGTGCGGCCTGCTTGCGCGGGGACTTCGGCATGTGCTCCAACTCGCTCCGTGAGTGGTCGAAGAACCCTGACGAGGCGCCTCACTTCCTGGGCGCGTTCGGGACCCACTACTACGTGAACGAGGACCAGTTCTTCTACAAGGTTCCCGACGAGCTCGAGGACTCCGTGGTCGCGGGCGCGAACTGCGGCCTGTCGCAGATGCTCTTCGCCCTGGACAAGACCCGCCTGACCGCGGGGTCCACTCTCGTGGTGCAGGGCGCAGGAGGTCTCGGACTCTATGCCGTCGCGGTCGCCAAGGAACGCGGCGCCCGAGTCCTCGTGATCGATGGCGTACCGGAACGCCTGGCTCTCGCCCGCGACTTCCACGCCGACGAGGTGATCGACATGGGCGAGTACACCTCGACCGACGCGCGAGCAGCACGGGTCGCAGAGCTCACCGGAGAGGCTGGAGCGGACATCGTCCTGGAGGTCACGGGGGTCGCCGCCGCGTTCTCCGAGTCCCTGGCCCTCGTCCGAACAGGGGGCGAGATCGTCTCCGTCGGGAACCTGAACGTCGGTGAAGGCTTCGAGATAGCTCTGTCTCCTGGCCTGCTCACTCGCAAGAACGTCCGCATCCAGGGAGTCCTCCGATACGACCCCTGGTACCTCCACAAGGCCCTCGACTTCCTCAGCCGAACGCGCCGGAGCTTCCCCTTCGAGGCGTTGACGAAGGAGGCGCACGCTTTCGATGACCTGGCAGGGGCGATCCGGGACGGCGAGTCCCGCAGCGTCGCCCGCGCCTCGATCGTGATCTGACCGACAACCAGAGAGAGCAGACCGACAATGACCGACTACTTGGACAGACTCTTCATCGACGGCGAATGGCAGCAGTCCAGCTCCGGTGAGACCTTCCCCGTCGTCAACCCCGCTGATGGCTCCGAGTTAATCCGGATCGCCGACGGCGACGCCGAGGACATGACCCGGGCGATCGATGGGGCGGAGGCAGCGCAAGCGGATTGGGCTGCGCGACCCGCTCTCGAGCGATCCCAGATCCTCCGTCGCGCCGCCGAGATCGCGCGCGCCGACATCGACCGGCTCGCCGCAGTCATGACGGCCGAGCACGGGAAGCCGCTCGCGCAGTCCGTCGGTGAGCTCGACTACGGACTCGGATTCATCGAGTGGTTCGCAGAGGAGGCGCGCCGCGCGTACGGCACGACCATCCCGTCCACCAGCCGAGACAAGAGGATCCTCGCGATCCCTCAGGCCGCCGGGGTCAGCGTGGCGATCACTCCCTGGAACTTCCCCTCGTTGCAGATCCTTCGCAAGCTGGGAGCCGCTCTGGCCGCGGGCTGTTCCATGGTCGTCAAGCCCGCGGCCTTGACCCCCCTCTCGGCGCTGGAGATCGGACGTTTCTTCTCCGAGGCGGGCCTGCCCGCCGGCGTCCTCCAGATCGTGCCCAGCTCGCGCGCCTCACGGGTGAGCCCGACGATCATGGCTGATGGTCGCGTTCGAGTCCTCTCGTTCACGGGATCCACCGAGGTAGGGAAGATCCTCATGCGTGAGGGGGCAACGACCATGAAGCGGCTCTCGCTCGAGCTCGGTGGGCATGCGCCCTTCATCGTCTTCGACGATGCCGACGTCGACCTCGCCCTCGACCAGCTGATCGCGGTCAAGATGCGGAACATGGGCCAGACCTGCGTGTCCGCCAACCGGGTGTTCGTCCAGCGTTCGATCGCCCCCGACTTCACGCGGCGCCTCGTCGAAAGGCTGTCGGCGATGCGGATCGGCTTCGGCTCTGAGGAGGGAGTCGAGGTCGGACCCCTCATCGAGGCATCGGCGGTCGAGAAGGTGGAGTCGCACGTCGCGGACGCGGTCGCGTCGGGAGCGACGGTGCTCACGGGGGGCAAACGGCCCGAAGCCGAAGAGCTCGGACGCGGGCACTTCTACGAGCCGACGGTGCTGGCAGGCGCGACCGACGACATGCTCATCGCCCGGGACGAGACGTTCGGACCCGTCGCACCGATCTTCGAGTTCGACACGGAGGAGGAGGTGGTCCGGCGCGCGAACAACTCGCCTTATGGCCTTGCTGCGTACTTCTTCACCCGCGACGTCAATCGAGTCGTGCGCGTGTCCGAAGCACTCGAGTACGGCACCGTCGGAGCCAACGACGGCACCATCTCCGCCGTCCAGGCGCCTTTCGGCGGCGTCAAGGAGAGCGGCATAGGACGTGAGGGCGGCCACTGGGGCGTTGAGGAGTACATGGACGTGAAGTACATCTCGCTCGCGGGTCTGTCGCGTCCGTGATCGCGAGTCAAGAAGGAGAAGACATGTCGCAGAAGTTGAAGGGCCGTAAGGCCGTGGTGACCGGCGCAGGCTCGGGCATGGGGCGCGCGATCGCGAAGCGGTTCGCCGAGGAGGGCGCGTCCGTCGCCGCACTCGACCTCGATCTCGCCGCAGCGGAGTCGACCGCGCAGAGCATCGTCGAGGCCGGGGGCACAGCGTTCTCCCTGCGGGTCGACGTCTCCGACGACGCTTCCGTGAGGGCAGCGATCGACGGCAGCGTCACGGCGTTGGGCGGCATCGACGTGCTCGCCAACATCGCGGGGATCCTCGACGGCTACGCTCCCGTCCTCGAGACCAGCGAGCAGCTGTGGGACCGCATCATCGGGGTCGACCTCAAGGGGCCCTTCCTGATGACCAGGGCAGTGCTCCCCACCATGCTCGAGAACGGCGGTGGGACCATCGTGAACATGGCCTCGATCGCAGGGTTCGTCGCCCGAGGCGGAGGTGCCGCCTACACCTCGGCCAAGCACGGGGTCATCGGACTGACCAAGCAGACCGCGGCCGACTACGGCCTCCGTGGCATCAGGGTCAACGCGATCTGCCCGGGCGCCGTCGAGACCGCGATGACGAAGCAGATCCTCGACGAGGGAGAGGCTGCCGTGATCGAGTCGATCAACGCAGTCCCGGCGGGTCGTCACGCACAGCCGGAGGAGATCGCGAACCTCGCGCTCTTCCTCGCGAACGACGAGTCGTCGTTCGTGCACGGAGCAGCGTACGTCATCGACGGCGGCTGGACCATCGTCTGACCTGACGACCACGATGCCCCGGACCGATCCTCTCGGCCCGGGGCATCGTCGTGTGAGCACTCAGGATGCGGCCGCTGCGCTCCTCACGACGACGCCATCGACCGCCACGGCTCCGCCGCGCCCGTCGACCGCCTCCAGCAGCATCAACGGGTTGACGTCCAGCTCTCGGATGCCGAGAGCGGGATCGAGCATCGCCTCGCCCAGCCGCACCGCCGCCTCTGCCCAGGCATCGACATCGACCGCCGGCGCTCCTCGAACGCCGCCCAGGACCGCGGCGATGCGCAGCTCGCCGATCGCCGCCTTCGCCTCCTCGAAGGAGAACGGGGGCAGGAGGAGTCGGACGTCGGGCATCGACTCCACGTAGATGCCGCCGGCGCCGACCATGACGACGGGGCCGAACACCGGGTCGTGCCGGGCGCCGAGCATCCCCTCATGCCTGCCCTTCACCATCTCCGCGATGATCACGCCATCTGTCGCCACCCCTTCTCCGTCGAGGATCGCGATCATCTCCTCCGTCGTCCTCACCACGTCATCGCGGTCCACGTTCACGCGGACCAGACCCAGCTCGGACTTGTGCGTGATCGCCGACGAGCATCCCTTCACGACCAGCCGCTCGGACTCGAGCCGTTCGAGCGCCGCCGGGACCTCGTCGCTGCTGCCCACCAGCACCCGGCCCACCGTCGGCACTCCGATACGCTCGAGGAGGTCGAGGCTCTCGGCCTCGTTGAGCGTCACGGCGGGCCCGTCCGGATGGGCGCGACCCCCCGGGTCCACCCGCCGAGCCCGAGCCCGCTCGATGAGCGCGTGGTGACGGAGGTACTGAGCGAGGCCGCGGATCGCCTGGGCCTCATCGGGGAAGACCAGGATGCCGCGCTCCCTGAACACCCGCGCGATCGACGACTGCGGCACGACCATCACCACCGGGATGTCGGTGTCCGCCTCGAAGGCGGCGACGTCGCGGGCGAAGCGCTCGACGTCGTACCCCTTCCCGGCGACGGGGATGCCGACGACGCACGCGTCGACCCCGCCGTCACGGCCGAGGATCGGAAGCACCTTTCCGAACAGGGAGCTGTCGGTGAGGAGCGCCGCCGTGACGTCGATGGGATTCTCCACCGAGGCGAAGGACGGCAGGGCGGCCGTCAGGTCCGCCCGCGTCTCAGCGCTCAGCACGGTGAGCGGGAGGCCCTCCTCACCCGCGGCGTCGGCGGCGAGGACGCAGATCGCGCCGGAGTTGCTCACGATCGCGATCTCGTCGCCTCGGGGCCGCTCGCGACGCAGGTACAGTGGTGCAGCAGCGACGAGGTCGCCGGTGCTGCGTGCCCGCCAGATGCCGTGCTTCTCCAGGAAGACGTCCACGACAGCCTCCTCCGTCGCGAGCGCCCCGGTGTGCGACGCGGCCGCCTTCTGGCCCGCTTCGCTCCGGCCGCCCTTCAGCGCGACCACGGGGACGTCCGCCTCGAGCGCGACCCTGGCGACCTCGGCGAGCGGCTCGAGGTCGGAGATGCCCTCGAGGTAGAGCAGCAGGAGCCGGACCTCCGGATCCTTCAGGACCTCCACGGCGAGCTCCGCAGCGGTGACATCGATGTCGTTCCCCGTGGCGTGAGCGTATCGGACACCGAGCCCCGCCTCGCGCAGCAGCCCGTAGGGCACTGAGCAGAGAGCTCCGCTCTGGCTGACGATAGCGATCGACCCGTCCTGCGGGGGCTGTTCGGTGAACAGCGTCGAGAAGCTCAGGATGGAGCCCGAGGCGAAGTCCGCGAGCCCCTGCGAGTTCGGCCCGACGATCCGCATCCCCGAGCGGGCGGCCGCGTCGAGCATCTCACTCTGCCAGGCCAGTCCCTGCGCATCGCCGGTCTCGCCGAACCCCGATGCCATGATGACGCACCCCTTGACGCCGACCTCAGCGCACCGGACGACCTGGGCCACCGCAGAGGCTCCGGACACGGCGATGATCGCGACATCGGGCGCCTCGTCGAGCGAGTCGAGGTCGGGATAGGCCTGGATGCCCTGGATGCGGTCGCGGCTCGGGTTGATCGGATACAGGCGGCCGGTGAACCCTCTCTCGAGCATGTACTTGATGGGGCGGCCGCCGATCTTCTCGGGGTCGCTCGACGCACCGATCACCGCGACCGAACGCGGCTCGTGGAAGAAGGAGAGGTCGCTCACGAGGCCACCTCCTGGCACTCGGGAAGCAGTCGCCCCGAATCCTCGTCGAAGACGAGCGACACCTGGACTCGACTCCCGATGGTCGCATCGGGTGGGCACCGGACCATCACCCTCGCGCCCTCGTCGAGATCGACCAGGGCTATGCCTATCGCCTCGCGAGCGGTCCCGTCTGCTCTGGCGGGACGGCGGTGCACGGTCGTCCGCGAGAACAGGGTCCCGGACCCCTTCACGTCGAAGGAGTCCGCGATCTCACCACATCGAGGGCACCTCGCCCTGGGGAGGTACCAGGTGTGCCCCTGGGCACACCGCTGAGCCAGGAGCCGAGCCTCCCCCTCCGTCCAGTCCTTCACCATGGTCATCAGCGACCACCTTTCATCGTCGAGCTGAGGACGGCCGTCACATGGGCCGAGAGCACGCCCCCGTCAGCGTGGAGGAGGCCGCGACGTGGGCGGGAGTCGAGCTGCCGTTGCTGGGCCTCGCCTCGCATCTGGACCACCATCTCCACGAGGTGGGCCATGCCGCCGGCGACCCCGGAGTGCCCATACGACAGCAGCCCGCCGTGGAGGTTCAGGGGGAATCGGCCCTCGGGACCGAAGAGACCCTCCGCGGCCCGCCGCCCTGCGGTACCCGGCTCGACGATCCCGATCTGCTCGAGCAGGATGGCGAGGGTGATCGTGAAGCTGTCGTAGATGCCGAGGATCTCGAGGCCGTCGATGGCGACGCCTGCCTCGCGGAGGGCAGCCTGCGCGCTGGATCGTGCTCCGACGTCGTGGAAGTCGGCTTCGCTCACATGCTGGTGCGGGTTCGACTGTCCGATCCCGGCCACGGTGACGGCGCGCGGATCGCCTCGGTCGATCGAGATCACCACCGCGGCGGCTCCGTCGGAGATCGGGCAGCAGTCGAGCAGCCCGAGCGGATCGGCGATCAGCGGCGCCGCGAGGACGTCGTCGACGGAGATCGGCTTCCTGAACTGCGCACCGGGGTGAGTGACGGCGTGCGCGCGCATCTGCACGGCCAGAGGGGCGAGATCGGCCCTGCCCAGACCGTATCGGTCGAGGTACTCCGCCGCCAGCAGTGCGTAATAGGCGGGGATGTTCGCACCCAGCAGCACCTCGTGCGTCGCGTGCCCGACCTGGGCGAGCGTGGCGATCGCCGTGTCCCGCGTCTGACCGCTGGCACGGTTCTCACCTCCCACGACGAGGACGTTCTCGGCCTCGCCGTTCCTCACGAGTCGCACGGCTTCAGCCACCATCGCCAGGCCCGTCGCCCCACCAACGCTCATGCCGAACGCCCGCTCAGGCCGGGCACCGAGGTACTCGGCGAGCACGTTCGCGGGCATGATGTGGTTCAGGGTCGTGGCGTACCCGACGATCACGGTGTCGACGTCCCCCGAGCTGAGACCCGAGTCATCGAGAGCGCCGTACGCCGCACGCGCCTGCAGCTCCAGCGCGGTCGAACCGGAGTCGCGGCCGAACTCCGTGAGGCCGACTCCCGTGATCATGGCGTCGTCGCCGTCTCTCTCGTGGTGCACGGCCTCAGTCTCTCCGAAAGCCCTCATCCACGGCTGTCCCATCTTGCGACGCCCCGGTCATGCGGATCGGGCGCCGGGCGATGATCGTGACCTAGTCAGTGTGGAAAGAAGGGTTATCCGACGATGAGCAATGTCGCTGCACAGCCGGATGTCGTCGAAGTCGACGCCGTGGTCATCGGAGGCGGGTTCGCCGGCCTCTACTCAGTACACGTCCTCAGCAACAAGCTGGGGCTCGACGTGCAGGCGTTCGACAACGCGGGCGACGTGGGCGGAACGTGGTATTGGAACCGATATCCGGGCGCTCGCTCCGACACCGAGGTGAACGCGTACTGCTACTTCTTCGACGAGAAGCTCTACAGGGAGTGGAAGTGGTCGGAGCGCTACCCGCGGCAGACCGAGATCCTCTCCTACCTCAACCACGTCGCCGACCGGTACGACCTCCGGAAGAACTATCAGTTCTCCACCCAGGTCGAGAGCGTCGTCTTCGACGAGGAGTCATCGCGCTGGACCGTGACGACGGACAAGGGGCAGCGGTTCTCCGCTCGCTTCCTCATCGAGGCGGTCGGCCTCCTCTCCGCCACCAACGTACCCGAGTTCCCGGGGCAGGAGCGGTTCAAGGGCGAGATGTACCACACGGCACGCTGGCCGCACGAACAGGTCGACCTCGCCGGCAAGCGCGTCGGAGTCATCGGAACCGGATCCAGCGGCATCCAGGTGATCTCCGAGCTCGCCCCCATCGCCGAGCATCTGACGGTCTTCCAGCGCACCCCCCAGTGGGTGGTCCCCTCTCGGCACCGTCCGATCGACCCCGATCTGCTCGATCGCATCCACGGGGACTACGCGGGCTATCACCGCGAGGTGCTGTACTCCACGACCGCCTTCGGTTTCCCGGAGAGCGCCATCTCGGCGGAGAGCGTCGACGAGGCTGCGCGACACGACGCCTTCGAGAAGGTCTACGACGACGGGGGCGGCTTCCAGTACATGTTCAAGGCCTTCAACGACGTCGGAACGAGCCTCGTGGCGAACAAGGCCGCCACCGACGTGATCGAGAAGAAGATCCGGGAGACGGTGAAGGATCCGGCAGTCGCGGAACTGCTCGTCCCGACCGAGCTGTACGCCAAGCGGCCGCTGTGCTGCGACAACTACTACGAGTCGTACAACTACCCGACCACCACCCTCGTCGACGTGAAGGCGAACCCGATCGTCGAGTTCACAGAGAAGGGGATCAGGGCTGGCGACACCGAGTACGAGCTCGATGTCATCGTGCTCGCGACGGGCTTCGATGCAGTCTCGGGGAACCAGCTCCGCATCTTCCAGCAGGGCCGGCAGGGCCTCTCGCTGCAGGACAAGTGGCGCGACCGGCCCTACACCTACCTGGGCACGATGACCGCGGGCTTCCCGAACCTCTACATGGTCTACGGGCCGATGGGCCCCTTCACGAACCAGCCGCCGGTGCACGAGGCTCAGGTCAACTGGATCGGCGACGCCATCCAGCACACGCTCGAGATCGGTGCGCGCACTCTCGAGCCCACCCAGAAGGCCGAGGACGACTGGATGGAGCTGTGCGACGAAGGGGCCGCCCAGACGCTGTTCCCCAGGGTCAACTCCTGGATCAACGGGGCCAACATCCCCGGCAAGCCCGTGGTGAACTACTTCTACATGGGCGGCAACGCCGCGTACATGGACTTCATGGATGCGGACAGGGCGTCGCGCTTCGGTGATCACTTCCTCACCGACGGGGAGCCCGCCAAGGTCGAGGCCTGAGGCGTGGCCGTCGAAGCTGCCCGCCCCAGTGTCGCGCAGCTCGAGGCCGAGGCCCTCGAGCTGCGGCGGACCATGCTGCGTATGGCGGCGGACAAGGGCGAGGGGTACATCGCTCAGGGGCTGGACATCGCCGACCTGCTCGCCGTCGTCTACTTCCGCGAGCTGAGACACGACCCGCGAGACCCGGACTGGACGGAGCGCGACCGCTTCGTCCTCTCAATCGGTCACTACTCGATCGCCCTCTATGCCGCGCTCCATCGCGCCGGATACATCCCGGAGGAGGCACTCGAGACGTTCGGGCTCAACGGCGCGGACCTCGCGCTGAGCACGTTCGACGACCAGCCGGGGGTGGAGATCACCGGCGGATCGCTCGGCCACGGGCTCGGCCAGGCCGTCGGCATGGCGCTCGGGTACCGGCTGGATGGGAACCCCGGCAGGATCTTGTGCCTGATCTCGGACGGCGAGCTGCAGGAGGGCTCCATCTGGGAGGCGGCGATGGCAGGCGCCCACCACGGGACCGACAACCTCACCGTCCTGATCGACAGCAACGGGATCCAAGCCGACGGGCCGACGGTGCTGCGGATGGAGCCCATCGCCGACAAGTGGCGAGCCTTCGGATGGGACACGGTGGAGGTCGACGGCAACGACGTAGGCGCGATCGCCGGTGCGTTCGACGACCTGCGTGACCGGGACGGGCGTCCCAAGGCGATCGTCCTGCGGACGACGCCCGGGAGCGGCATCCCCACACTCGAGCGGCGAGAGCGCGCTCACTTCGTCCGTGTCGAGCCCGCGGAATGGTCCGCGCTGCTCGAGGAGCTGGAGAGAGAGAATGGTTGAGCTGCGCGCAGGACGCGCCGGTGGCATGGGTGAGATCCTCGACGTCGAGGGCCCCTACGAGGTCGCACCGTTGGGCCGGTCCCTGGTCGAGCTCGCCGAGCACCGGCCGGAGATCGTGGGCTTGACGGCCGACATGGGGCGCTTCAGCGACATTCACCCCTTCAGGGATGCGCACCCGGACCGGTTCTTCCAAATCGGCATGGCCGAGGCGGATCTGGTGATGATCGCCGCAGGTCTCGCCAAGACGGGCAAGATCGCCTACTGCACGAGCTACTCCGTGTTCATCCTGCGTCGGGCACTCGACTTCCTCATCATCGACTGCGCGCACAGCAAGGCGAACGTGAAGATCTTCGGCGGGATGCCCGGTCTGGTGAATCCATATGGAGCGACCCACCAGGCCACGGACGACCTGGCCGTGCTCAGGATGGTCCCTGATCTGACGATCATCGACCCCTGTGATGCCACGGAGCTCGCCCAGGTCGTGAAGGCCGTCGCCGACATCGAGGGCACCGTCTACGTCAGGAGCCTGCGCGGCAAGGTCCCCGTGGTCTTCGATCCCGACGAGTACGAGTTCGAGCTGGGCACGGCGCGCAGGCTCCGCGAGGGAACCGACGTGGGCGTGATCTCGACGGGCTTCATGACGCAGCGCGCACTGATCGCCGAGAGCGTCGCGAAGGACCGAGGGCTCTCGGTCGGAGTCCTCCACACCCCGACGATCAAGCCCTTCGACGCGCAGGGCGTGACGGAGTTCGCGAGGAACGTCGAGAGGCTCGTGATCGTCGAGAACCACCAGACCACGGGCGGGCTCGCCACACTGGTCACCGAGGCGCTCTACGACGCCGGGATCCAGAAGCCCGTCATCCGGATCGGAATCCAGCACCGCTTCCATGAGAGCGGCTCGCAGGCCTACATCGAGGCGAAGTACGGTCTCGACCAGGAGCGCATCACACGGGCGGTCGTCGAGGGTGTCTGAGGTGGGCAGCCTCCGGGATCGCATCGCGCTCGTCACGGGCGGCGGCAGCGGGCTCGGGCGCGCCACGTGTGAGCTCTTCGCTCGCCGCGGAGCGTCGGTCGTGAGCGGCGATCTGGACGGCAGCGCGGCGGCGGAGACGATCCGCCTCCTGGCGGGTGACAGCCATCTCGCGCTGGAGATCGACGTCACAGACGAGGGCTCCATCGACTCCGCGCTGTCCACCGTGCTGGGCCGATACGGCAGGATCGACATCCTCGTCAACAGCGCCGGGCTGGGCGAGGGCCGAAGCGACACCCTCGTCAAGGGAACGCCTCATTGGCAGCGGATCATCGACGTGAACCTGACCGGCACGTACCTGGCCTGCCGCGGTGCCGCGGCCAGGATGCGCCACTCCGGCGGAGTGATCCTGAACATCAGCTCGATCGCCGGCGTGATCGGGCTGCCCAGGCGCACCGCATACAGCGCGTCCAAGGCCGCGGTCACCATGATGACGCGCGTACTCGCCTCCGAATGGGCATCGATGGGCGTACGGGTGAACGCCGTCGCCCCGGGATACATCCGCACCCCGATGACCGATGAGCTCGCCGCTCAGGGTCGACTAAACCTGGACGTTGTGACACGGCGCACCCCCGCCGGGACGATGGGGACACCGGTCGACGTCGCGGAGGCCCTCGCCTTCCTCGCCTCCGACCAGGCGCGCTTCATCACCGGGGCGGTCCTGCCCGTCGACGGCGGCTACATGGCCTACGGCGCCCCGGAGGACGCCTGGAGTCCGAGCGACGAGACAGAGGGCTGAGGAGATGGAGGGGCTTCGAGCGTTCTCGACGGCGGGGCGATACGTGCAGGGCCCAGGCGCGCTCAAGGAGATCGGCGCTCTGTGCGCCGGGTCGAGCGCACATGCGCTGCTGATCGTCGACGCCTTCATGGCCGATCGGGTGGGCCCGGCGATCACGAGCTCGCTGCACCGAGCGGGCATCCGATCGACGCTGCGGAGCGTCGCCGATGAGGTCACTCAGTCGACCGTCGACCGCGTTGCCCGAGACACCCCGGAGGGGGTGGATCTCATCCTCGGAGTGGGCGGCGGGAAGACGATCGATCTGGCCAAGGGAGTCTCGCGAGCGCTGGGCGTCCCGATAGTGACCGTGCCGACGGTCGCCAGCAACGACAGTCCCGCCAGCCGTGCCATCGCGATGTACGACGACCAGCATCACCTCGTCGCCGTTCCCGTGCTCGAGCACAACCCCATCCTCGTCATCGTCGACACCTCGCTCATCGCACAGGCCCCGCCCCGGTTCCTCTCCGCCGGAATCGGCGACGCCCTGTCCAAGCACTTCGAGGTCGACGCTTGCCGGGCGGCCGGGGGTCTGACGATGCAGGGCACCCGAGGGTTGCGCATCGCCTCGATCGTGGCGCGGGGGTGCTACGACACCCTGCGTGAGCACGGTCGGGATGCTCTTCTCGCCTCGACGGCCGGAAGGGTCGATGAGAGCCTCGAGGAGACGGTCGAGGCGATCATCCTCCTCTCGGGGATGTCATTCGAGAACGGGGGCCTCTCACTCGCCCACGCGATGACCAGGGGACTCATGGCGGTCCAGGGCGCTGCCGGCTTCCTGCATGGCGAGCACGTCGCATACGGAACCCTCGTGCAGCTGGCCGTCACCGGACATGGTGACGCGGAGGTGATGGATCTCATGCGGTTCCTGCGCACCGTGTCGCTGCCGAGCTCCTTGGCGGCTCTCGGAGTACAGATCGAAGATCGCGAGGCAGTGTCCGTCATCGCCGGACACACCGTGAGGGCTCCCCACATTACCAACCTTCCCGCTCCCCTTTCGGCCGAGGGTCTCGTCAACGCGATGCGTCGCGTGGAGTCGCTTTCGACCCACCTCGGCGATGAGCCGCCACGACCCTACTGACCTCGGCACCCGGCGACCAGATGCACTCGCCTTCTCAGGCTGGCTGCTCCACGGAAGTTCGGCGGGGTGCGCCCTCCTCGAGGCTGGAGGGCGCGACACGCATGGACGCGCGAGAGCGGAAGTGCCCCGCGAGGGTGAGGACGACGCCGAGCGCGGCCCACGCGGTGAGGGTCCACCACTGCTGGGCAGCGTTCGCATCGGGGAAGTAGCTGAGCGTGCGCAGCAGGGAGTTGGAGGCGCCCGGGACGAGGTACTGTCCGACCACGCCCCACGGCTCGGGGAGGAACTGCCACGGTGTCGCGGCCGCTGAGAGCGGATTGCCGATGAACATCGTCGTGATCGCGCCGACCGCGATACCGGCGCGGCCGAGCAGAGAGGTGCAGCCGATGATGAAGGACGCGGTGGCGAGCATGGTCAGCCCCATCGCTAGGGCGTTCAACCAGAAGTCGCCTTGCAGGTACTCGAACCAGGTCTGCATCACCAGGGAGGTCGCGATGCCCGACACCACCGCGAATCCGGCGACGGCCGCGAGGCGGCGGAGGGGGCCGACCACCAGCAGCGAGATCAGGATGCCGCCGATCATCCCGCCGATCGCGAGCGGGAACGCCGCTGCCGCCAACCCGGCGCCGGTGGGGTCGCTGGCAGACAGCGGCACGACCGGGGTCACGGTGACGGTCACACTGCTCGGGTCGCCACCGGCGGCAGCGACCTGCTTGGCCAGTTGAGCCTGCAGCTGAGATGCGACACCGCTCAGCAGCTGTGCCGACACCGGGCTGGCAGCCGGCGCCGTGAGGACCTCGGGTGCGGTGCCGGCTGTCGCGCCGAGCACGATGGCTCCGTAGGTCTCCCGGGTCTGGATCTGATCGACAGCCTGGTCGCGGTCGGCAGCAGAGACGAACTCGAAGGTGTCGCTGGTGCCCAGTGCTGCCTCGAGGGCGCTCACCGACTCCGCCGGCCCGGCGATGCTCACCGGCAGGTTGTGCGTGCCCGACGTCTTGCTCGGCCACAGGAAGGCGAGGATTACCACCACCAGGATCGCCGCGGCAGCGATGCCCATGCCGACGGCCACGCCCCACTTCGTGTGCAGAGGTGGCGGGGCGGTGGATTCTCGTGCGGCGGACATGCGCGGCTTCTCTCGTGTCGGGCGGGGGGGTTGCCGAGACTTCATCATACGCATAATTCCCCGGGTGAGGAATACCCCGAGTGAGGAGTACTATCGGAGGATGAGCGAGGCTGGCGAGCAGAGGGGGCCCGCCCGTCCCTCCGGTCGGCGTGGTGGCGACAGCGTCACGCGGAACGACATCCTCGATGCAGCCCTCACCCTGTTCGCACGACTGGGTTACGACGCCACATCCGTGCGCGCGATCGCGGCTGAGGCCGGGGTCGACCCGGCCCTGGTCCGCCATTTCTTCGGCGGCAAGGAAACGCTGTTCGCGACCGCGATGGCTCAGCGCAGCGAGATCCCCGACAGGTTCGCCGCGGCATTCAAGGGTGACCCCGATCGGCTCGGCCGCCGGGTGGCGGGCGCGTACCTGGGCCTGTGGGAAGACACCTCGACGCGGCCCCTGCTGCTGGCATTGGCTCGTTCGGCAACGACCTCCGACGCTGCTGGGCTCATGCTCCAGGAGATCCTCGGTGGGCGGATCACCGGCGGCGACCAGACGACGACGGCCTTTCCGGAGTTGTCGCGCCCGATCATCCTCGCCGCATCGCAACTGCTGGGCGTCGCCTTCGCCCGCTACGTCCTGCGGGTGCCCCAGCTGGCAGAGCTCGACCTCGATGAGCTCGTCGACGATATCGCCCCGACGATCCAGCGGTATCTGTCGTCGCCGTCGAGCAGGTGAGGCGCGACGCCCTGTCGCTCACCGTCAGAGCGGGAGACGAAGGCTGAAGCTGGCGCGCCGGGTTTGCTCCATCAGCTACCGACCGTAACGCCGCTTCAGCGTCCGCAGGGGCACCCGGATCGCGGGCGTTCTTCTACCGGGCGCCGGGTGCCCCGCCCGAGGGGCCGGAGCCGCCGGGGAAGGTACCGCCTGCTCCGCTCGGGCCGCCACCATTTGTGGTCGACGAGCCGAGGCCGCTGAGCCCTGAGCTGGTGCTGGAGTCGTCGGTGGGGATTGCTTCGCTGAGGTCTGCGAGGACGACCTGGTCGCCCTCGGTCAGGCCTGAGGTGATCTCCGTCAGCTCGTCTCCGATGGCCCCGACCTCCACAGGGGCGCTGCTGGCGGTGCCGTCGCGGACCACATCGACGGTGTAGTCGGTTCCGGAGCGGTGGGCGGCGGAGGTGGGGATGGTGAGGACGGAGTCGCCGACGGCGACCGCGACGGAGACGGAGGCGGAGGCGCCGTTGAGCAGCGCTTGGTCGTCGTCCAGAGCGATGGTGATGTCGTAGCTCGGGGTGGAGGAATCCGTGGCGGTATCCACGACCCCGATCGAGCTGACGGACCCGGTCACCGTGCTGCCCGATGAGGGCAGGGTCGCGGTCGCGGTCTGGCCGATCTTGAGCTTGCCGATGTTGGAGAGGGTGACGGTGGAGGACACGACGTAGCCGTCGTCGCCGAGGATCGTGACGACCGCGTCGCTTGATCCGGCGGTGACGGCGGAACCGGCCGTGAGGGCGACGGCGGCGACAGTGCCGTTGATGGGGCTGGAGAGGGTGGCGAAGGCGAGGTCGGCTTGCGCCATGGCCAGCTGGGCTTCGGCGGCGTCGATCGCGGCTTGGTCAGAGAGGATGGTATCGGCGGTGATCGTGCTGCTGCCGCCGGCGGAGGCCGACCCGGAACCCGCGGTCCCACCGCTCGTATCCGGAGGTCGAGACACCGGCGACGTCGGCGCCGGCCGAGCCCTGCTGGGCCTGGAACGCGACGTACACGTTCGGGCCGGAGATGGAGAAGTTGATCCCGTCGCCCGTGCTCATGTCGTACACGGTCGCGCCCGACCACGCGATGACGGTGTCGTCGAGGGTGGCCTCGATCTTCGCGCGGGCGTCGGCGGAGGTCTGCGCGTCGGCCATCTCCGACCAGTTGCCGATGAGGTCCAGGAGCAGCTGCTTCTGCGCATCGGTCAGATCCGATCCCATCAGTCCCGTGCCGGTGGTGAAGTCGCAGGTGTCGCCGGGAGCGCACATGGTCACCTGGCCGGAGATGAGCGTGGCCTTCTGCTCATCGGTGAGGCTGTCGTGGAAGGCGAACGCATCCGTGTAGATGCCGTCGAAGGGCTGCACCTCGTTGCCGTCGGCGTCGGTGTAGACCGCAGGCTGCACGCCCAGGTGGGTGGGCGCGAAGGTGATGGCGTCGGTGCTGCCGTCGAGGGTGGCGTTGATGCCCAGGTGGTGCCCGCCGAACTGCACCTCGAACTCGCCTGTGTCCGACGGGTCATCGAAGAACGCGATGTAATACTGCCCCAGCGAGGACTCGGTGCTGGAGCTGTTCTCGTGCAGGTACTCGTCCCCGCCCATGATCCCGGAGACGGTCGCGTAGGCCTCATCGCTCAGCAGCGACTGCAGCACCGCCAGCGCGGCCGTCTTCTGCTCGTCGGTGAGATCGGCGAGGTTCAGCCCGGCGCGTTGCACGAACGTCACCGGGAAGTTCGACCACGACGTCGTCTTGGTCTCGTCGTTGAAGTCGTACAGCACCGTGTCGCGCTGCTCATCCGAGAGCATGGCGAGGAAGGCCTGCGAGGCGGCCGCGGTCGAGCTGATCGTCTCCGCGGTCGTGGTGGCATCGGTCGTTGACGTGGTGGTCGGGGAAGAGTCGCTGCTCGTGCTCGCGCTGTCGGTTGCCGACGACGTCGCGGTGACCACGGTCGAAGCCGTACCCGTCGCGCAGCCAGTGAGGACGAGGCCGCCGGCCAGGAGGAGCGAAGCGACCAGCGGCGCCGTGCGGCGCACGAAGGATCGGGCAGGTCGAGTCTCAGGGGTCTCAGTCGGTGTCATGAGAACACGGTGCGGGCCGCACCTATAGCCATTCCAAGCGCTTCTATGACAAACCTAAGAGCCTCACACGCACCGTGTGACGCACTGATCGAAGGTCGCAGGGGGCCGCCGACGATCAAATCGGTTGCTCGGGCTGCGAATCTCTAGCTGGGTCTGGCACGTAGTCCCCCGAGGTAGCGTGGGGGCATGTGCGGGCGCTACGCGATCGACAGCAAGGTCAACGAGGCGATCACCGCTTACGTCCACGCTGGCGGCCGACCACAGGACTGGCGCCCCTCTGACTGGGACGCCAACTACAACGTCGCCCCGACCAACACGTCCGTGATCGTCCGCGACCGCGTCGACGACGACTCCGGCGAGCTCCGCCGCGAGGTCGACTGGGACGCGACCTGGGACTTCCGACCGCCATGGTTGAAGACCCCGGCGCCGCAGATCAATGCCCGGATCGAGAACCTGACCAGCTCGAATCTGTGGAAGAAGGCGTTCATCGGCCGACGCGCGATCGTGCCGATGCTGGGCTACTACGAGTGGAAGACCATCGCCGGAAAGAAGCAGCCTTATTTCATCCACTCCCCCGCCGACTTCCTCTCCGCCGCCGGCATCTACGTACCCGTCAAGACCGGCGACGACTGGGATGTGCGGTTCGCGATCATCACCCGCGAGGCCCGCGACTCATCCGGCGAAATCCACGACCGCATGCCCGCCTTCCTCACCCCCGACACCTGGGATGCGTGGCTCTCCCCCACCGACCTCGAGGACCCGTCCGAGACGGTCGACATGCTCATGGCGACGTCAGAGACCGTGGCGTCCACGATCACCACCTTCCCGGTGAGCAAAGCGATCAACAACGTGCGCGCCCGCCCCGTCTGGGACGACCCCGCGCTCCTGGATCCCGTCGACGTGAGCGACTAGCGGACCGACGGTCAGCGCTCCCGCTCGGGAACGTCAGCCAAGTCGAGCTCGGGTCGAGCTCGCAGGTAGCGGACGGCGTGCCGGAAGGATCGTCCGGACCAGGCGACGTCGGCGGAGATCTCGACCACGATCGGCTCGACGAGAGTGAGGTCGACGAGCTCGCGGCCGCTGTTGCCGAATCGGTCCAGGGCGCCGGGCTTGATCTGTGCCGGCCAGGGATGCCCCTCCCCCACCGCTGGCCGTAGCAAGCGGCCGAGGCCACGGGCCGGCGCCGCGCGCAGCGGCGTGCTGCGGCCCACGATCCGCAGCTCTCCATCGACGGGCAGGCCGACGACGAGCTCCTGGGGCTGGCGGAGAGTGCCGATGACGGCGGCGCAGATCACGTCGAGGGTGTCGCGGTGCTTGACCTTCACCCACTGCCGCACTCCCCCGCTGTACCGGTCTCCGGCGCCCTTGATGACGAGTCCCTCGATCCCTGCCGTGTGCAGCTGCTCGAACCAGGCCACCGCCTCGCCGTAGTCGGTGGTGGCGGGCGAGAGATTCAGGGGCGGGGCCCAGTCTTGGGCGAGCTGCTCGAGCAGGGCTCGGCGGTCGCGGAGCGGTAGCGAGCGTGCGTCATGGTCGTCGACGGCGAGAAGGTCGAACGCGGCATAGGACGCCGGCCGCTGGTGGGCGAGGCGCTGCACCGCGGCAGGGCTGGTGGTGAGCCGCTTCTGCAGCGCGTCGAAGTCCAGCCTGTCCTCGGACCACACGACAGCTTCGCCGTCGACGACGTACCCGTGGGGCAGCTGCTCCTCCGCGGCCGCCGCGAGGTCCGGGAAGTGCCGAGTGAGGTCCTTGCCCTGACGCGACCACAGCGTCACGTCGGCGGCGCGGACGATGACGAGGCGGAACCCGTCCCATTTGGGCTCGTACAGGCTCCCACCCGGCAGAGCGCCCGGCCCCGGGATCGTGTCGGCCAGGCGGGCCAGAGCAACCTCAGGCGGGCGCAGCCCTGCCGGAAGGTCGCTCATGGCCGCGTCTCAGCCGGGGACGTTGCGGGGGTCGTGGCCGTAGGAGTTCCTCTCCCCGATCTGCCCGTTCTCGTTCCGGATAATGTGCTCCCGCTGCAGCCGACGGGCCTGCTCCCGGCCCGCTTCGGTGGCCTCGCACTTGGTCTTGAACGAGCCGCTAGTGCCCTTCTCCCCCTCGATCCGGTTGTGCCACTGGCCGTCCTGGTGGAAGGTCTCGACATCTCCTGCAGGCATGATCACTCCGTCCTGTACCATCCGTCGACGAAGCCACCGAGACGACCGGAACGCGCGATATTCGTCGCGCTCGCTCGCGATCCCGACAACCACAGCTGCCGCCAGGATCGCCGCCCCGAGGACCCATCCCATGAGCGCGAACCTACGCCCACACCGCCTCGCTCATGACCCCCTCGCCACCGGGACCCGAGACGGCTACTGTTCCGCGAGATCCTCAAGGAACTCCCGCCACCGCACATCAGCCGCAGCGCCGAACTCGAACCGACCCAACCACGCACCAAACGCCGGTGCCCCCACGAGCTTGATCTCCACCCTCAGGACGTGATGGGTGCCATCGTTCTGCACCTTCGGAACGAGCGACACCACATGCTCGGGATTGATCCACATCCGAGCACTGCCGGCAGGACCATCCCGATCCGGTAGGGGCACGAACCGCGGCATACCGCCCACTGTGGCGCGCCACCACTCCCCCAGGCAAGAAGAAGCTCTCACTCCGTGCGGCGGACCGAGAGGACCTCGTAGCCGGCGGGGACCTGAGCCAGGGCCGCCAGCTTCGCGGCCTCGTACTCAACGCCCTCCCCGTGCGTTCCTCGGTCTCAGACGGTCGAATCACGATCGTGACCTTCACAGATACCTCCCCTGGCTCGTAACCTCGCCTGCAGGGCGCGCCGCATTCCTATCCATGGCCGCGACGCGCCGCTCTCCCCCGCCCTCGCCGGGGGTCCTTTCCGGCCGCTTGACCGCCCCGAGCTGCGCGTCCTCTCCTTCCCGATCAATCAGATCGAATTGTGAGAGAGGAGCTCGATTCGCGCGGCTTCTGCGGTAAGTTCTCCAAATTCCGTGTGCCAGCCCGGCCGCTACCACCTCCCCCTCCCCGCTCCTTTTTCGACGGACTTGACGACTTCTGAAATGGTGACGATTGGGTCGTCAGGGTCAAGCGCGATCCCCAGGCGTCCGGTGGGTTGATTTGCGACCCGAGATCGCGGTGGGCTTCACTCGAACGTATGTTCCATGACCTGCCTCGGCTAGGACTACGCGAGGAGCGGCTCGCTGCGAGCTGGCCCCTCTGGCACGCCACAGAAGGCCCTTGTGGGTCGTCGAGACCCCTCTGTCGCCGCTTTGGTCGCGCCGCTTCGGTTCGTCGATTCTCGGCGATTTCGCCCATTTCCGCCGTTCTCTGCCGCTTGCTTGCAATACTGGTTAAGGATGCATTACTGGTTTTGATTTCATATCCAGGTTCGATTGCATTCCGTTTTTGAAAGCAATGTAGAAGCTATTCGGCGATGCATGCAACACTTGCATTTCTTGCCTTACCAGCTTTTCGGGCAAAGTCAGCAACGCTTGCTATGCTGGTAACACCCGCTTTACCAGCGTTGTTTGCATTTCGCGTCGATGTAGGCGACAGGAGAGGAATCCGAGTGCCCGAGATAGATGATCGCCAAGCACTGCAACGAGTCGTAGCGGTTATCAACAACAAGGGCGGTGTCGGTAAGACAACGCTAGCCGCGAACCTCGGTGGTTTGCTCGCGGCGTCTGGTTGGCGGGTCTTGATCGTCGACCTTGACCCACAAGGCAATCTGGGCCTGGATCTGGGATACCGGGGGACACCTCAGGATGACGACGGTCGCGCCCTGTTCACCTCGCTCGTCCTGGGCAGCGAGATGTCGACCGTCTCGGTGCGAGACAACCTGGACGTAGTTATCGGTGGAAGCATGTTGGAGCAGGCCGCGGCGGCGCTCTCCTCGGGCGCTGCAAGCCGGCAGGCGGACTCTCGCCTCACCGTCGCAAACGCTCTAGCGCCGTTGGCTGCCAACTACGACATCATTCTCCTCGACTGCCCTCCGAGTAGCGACATCATTCAATCGGCTGCGGTCGTCGCGTCCCGTTATGTCCTCGTGCCAGTCAAGACCGACCGGGCCAGCCTTGAGGGCCTCGCTCTTACAGCTTCGCGTCTGAGTGAGGTCATCGATCTCAATCCCCAGATTGACTTGCTCGGCATTGTGCTCTTCGCTACCGGAACGAGCGCGATGAAGGTTCGAAACGACTTTGTCTCGCAAATCGTATCGGTCCTCGTTTCTGACGACGCCGGCCCAGACGAAGTCAAGGACGCTCATGAACGGGTGTTTGCCTCCTTCGTCCGTCATGCCGAGGCTACGGCGAATTCAGCTCGGGATAAGGGACTTCTCGTTCATGAGCTCGACGCGAAGGTTCAGCGAGGGCCGAAGTGGTACGAGCGCCTGAGGACGGGGGAGCCGATTGAGCGGATTGGGCCGGCCTCGGCTAAGAGCGTGGCCGACGACTTGCAGGCAGTCACCAAGGAGTTTGTTGAACGACTGACAGCGATGGAGCAGCAGTCAGAGACCGAAGGAGCTACTCATGGCAGATGACGTGGAGCCTGTTGCGAATCGGTTCGTTGGAGGCCCTCCGCCGCGGAAGGCGACAGGTCTGCTGACGCGCAACCGGCGACCTGCTCCATCGCCTGTAGTGACCGATGAAGTAACTGCGGCCGCTGCGCCCGCGACGCATCAAGCTCAAGGCGCCGTGGCGACAGAGAAGCAGCGGACCGCACTTCCGGAAGCCCCGCTCACTCAGCCCGCCGCCTCACCTCCTCGGCCAACTGCACAGGCGCCTGCCTGGACAGACCCCCCCGTGCGCAATATCCAAGCCCCGGATGAGCCCGTGCCGCCCGCCCACGCGGCGGTGACGAAGATCACATGGCAGTTGCCGCTGGATCTTCGTGAACGGGCTCGAGCAATGTTCAAGGCCACGCGAGTTCAAGAAGGCGACGAGAGCTGGGGCGCCATGCTCACGGCTCTACTCGAGGCGGAGTGCCGGCGACGAGAGGAGCTCTACAACGGGGGTGTGCCCTACACGCGGTCCAGCACGAATCTTCCACCTGGTCGGCCTCTTCAATAGATCCGTTCGACACGCTCTAGAAAGCAGCAGAGAACCCGCTGTCGACACGATAATTCCTCTAGACACTAGCTAGCTAGCTACAGGGAGGTCTTTCCGTTGCCGAGCCGGACAAGCAAGCGTCAGCACGAAGCGACTATCCAGATGAACACTCGCGTATCTCCTGAGTGTCGTGAGGTCCTGGACTCCGCGATCGAGGTGCATGGCCTGAGCCTTCGGCAGGCGGTCGAGATGGCGATCATGGAAAAGTGGGGTCAGAACGTGGAAGCAGGCTCTCGATGAGTTCTGCCTTTAACGAAGATGATCAGCCCGGAGGGGATCCACGGGTCGGGCGGGACCATCAGAAGGCGCTTGCGTATGCAGCGGCCCAAGAGTTGTCCGAGAGCGATCCTCTAGTTGGATATAGCGCAAGGGTTTGGGCCCAGGTGTCGCTGCCGTATCGCGATCCGGGGAATGTGAACTACTGGGAGCGTCGGAATGGACCCGTCACGTTGACGATGCGTCCGGCACTTCTGACGGCTCTCGACGGGTCGCGTTACGAGGGGTTTGCCTACGGTTTGTTGCCCCGCCATGCTCTGACGTGGATTGCTACTGAGGCCGTTCAGACCCAGAGCCCGGTGCTCCAGTTGGGGTCAAGCATGTCCTCGTTCATGCAGAAGATCGGGCTGGCCAAGGGAGGTCGAGACGCTAAGCGTTTGACGGATCAGCTGCAGCGGCTGTTCGGCTCTCAGCTCCAGGTCCGTGGGTTGGCGATGACGGATTCGGGGTATGGCGAGAAGTCTCAGTACTTCCAGATTGCTGATGCGGTTCAGTTGTGGTTCTCAAATGATGACGAGTTGCAGGGCACTCGGGGGTTGTGGGCGTCGACGGTGACGCTTTCAGATCAGTTCTTCCGGTCGATTGTTGATGCGCCCATTCCGGTGAATCTTGAGGCGATGAAGGCTCTCGGGGCCTCTCCAATGCGCCTGGATATCTATCTGTGGGCGACGTATCGGGCGCACACGCTTGAGACCACGGCGAGGGTGACGTGGGCGGAGCTGAATCAGCAGTTCGGTGGTCAGTACGGTTCGCTGAGGCAGTTCAAGGCTCAGTTCGTGAAGAACCTGCGTGAGGTCCAGATTGTCTATCCGGAGCTCAGGGTAGAGGTGACAGGAGAACATCTCGTTCTTCGGCCATCGCGTCCGCATGCGGCCGAGCCTAAACGGCGTGCCGAGCTGATCTAGCCGCTGGGGTGTCACCAGATACCCATCTTTGCACTGGTGTCACCAAAGACCCCCGCCTTTGCTGCCGCTGACACGATCAGCGCCCCCTGTCACCAAACACCCACCGAGAACGACTCACCGTCACCGCCTCCGGCCCGCCCACCCGCACAGCAGGGGCAGGCGGCGCGGCCACTTGCCAGTGGGTAGTCGGTGACGACGATGGGTAGTTGGTGACGCTACGCGGCCACGTCCCCGAGTTTCCATCGGCTGGTGGGGGAGAGGACGCCAGCGTCGACGTAGGTCCGTGCTGTGCGGTGATCCGCGCGTCCTACCGTATCGCGTGGATATCGCGGCCAATTTCGCTCCCCACCCTCATCTGCGGTGAAGAGCAGCCGGCTGGTGACGTGGTGTCTTCGAGGTCGTTGGCGTGGCTGGCTCGTCATAGTCGCATATTCCGCCAGCCACCAGGCCCACTGTTCTCGCTCCCTACGATAACGCTCAGCGCGGGCCTGAAGCGTGCCCCTGATGCCGAGCTGACGCGCGACGGTGTCGCGCCGATCCTGTCTAGATCGTGCCCATCCGGTGGAGCGCTTGACGACAAGCCTCGCCGAGCGCAGTAGTCCCAGCGCGCGGCTTGCAGTGCGGGGGTCCAGCCCCAGGGTGGAGGCGAGTGTGTCTTTGGTGACGCTTCGATCGATTGAACGCAGATGGGCGTAGACCATGCCGGTGCGGTGGCCGAAGCCGGCGCGTGTAAAGAGGTCGTGGCGCTGGTCTGTCAAAAGATCGGTGAGTTGTTGTGCGATGACGCTGCGTGCCGTGAAGAGTTCGGTGGGGGGGCGGGGGTTCTTAAATGGCTGTGACCGGACGTTGCCTGACGATGTGGAAAATCGGTGCGAGAGCTCGAATTCTGCAGCGTTGGGGCCGTCGGTGGGGTGCACTTTGGTGATCCATCCGTTGTCCACAAGGGTGCGGAGTGCTGTAGCCGCGGTGGTTCTCCCGATGCCTGCGAGTAGTCCGAGGTCTCGGATTGAGGCCGCGACTGTGGTCTTGCCGGTTTGGACCATGAGGTGGGCCAGGGCGATGAGGACGCTGCGTTGGTTTGCTGCGGCTTCGGTGCGGGTCCAGCGGCCGGGGCTGGTGTGGAGGGTGTTGAGGAGGGTTTGGGTGCGGTCTAGGAGCTCGCTGAGGTCTGACAGGTCGCGGGGTTCGCTGTTTTGCGGGGTTGTGCTGTGCAGCTGGGCGATGCCTAGTGCTTTGAGCCATTGCCGGTGTAGTCGTTCGGTTGCTTCGCTGGTGGAGCGGGGTCGGCGGGTGCCGCGTCCGGTGTTCTTGGTGCGGTAGTGCTCCATGCCGGGTGCGGTACGTGCGGCGTGTTCGACGTCGCGGAGGCTCCAGCCGGCGCTGGCGGCGGCGAGTAGGCACATGAAGGCGGTCCAGCTGGGGTTTGTTCCGCCCCGGGTTGTGGCCATGTGGGCTTTTCCCCAGCGGCTGAGTGTGCGGTGGGGGTTGTGGTTGCTTGTGGGGCCTGAGGGTGAGCTATCGGCGGGGTGGCTGGCTGGTGCGGTGGCGCGCAGGAGTTCTGTGAGCGCGTCGAGTTGTTGCGGGTCCGCCGCTGGCTCGAGGAGGGCGTGTGGGGTGCCGTGGAGGATGCGGGAGTGGCTGCCGTTGCGGTGGGGGGAGAGTGGTGGTCTTGCGGCGCCTTCGCGGGGGTTGAGGAGCATGCCGTGGTCGAGGGTGCGGTAGTGGGCTCGTGCGGCGATGGCGAGGGCTGCGGTTTGGGCGCTGCTGTATCCGCCCGCGGGCGCGATCCAGAGGTGGCGGCCGCCGCTGCTGGATGATTCGCAGAGTACGTGGGGGATACCGAGTGTGGTGAGGTGTGCGGCGAGAGCCTCGCTGTCTTCGACGGCCGCGTCGTCGTCGGTCTTGGCGTCGAAGTCGAAGCAGAGCTGCTTGAAGGTGCCGTCCGTGTCGGCGAGCCTCATGCACCAGGGAGTGCTGGGGGCCTGGGTGCTGAGCGTGTGTAGGTGCGGGTAGGCGTTGATGTGAAGGCCGCCGTCTGCTTCCCGAACCATGGTTCGGACGCTGTCGCGTGGGCTGATTCGGCGGGTGAGTTGCCATGCGTCGTGGGTATTGAGTGACGCGTGGGTGTCTGGTGACGGTGCGTGGGTGTTTGGTGACACGCCGTGAGGGTCTGCTGCTGCGACTGGTCGGCGAGCACGAGTTACGATGGGGTGTCTCCACTTCGGTGGGTACAGAAAATGGCCGGCACATGCCGGTTGTGTCAGCGGTCTCGGCCCGGGTAGTCGCCAAACTTGTGCGGGTCGGAGATCGTCGGAGAGTTTGGGCCCGTCGCGTGCGACGGGCCTTCTTCATTTGCGGGTCATGGGAGGGCCTCCCGACTGGTATTGCGTGCCTCAGCGGCGCCGTGGGTATTTGGTGACACGCCGAAACTCTCAGACAGATCTGGCCATGGACTGCTTACGCTTTGAGACATAGAAAAGCCTCCCGTGAGGGCGGTGAATCTGAGGAGCTCGGAGCTTTCGTGCCGGCAAGCTTGGATAGCTCGAGCGAATGTGGGAGACGCCCGCCGCACCGCGGCGGGCTCTTTCATTTACGCGCTGATGGGCAACTCCTCCTGTAGGGGAAGCAGGGGAGTTTGAGGCGCAAGGTCGGCCATGCCGACTTCACGCGCTAGGACTGAGGCGACGAAGTCATTTACGCTCATTCCTCGCTGGTGAGCGGCGAGGCTCACCGCGTCACCGAGCGGCACAGGGACGCGCGAGATGATTGCGCGCCGGTCACCCTTACTCTGCCTGCCGCCTTGGTATCGCTGCCTGGTCATGCGGTCGAATCTAGGAGCATTCAGATTCTGAATCTGGAAGGCGGGACGGCGTGTTGGGCTTCCAGAATCAGATTCTCCTCCCATGGGACATGTCTCGAACATTTCGCCTCCGCTCAACCGGACAGTTTCGATCCCGACCTTTCTGCTCAGCACAGGGCCAACATCATGTAGTAGAAAGGATTCAAAGGCGCCAACATCTACGGTAACTGTTGGAGCGCTCCAATGCTTGTCCATTTCAAGACCTTAGAGGATCTTCCGTGTCAGCAGTCCGACCGAACCCCCGCCCAGAGGGCCGGACAATCGAGATGACCCTCGCCGACTTGGACCTTCATCCTGGAGTTACTTGGGACACGCTGAAGCGGCGAATCGGGCTCCATATCGGGCACCCCATCTACACCCACGGGGTCGCCGACACGGCGATTCCGAGCGGACTGATGATCCAGGACGGCGACGGCGCGTACTGGATCTACTTCCGCAAGAACGACCCACCGCTGTATCGCCAGCATGCCTGCTTTCACGAGCTGGCTCACATCCTGCTCGGCCACGACGGGTGCACAATTCTCAACGGGGTCTCATCAGAGACGATCAACCGTCTTGGCGTAGGTGGTGCGATGAAGGTTCGCGCCCGAAGTCTCCAGGTGGACGTTGCAGCCAGCGCCTCAGACGAGGCTGCGCTGCGGAAGGCGGAGGAGCTCGACGCTGAGCGAGGCGCCTACGCCTTCGCAGAGCTCCTGTTGCCCGCCGTAAGGTCTGGAGCTTTTGGGATCTCCTGATGCGATCCATCCCCCTGGCGGTTCTGATCACTTTTGGCATCCTGATCGCGCTGTTCCTGCTCCGCACGCCGGTAGCGCTCAAGCAGCCTCAGCAGCGCCCGGCCTGGATTGCCACTGGAGCCGGGATTTTGGGGCTTCTGACGGTAGGAGCTATCGTGCCGCTTGAAGACATCGATGCGCTTCTCGGCGGTGCCAACATCGTCTCCTTGGGCAAGACTGTGCTTCCTACGATCGCTTTCTGGTTCTTGCGTGACGCAATTCGATTGCAGATCACTCCGCCCCGACCCCGCGGAAACCGGCTCGTACTCCTGACCCTGGTGGTCGTCCAGGTGATTGCCTTTGTACTTATTCCCGGTCGCGAAGGCACAGATGAGAACTTCGTGAATCAGGCAGTGTTGTCGCCCGCCGGCCTGATTTGGGCGTTGCTCTACACCGGCGGAGTGCTCTGGATTGCCGCCACCGCGGCAGTTGAGGCGTTCTCGATCTTCAAGAGCATCTTCGGATTGTTCGTCATCGGGGCGTTCATGATCGCCGCGGCGTGTCTAGCGCTGGCCATCCACTGCGTTCTGGTTTTTGCGAGAACACTTCCGCCAAGATCCGATGACGCGTTAACGACGATCTTCGCGCTCTTCTTCTACACAGGCATCGTCTTCGCAGCTTTCGGGTTTGTCGTCTTGGTCACGCGAGAGCTCGCCTGGCGGGCGCACTTGCTTCGATTGCTCCGGATCAACCGCCTGTATCCCTCGAGCCAAGGGGGCTACGACGTTCCTCAGGTCGGCGGGCCATTCACGGGATCACCTGAGTCCGCCGCGTACATCGTCCTGATGAAAATTCGAGACCGCCAGTTGCTCGATTCCATCGAGCTGTCGGCTGGTCATGAACGCATCGTGTCGAGGATTGAACGACGCATGAGTCGAACGTTGGTGCTTCACAATTTCGAGAGTGGCTCAGGTGAGAGGTAACGCGAGGATGTTCCAAGGAGTTGTTTTCGCCGGCCTAGGCCTAGGCCTCGCGGCAGCGGCAGCGGCGGCAGCGGCAGCGGTCGGTCGAGCCGCGGGCAGGAAAGTCGTCATGCCCAGCGCCGCCCGGACCTTGCATCTGCAGGACGCCTCGGAGCTGGAAGTGGTCCTGCCAAGGACGGAGGACACCTTGAGACCGGGACGGTTCGGGATCTGGCGCTCCCCGGAAGACCACGTAATCGTCGGCGACGTCCTTTCTGTGACTGATGGGCTCGTGAGACGCGCCGTGGTCGAACGGTTCGGCTCACCGTTGTCAAAGGGTGACACCGTCGAGTTCCGCCGGGATCTTTACAAAGACCCTGGTGAGTTTGGCGTCGGCTTCTCCGCCGTCGAGGTGAAAACAGACCTGGGTCCGGCGCCGGCATGGCTCGTCGAGGGAACGGCGAGACGGCCATGGGTTCTTCATCTGCACGGTATCCGGACCGAGCGTCGCGTTGTACTTCCTGGCGTCCAGGTTGCGACGAAACTCGGGATGACCTCGCTCATTCCGTCGTGGCGCGGCGACTCCGAGGGGCCGTCCTACCCAGGAAACGCATCTACGTTAGGGCAGGACGAGAGCATCGATGTGGGTGCCGCGATCGACTACGCGATGAGGCACGGCGCGCCGGGCGTAATTCTCGTGGGATGGTCGCTGGGAGGGACCATTGCCCTGCGTCTCGCGGAGTCAAGGCACCGGTCCGACGTCCAGGGGTTGGTGCTGATCGCACCGGTGAGCGACTGGCGCAGAGTGATCAGGCATGGGGCGCGAGATGCCAAGCTGCCCGCATGGGTCGGTGACCTTACCTGCTGGATGCTCGGCAGCAGACTGGGGCACCGACTTGTCGGCACTCCTGCTGCGGTGGAGGTCAGCGAGCTCAACTGGACCCTGGGATCGAGCGTGACCGCTCCCTTGCGTGTGATCCATAACCCTGCCGACCAGCTCGTCCCTCTTGAGCTTTCTCGGATGCTGGTGGACGCGCACGAGGATTCGGTTCTGATTGTCTTTTCTCCTGCGCCGCATGCGATGGAGGCGAACACAGAACCCGGCCGGTTTGAGCAAACTATCGAGCGGTGGTTGACAGCTCCCCTAAGTTATGAAGGAACAAGTACCCCGACCCGACCGGAAGTACGAAGTGACAGAGAGTCCTGATGACGCGGTGCGTGCGCGCACCCGCGAGCTTGCACGTCGAATTCAGTTGCTCCAGGATCTCGCGACCGCCGAGCGCGGTGCGCCCTATAACTACGCCGAGGTGAAGTCTGCACTGGCAGAAGAGGGGGTTCACGTGTCATCGGGCCGGTGGCACTACCTCATCAATGGTGAGGGTGCGTTGACGACCGATAATGCCCTCCTGCGTGGCCTCGCTCGTTTGTTCAGTGTCGAGCCAGACTTTCTTCTCAATTGGGACGACCCAGAGCTGCCCGAGCGGCTTCTAGCCCAGCGCGAACTGATTCAGAGGATCAGGCAGGACAAAATCCAGAAGTTTGCTACCCGCGCCCTAGGCGAACTTACTCCGGAGAGCCTCCGAGCGATCACTGCACTGATAGAAGCGCAGAGCCGTGGCGACTTCGATCGTTCCTAGGACTCGCTGTCCATGGCGCCGACCCATGCATTGAACAACGCCTTGTAACGCTCGCGGTCGAGCCGCACTGTGAAACGCCGGCCGTGGCGGGAGCCGCGGGGAAGGTCAATTTTCGCCACTCCGAGATCCTCGAGCTCGTTGATGTGGCGAGTAACGGTGTCAGCCCGAATGTGCGTTTCTTTGGCGATTGTAGGCACCGACACTTCACCGCGGCGCACAAGCACCCTCAGCACCTCGTTACGCGCCTGATTGCCGAGCATCTGGCCGGCGGCCGCCAACAGATCCTCCGAGCTGTTGTCACTCATCAGTCAATTCCAAACAAGGCTAATTCTGCGACGGCCATGGCACCCTTTGAAGATTACGACAAGTCCTTCACCAGTCCGGGCGGTATCGGTTACCATTGGAGTACTCCAATCCCGGGTGCCCGGCACTTCAAGATGTCGTCACTCGAAGAGGGGCCTGGCTAGTTGTAGGAGACCACCAGGCCCCGACCCACGGAAGGGCCATACCCATGGTTACACCCAGCCCGGTGTCTTACCGACAACAACCGCGCATGTCGTCTGCTGAGCAGAGCTCGCGCACAACTTCCTAGCCCTCGCCGCTCGTGACCTGGCTCCATCGACCATAGGGCTCTTATCCCACGCGGCTCCTTTCCGAGCGTGGAAAGGATCTCGCCGAGCCGAGCCGCGGCGAAGGGCTGCAGCATCAAACCCGCACGGGCAATGAGCCGAACGTGGCCACTAGGGTCAGCCTCCGCGAAAGACAGCGCCTACTGCTTGTTTCGTTGCTGCCGAGCAACCAATGGGAGCTAAACCCCATCAGGCTCTTCTGCTCTGCATCAGAACCGTCAAGGCGTTGTGCGCGTGTCCACAACGTCGGGATCGGATCGGGCGACCGTCTACACCGCTCACACCCACCCCGTTCACCCCCTCCCAAGGAGCAGACCAATGTCGCCGACCTCCCGCGCGTCCGATGTCGTACACTCCTCAACCATCCGTGCGCTCGACGCTGGGACTGTCCCTGTCGGCACACGGTTGCGCTGGCGTCGCCTGGAATGGGCGGCCGTCGGTACCGAGCCCGACGCGGCCCCGGACGGCGGCCAGTTGATCCGGGTCACCGCGCACACTTTCAACGGCCGCGCCTGGCACCTTCGGGCGCCCGGTGCCCGTGTCGTTGCACGCACCCTCGCGACAACGGGGATCCTCAGCAGCCTTGCCGACGTCGCGACCTGGATCGTGGACACCGTCACTCACGGCGGCTGGGGGAGTGTCTGCGCACTCGGGCTGCAGGCGCTCACCGCGGGCGAGGGCGTGGAGGTCGACGCGCCGCTCCGGAACCGGGAGACGGACTCATGGCAGTGAGCGCGGGGACTGAGACGACGGTCTGCGAGAGCTGCCATGCCCCGATCCGGCGCGCGCATGCACGGTTCTGCACCTCCTGTGGTGCCGCGATCGACGTGCCCGATATCAGCGACCTCACCATTCCTCGACGTGTCGCGCGCGACCTGATCGGAGATCTCCGACAGCCTGCGCCTGCGCCTGCAGAACCGTCGGCACCGGTGATCGTGGTTGAACCGGAGGACATCGACGACGTCGTGGTCAGCCCTCCGGTTCAGCTCGACGCCGACGAGCCCGCCAGCGCGGCCGAGGACGGCCTGATCGACGTGCAGCCGCTCCCGGCCGCGGCGCCTCAGCTTCGCGTGCTGGATCTTCCCGGCAGGGTCGCTCCGGGTAAGGAGCTCGTGCTCCGTCCCAGCGGGGCCCTGGCACGGCGGGTGCTCCCAGTTCGTCCGTTCCGCCGGCGAGGTCCTCTCGTCGCCGCGGCGACCGTGGTAGCCGGGTTGGTCCTCATCGCCGCCGTGGTGTGGGGTGTGACCGGCCTGCTCACCGGACCCTCCACCACGACCAGGCCGGCGCCTGCCGCCGCGGCTGCAGTGCCGCTGACGGGCTGGAACGCCGCGCCGGCCTGGTCGTGGTCGGGCGCGGCCGCCGACGTCGTGCTCAGCGCCGACGGCTCCCGTGTCGGGATTCTCGGCGCCGGCAAGGCGACCGTGCTGGACAACTCGGGCGTGACCGTGACGACCGAGACGGCGGCTGATTCGGCGGAGTTCCTCCCCGTGAGCGTCGGTGGCGTTCCGGGGCTCGTGCTGCTGGACGGGTCGACCCTCACGTCCTGGTTCGGTGACGCTGCTCCGGTGCAGGCTCAGCTGCCGGACGGCGCCACCGTCATCTTGAGGGCAGGGGCGCTCATCGCTGGCCATGAGGGGTGGGCGACGGCGCAGCTGCTGACTTTGGACGGTCTGGTGAGCTACACCAGCCCGCGCGCGGGCACGGTCCCGATCGGGGTCACCGCCGACGACGGCATGGTCTGGGCGTCGTCACGCGGGGAGGCGCTCGTCGGTTCTCCGGTCGGCACCGTTGCCCGCACCATCCCGATCAGCGCGCCGGCCCAGGGTGCGACGCTCTCGGGCTGGCTCGCGGCGAGCGGCGACACGATCTTCACGACCTGGTCGACGCCGGCAGGCCCGGCCGTCGTCGCGACGTCGGCGACAAGCGGCGCGCTGCAGGGCCAGGCAGCGGGGACCGATCTGGTGTGGTCGCAGGACTTTGCCCAAGCCGCCTCCGGTGCCGTGGTGTTCGACGGGGCTGCCGGGGCGGTGTCGACGCCGGATGCGGGGTTCACGGCCACGACCGGTTTCGGGTCGGGGTTCTATGGCGCGTCCGGTACCCGTCCCGCCGTGCTCGAGGACGGAACGGTCGTGGTCTCGGACCAGACCCCGCCGTCGACGCCGACTGGCCTTACGTCGGCCGGAGATCTCGTCCTGGCCAAGGGCGACTCCGTCACTGCTTACCCACATCGCTAACCCCATCTGAAAGGCAGACCACCATGTCCAGAAAGCTCCGCGCCGCGGCGACGGTCACCCTGATCGGTGCCGCCGTGCTGGCCGGCCCCGCCGTGCTCGCCCACGCCGATCAGACCGATCCAGAGGCCAGCCCTACCGTCTCGGCGCTTCCCGCACCCCTGCCCGCGCACGCGGCCGCCGACGCGGACGACCCCACGGACCCGACGGACCCGACCGATCCGACCGATCCGACCGACCCCACGGACCCGACGGACCCGGTGGATCCCACGGATCCAGGGGAGCCGACCGTGACGCCGTCCGAGCCTGCATCACCGGCTCCTGCGGCCGATCCGTCGAATGAGCCCGCCGACAGCGGACCCTCCACGTCCGGGTCCCCGAGCGGCAGCCGCAGCGGCGGCAGCTCCTCCGGAGGAAGCGAGTCGGGATCCCCCACCTTGGCACACACCGGCGCCGAAATCGACGCCCTGGGCCCTGCCGGGATCGTGGGCATTCTCGCGGTCCTCGGCGGCGGGCTGCTGCTGGCCGTGAAGCGTCTGTCCCCGATCTTCGCCGCGCCGCGGCGGAGCACCTTCAAGAACGGAGCGAACCGATGATCCTGCACACCCTCACCGACCTGATTCAGGCCGTCCCCACCGTGGACTTCCCGGAGCCGTCGGGCGGCAACAACATGCCCGGCGCTGACAAGGTCAGCGCGATCCTGGGCGTGATCAAGTTCTATGCCCTCGGTGTTGGTGTGGCCGGCATCATTATCGCCGGAGCCCGCATGGCCATCAGCCACGGCCGCGGCGATGGCGCCGCCCACATCGGCACCCTCGGCTGGGCGGTCGCGGGAATCGCGGTAGTGGCGATGGCGGTATCGATCGTCGGATTCGTCGTGTCATGACCGACACCCGACGGCACCCCCACCGTCGCACGATCCTGCTGATCGTCGCCGCCGTGGCCCTTGTGGCTCTCGGCGGGGTCGTCACCTGGACCGTCACCACGCGCCCGGGCGGGGGCGACGCGATCCCGGTGACACCCGCCCCGTCGGCCACCGACGACTCGTGGGCGGAGTCGGTCTGCGGTCTGGAGGGCTTCGAGGAGTCCGGCGAGCTCACCACGGCGCCGACGGTGTCGTGGGAGAGCGTCGAGGGCGGGCAGATGCCCGCCAGCGACACTGCGGGCCCGGCGAAGATCTCGGACGCCGGTGTGCGCACCTGCTTTGCGCACACGCTGGAGGGTGCGGTCCTCGCGGCCGCGTGGGCGGAGTTCCCCTACGGCCAGTCGTGGGCCGCGGAGCGGGGGTATTGCGAGGAAGGCCTGGCGGAGGGCGCCGGTCAGGACGTCTGCCGCAGCAGCCACCCCACCGCCGACCCGCCCGCCGGCAACTGGGTGCCTACCTCCTACGGTGTCTCGGTCGTCGGCGTCCACGTCGAGTCCTACACCGCCACGGATGCGGTGATCCAGGTCGGCACGACTTCCACCGTCGGCGCGTACCCTAACTCGGTCGACACCGTGCGGCTGCGCTGGGTGGATGGGGATTGGAAGCGGTACTACAACGAGAGCACCGGCGGGTCGCTGCCGATCTATGAGTTCGACACCGTCAAGTCCTTCGACGGGCTCGGTCTGCTCCCGTGGGGGCCGGCATCATGAGCGTGCTCGCTGCGAACCCGATCGCCGACTGGTGGCTGCAGGACATCGCCGACAAGGTCGCCGAGTTCGTCGGCACCGTCGCCGGCTCGATCGGTGCTGGCTGGCTCGCCATCGGCACCCCCAACCTGATCGGCGACGCCAACGGCACCTCCGCGACCAGCGCCGCTCAAGCCCCGAACGCCGCCAATGTGACGGAGCTGCTGGGCGCTGTGCAGGTCATCAGCGTCGTCCTGGTCCTGGTCGGGGTGATGGTCGTCGGCGCCCGGATGGCGGTGGCGCACCATCGCGGCCACGGCCTGCTCGAGGTCGGCAAGCTCGGCTACATCGCCGCCGCCGGCCTCCTCGTCGGCGCGGCCGGCCTGGTCGGGTCATATGCCCTCCCGGGCATGTCCGGCGGCGGCGGCACGGTCCCCTTCGTGCGCGACGCGCTGTGGTGGTGGACCGCCGCCGCGGTGGTGTTCTCCGTGCTCTTCGCCGCGGGCCGCACAGCGTTCACGCTCCGCAAGGAACCGTTGATCGACCTGTTCCGATCGCTGCTCACTCTGCTGGTCGTCGCGGCCGCGAGCTTGTGGGGCATCCAGCTGGCCGTGCAGGCCGCGGACGGGTTCTCGATCTGGTTCATCGAGCTCACCGCCGGACGCGAGGGCGGGTTCGGGTCGAACCTGATGGCACTGATGGGCGGCCTCACCTCACCGACCGGGGGAGTGGGCGCCCTCGGTGTCGTCGTCGTCGGGATCATCGCCGCGCTGGCCGGGATCGTGCAGATCGGATTCATGCTGCTGCGCTCGGCGATGATCGTGCTCCTAACCGCGACACTGCCGACCTCGGCGGCGTTCACGAACACCGACATGGGGAAGTCCTGGTTCAAGAAGAACCTCGGCTGGCTGATCGCGTTCATCCTCTACAAGCCCATCGCCGTACTGGTGTACGGGATCGCGTTCCTCATGGTCGGCGCGGACTGGACCCAGGGGTGGGACCAGCTGATGACGATGATGCTCGGCGTCCTCATGCTCGGCCTGGCGCTGGTGGCGCTGCCGGCGCTGATGAAGTTCATGGTCCCCGCCGTGTCACCGCTGATGGGCGGTGGCGGCGCTGGCGCCGGCGTCGCTCTCGCCGCGGCAGCGGGAAGCGTCGGCGGAGAGCTCGCCTCGCACGCGGTCCGCAGCAGCAGCTTCAAGTCTCAGCAGAGCGTCTCGTCGTCCAGCTCGAGCGAGCAGATCACCACCGGCAGTGGCTCAGGGCCCGCGCCGAGCGTGTCCCGCACCGGTGCCGCGCCGTCGACGTCGAGCCCGTCCACCTCCGCCGGTGAGGGATCCGCCGCGGCCTCGTCGAGTGGCAAGACCGCCGCGACCGAGTCCGGGAGCGGCACCGCGGCCGCGAGCACCGGCACCGGAGCCGCCGCGGGGTCGGGCGCCGCCGCCGCAGGGTCCGGCGCCGCTGCAGGCTCGGGCGCTGCCGCCGCGGGATCCGCCGGCGCGACGGCCGCGGGCCCCGCGGCTCCTGCCGTGATCGCGGCTCAGAAGGCGGCGGAGCTGGGTCTTGCCGCGAAAAACGCCGCCGCGCAGGCGACCGAAGGAAGCACAGGAGAACAGTCATGACCAGCACGCCGGCGCAGCCTCGCGTCTACTCCCACGTCGACCGGATCCGCTCGGCCGGGATCCTCGGCCTCAGCTTCGTCGGAACGATCGTCCTGTTCGGCGGACTGATCGCGTCGATCATCACGCTCATGGTGTCGAACCTGTGGGCGGCCCTGGCGGTGTTCGCCCCGGTGACGGCCGCGCTGTGGGTGACCAGCCGGAAGGACCAGCACGGCCGGTCCCTGTCGCAGAAGGCCCTCACCCGCATGGGCTTCGCCTCCGCACGGCGAGCGGGCCGGACCCGGTACCGGTCGGGCACGGTCGGGGCGATCGCGTCGGGCCGGAACGAGCTGCCCGGGCTCGCGGCGGCGTCGACGATGAGCGAGTTCCGGGACTCGTGGGAACGTCCGTTCGGGCTGATCCACCACCCCCACCCCGGCCACGTCGTCCTCGGCTTCGCGGTCAGCCCCGAGGGCGGCGCGCTGGTGGACAACCACCAGATCGACTCCTGGGTGCGGGGCCTGGATGAGGCGCTGCGCTCGTTCACGGTGGAGCCCGACGTGATGGCCTGCCAGATCATCGTCGAGGCCGCCCCTGGCACGGGCGCGAAGCTGCACCGTCTGGTGCAGACCTCCGTCGACCCGAACGCCCACGCCGTTCCCCGGCAGGCCCTGGACGAGCTGCTGCAGCTGCTCTCCTCCGGCGCCGTCGTGCTCCAGGCCTACGTGACGATCACGTTCACCACCCGCACCGCGGAGGGCGGGAAGCGGTCGGTGCTGCAGATGGGCCAGGACCTCTCCGCCCGGGTGCCATTCTTCGCCGAGATCCTCGGCATCACCGGCGCCGGCCAGGTCCGGCCCCTGTCTGCGCAGGAGTGGTGCGAAGTGATCCGGGTGGGCTACGACCCGGCCGCGCAGACCGCGATCGAGGCCGCCCACCACGACGGCCAGACCCCGGACCTGTCCTGGTCCGACGTCGGCCCCGTCGCCGCCGACGCCGAATGGAGCCACTACCGCCACGACTCGGCGGTGTCGGTGACGTGGCAGATGACCGGCATGCCGCAGGGCATGTGGACCGCCACCGTCCTCGCGCCGCTGCTGGCCCCGCACGCGCGCATCGCCAGGAAGCGGGTGACGCTGCTGTACCGGCCGATCGACGTCGCCGTGCAGAACACCGTCGCCGTCGCCGACCGCAAGACCGGCGGGTTTCTCTCTTCTGGGGGTGCGCAGGACGCGGTCGCGCTGGAGAACGCTAAGCGCCGCGAGGAAGCCGTCGCCCAGGGAGCCGGCCTGGTCAACTTCGGGATGCTCATCACCGCCACCCTCACCGACGAGTCCCAGATCCCCGACGCCGTCGTCGCGATCGAGGGCATGACCGGCGCCGCGCGAGTGCAGACCCGCATCGCGACGGGGATGCAGGACACCGCCTTCGCAGCCGCGCTGCCGCTCGGGATCGTGCTGCCGCTGCACCGGGCGATCGGGAAGGCCACCGCGCAGAGGAGGGGCCGCTGATGCTCGCCACGATCACCAAGCTCGGCAAGAAGCTCGTCGGCCTCCCGACCACCGAGAACGGGACCCGCGGGCCGGGCCTGCTCGGCTGGCGGGGCCCGGACATGGGGACGGCGGGGGTGGCGTTTACGGCGCCCGAGTTCCGGGCGTCGACGAACCAGATCTGCGGGATGTGGCCCTTCGCCGCCGGCTCCAGCGTCCCCATGGTCGGAACCCCGATCGGCCGCCACCAGTTCACCGGTGCCCCGGTGTGCTGCGACCCGGTGTCCTGGTTCCGGGCGGGCCTGATCCGGAACCCGTCGATGTTCATCCTCGGCGAGCCCGGGCTGGGGAAGACCAGCGTCATCCACCGGATCAGCACCGCCCTCTATGGGTTCGGAACGATCCCGATCGTGCTCGGCGACATCCGCCCCGACTACATCGGCATGATCCGCGCGTTCGGCGGGCAGGTCATCACCATCGGCGACGGCGAGCACTACCTCAACATCCTCGACCCCGGCGACCTGCCCGACGCGATCCAGCTCCTCGAGGACGCCGCCCGCGCCGCCAACGTCGCCGGCGACGTACAGAAGGCCGCCGACCTGCTCCAGGCCGCCGAGGGGCGTCTGGCGTCCTATCAGGCACAGCGACTCTCGCTGGTGGTGATGGTCGTCGAGCTCTCCCGCCGCGAGCGGTTGCAGACCGTGGAACGCAACATCATCGCCGCAGCACTGTCCCACCTGGACGAGACGGTCACCGGTCGGGTGCCGGTGCTCGCGGATCTGCTCGAGGTGGTGCAGAACCCGCCGCAGGCGGTCCGGACTGTCAGCGTCGACCGGGGTGATGACGACCGGTACCGGAACAAGACCGAGCAGCTCGAGGAGGACCTGATCGCTCTCACCCAGGGGGTGGGCCTCGGGGCTGCGTTCTCGAAGCCGACGAGTGAGCCGATGCGGCGGGATCGGCCGGTGGTGTTCGATCTGTCCGCGATCAACGAGGACGATAAGGCGCTCCTGGCGGCGGCGATGCTCGCCTGCTGGTCGGTCGGGATGATGACCACGAAGCTCAATTCCGTGCTCGCCGACCACGGGCTCGCGCCGCGGCGGCACTACTTCATCGTCCTCGACGAGCTGCACCGCGCCCTCCAGGCGGGATCGGGGGTTATCGACCACCTGGTGCTCCTGACCCGTCTGAACCGGTCCCGCGACTCCGGACAGGTGATGGCCACACACACGATGGCGGACCTTGAAGCGGTTCCGGACGAGCACGACCGGGAACGGGCCCGCGAGCTCGTCGCGCACTCCCAGATCAAGGTGTTCGGCGGGCTGCCTCCGGTGGAGGTGAAGGAACGCCTCACCCGGATCACGGAGATCACCGGCCGCGAGGCGGACCTGATCGGGTCCTGGTCCGACCCGGGGGTGCTCGATGAGCGCACCGGCGAGGCCATCCCGCCCGGCCGCGGGAAGTTCCTCATCAAGGNACTCGGCGACCCCACCACCAGCCCCGACCTGCAGGAGGACCCCGATGACGACTGGGAGTAACCGCCTCGCCGGCGTCAGCGCCGTGGCAATCGCCGCGGCCCTGGCCTTGACCGGATGCGTCGCCAGCGACGCGCAGACCGGGGTCGCGCCGTCGACGTCGGCCGGGTCGACGCCGACCCCCGGCTCACCTGGTGCATCCACCTCGGCGGGGGAGGGGTCTCCGGCGCCGACGGCGGCGCAAGACGACGACACGACCGTCAGCGGGGATGCGCTGTCGCAGGCGCAGACCGCGGCCGCGCAGGCCGCCGTCGACACCGTCGCGATCTTCGCCCGCAAGGACCTGCCCTACGACGCCTGGTGGCAGCTGCTCGCCCCGCATCTGACCGAGCAGGCGCAGCAGGCCTACCAGTACACCGACCCAGCGAACGTCCCGATCCATGCCGTCACCGGGAATCCCGCGCCGCTGGAGGAGACATGGACCAACAACGGCCGGATCAGCGTGCCGACCGACGCCGGCGTGTATGAGGTTCGGCTGTTCCGCGTCGACACCGCCTCGGGCTGGCTGGTGTGGGACATCGTGCCCCCGGACCGACAGAACAACGGATAGAGGACAGGGCTCGTGAAGGCGTTTGGTGGGGTCGCGGCCGCGGTGGTGGCGATGCTCGTTCTGGTGCTCACGATCGGCGTGATGGGCGGCAGCCAGACCGCGGCCGCCTGCGGCCAGGGCGGTAGCAGCACCGTCACCCTCTCGCCCGGTCTCACCGTGGAGGGGTTCACCGCCGAGCAGCTGGGCAACGCCGCCACGATCATGAACGTCGCCGCCCAGCGACAGCTCCCGACCCAGGCGCAGCTGATCGGGGTGATGACCGCGATGGGCGAGTCCTCGCTGGTCAACATCGACTACGGCGACGGGGCCATCAACCCGGACGGGTCCGTGGCGGACTCGATCGGGCTGTTCCAGCAGCAGTCCTCGTGGGGCACGGTCGAGCAGCGGATGGATCCCGCCACGGCGGCGGGGCTGTTCTACGACCGGCTCGTGAACGTGCCCGACTGGTCGACCCTGCCGCCCTCCCGCGCTGCGCACGCGGTGCAGCGCAACGCCGACCCGGACCACTACACGAAGTACGTCGACGGAGCTCAGCGCATCGTTGACGCCCTCACGGGCGCCGTCTCGGCTTCCGGTGCGGGGTCCGCGCCGTCTGGCGCCACGGCGCCCACTGGTGCTCCGGCGGGTGCGGGCGGGTGCGCGGTCAGCGGTGACGCGGTCGCGTTGGCGCAGGAGCTCGTGGCCGCCGTCGACGCCGGGAAGCTCGTCGGGTCGACACCGGATCACATCAAGGAGATCCGGTGGATCGCCGAGGGGCAGACCGTCCCCGACTGCGGGGTGGACGTGCGGATCCTGCAGATCATTGTGATCGCTGTCCGCTCGTTCGACAACGTCGGAGTCTCGGACATCAACCGCAAGTGCACCGGCCAGATCGAAGGGGCAGGCACCGCGTCCAGCCACTACATCAACGATGGCGGCCACGCTGTCGACTTCTACCGCCTCAACGGGCACTCCCTCACCGGCGCCGATGACGACTCAATCAAGCTCATCCAGATCCTCGACCCGATCGTCCCCACCGGCACCAACGTGGGCCAGTCCTCCTGCCGGGCCGCGGCGGGGATCTCGCTCGAGCTGGTGCACCTGCAGCCGTTCGACGACACCTGCAACCACTTCCACATCGACGTCGGCCACACCGACGGATCCCTCACCCCCGGAGGTCTGCTGTCATGACCGACCGCATCACCGTCTACACCAAGCCCGCCTGCGTGCAGTGCAAAGCCACCGAAACCGCCCTCGACCGCGCCGGCATCCCCTACGACCCGGTCGATCTGTCCACGAACGCGGCCGCGCTGGAGTACGTGACCGAGGATCTCGGCTACCTCGCCGCGCCCGTCGTGGTCGTCGACGAGCACGACCACTGGTCCGGGTTCCGACCCGACCACATAGCCCGCATCGCCGCCCTGGCGACCGCGGCCCGGGATGCGTCATAGCCCGCGACCATCCCACCCCAATCCACACGAGCAAAGGAGCAGCACATGTCCACACCGCGCACCATCACCGGCAACCTCGCCGCCGACGTCGAGACCGTCCAGGCCGGCAACGTCCAGATCACCAAGTTCCGGGTGATCGAGAACACCGGCGAATACCGGGCCGGGAAGTACGTGGAGCACCCCAACCCGACCACGCACTTCGTGGAAGCGAAGTTCGAGCTCGGCGAGAACGCCGCCGCCACTCTCCACAAGGGAGACGCGGTGATCGTCGTCGGCCGGGAGCACACCGTCTCCTGGGGGCCCGAGGACAACAAGAGCTACGGACGGGTCATCGACGCCGACAACATCGGCGTCAACCTCGCCCGCCAGGTCGCCACCATCACCCGAGTCACCCGCACCGAGGAGTAACCCGTGAGCATCCCCGTCCCCTCCTTCCCCGTCATCCGCTCCACCCTCCGCGACGACGCCACCGGTGAGCTCGTCGTCAACGACACCTCCTACCCGATCGCAGGCGACACGATCAACCGCACACGGACGGGCGTGATCGCCTACACCGCCTCCCGGGCCCGAGAGCTCGGCCGGCCCGTGCGGTTGCGGGCGACCGAGCCCGGCGGCGGCACCTTCGACGTCGCCGTGAGCGGTGACGGCTACGTGCAGACGCTCAACCCTGACCAGAGCGTCGACGAGCCCCGGCCCGGGCAGACCCGCCTGGTCGAGCAGGGCAAGTGCCGGACCTGCGGAGGGGAGACGGACGTGAGCGAGAACTACTGCGCGTTCTGCGGAACCAAGGATCCGCTGTCCGCGATCGTCACCCCGGGAGAGCACGCATGAACGCCCCCAGCAGGTTCAGCCGCCACAACCCGGAACCGGCCGAGAACCCTTACCTGACCAAGCCCGAGCAGGCACCCGTGGTCGATCCCGGCCGGCAGGTACGGGCATCCAGGGTGTCGGGGCCGCAGCCGTTCGTGACGGTCCCCGACCTGGTCGACGCGCTCCCCGCGCGGGCTGTGCGCGCGCAGGCGTCGCTGTGGGTGGTCGGGGTGCACGGCGGTGCCGGTGTCGACACTCTCACCCGGCTCGGCACCGGGTGGGCCGGCATCTGCCGTGCATGGCCGGCCTACCCCGACGGCGCTCTCGTCGACGTCGTCCTGGCCGCGCGCACCCACTACGCGGGCCTGCGCGCAGCCCAGAACGCGGCACGCCAGTGGGCGGCCGGTCAGGTCCCGCACGTGCGCCTGCACGGCCTGGTCCTCACCGCCGACGCCCCCGGCAAGCTCCCCAAGCCGCTCGCCGAGCTCGCCCACCGCATCGGCGGGGGAGTGCCTCGGGTGTGGGTCATGCCGTGGGACGAGAACACCCGCCGCAAGGGACAGGCGCCCGCCGCTGCCGCCTACGCGGAGTTCGCGGCGGACCTCAACACGATCCTTGAAGGAGGACCCCAGCGATGAGTGAACCGAACCGCCGCAGCCAACCGGGCAGCGGCCGAGACCAGCTGATCCTCTTCGCTCTCGGCATCGGGGGCGTCCTGGTGCTCGTCGGGGTCTACCTGGCCTTCCGGGTGGGCTCGGAATGGGACGGCGTCAACGCCGACACCCGCGAGAACCCCGTCAAAGCGTTCTTCGGCATCGGCAGCGGATCCGTCCTCTGGCCAGGCTCCGCAACGCTGCTCCTGATCGGCGCCGCCGTCCTCCTCATCGCCGCGGCGGTGCTCATCAGCATCCCCGTGCGACGTGCCTCGAAGAAGCGCACCCGCGTCGACCGGTTCTCCCGGTACATGGGTCAGGGCTCGGCCCTCGCCGCGTACACAGACGCCCGAGCGCTGCGGGCGAAGGCGGAGAAGTTCGGCGGGACCTGGACCGGAGTGTCCGTGGGTCGCACGGTTGTCGGGAACCGTGAGTTCGTCTCCGGCCTCGAAGAGGTCTACATGGAGATCGCGGGGCCGCGGACCGGTAAGTCGACGTCGCGGTGCATCCCGGCGATCGTGAACGCGGTCGGCGCGGTGCTGTCGACGTCGAACAAGCGCGACCTGGTCGATTCGACCCGGGATATCCGAGCCCAGAGGGGGCCGGTATGGGTGTTTGACCCGCAGCAGATCGCGATGGAGCCGGTCACCTGGTGGTGGAACCCGCTGGCGTACATCGTGCCCGAGCCGATGGATCCCCGCTACAAGACGGCGTTGATGACGGCGGATGTGCGGGCGGCGAAGCTGGCCAGCCACTTCGCCAACGGCTCGAAGGCGGACGGCGCGAAGGGGGATGCGTTCTTCGAGCCCAAGGGCGAGAACCTGGTGAAGAGCTTCCTGCTCGCGGCCGCGCTGGATCAGCGCTCCATCATCGACGCGTACATGTGGACCACCGAGATCTCCGTGACCGAGGTGGTCGACATCCTCACCGGACACGGGTTCATCACCGACGCGGCCAGCGTGCGCGGCAACGACAACGCCGCTCCCGATCAGCGGTCGGGTGTGTTCGAGACTGCGGCGAAGATGCTCGCCTGCCTCCAGTACGCGCAGATCCGGCCCTGGATCACCGGCGCCGGCCCGTATGACTCCCGGCCCCGGTTCGACGCGCACGAGTTCGTGCGCAGCACCGGCACCCTCTACTCCCTCTCCCGCGAGGGCGCCGGCACCGCCTCCACCCTCGTCACGGCGCTGACCGCGGAGGTCGCCGAAGCGGCGGAGGCATACGCCACTGAGCAGGGCGGGCGTCTGCGGGTGCCGATGGTGTGCGTGCTGGACGAGGCCGCGAACGTGTGCCTGTGGCGCGAGCTGCCGCAGCTGTACTCCCACTACGGCTCCCGCGGGATCCTGCTCATGACGATCCTGCAGGCCTGGTCGCAGGGCGTCCGGGTGTGGGGTAAGGAGGGCATGGACCAGCTGTGGAGCGCCGCGAACGTGAAGGTCTACGGCGGTGGGGTTGACGAAGAGGACTTCCTCGGTCGGCTCAGCCGCCTGATCGGCAACTACGACAAGGAGACCAGCACCGTCACTCACTCCCGGCAGGGACGGTCGACGTCGTTCCAGCTGCAGCGCCAGGCGATCATGGAGATCGGAGATCTCCGGGCCCTGCCCCGCGGCCGCGCCGTGGTCCTCGCCTCCGGCGCACCGGCCACGATGGTGCGCACCATCCCGTGGATGGAAACCGAGCACGCCGACGCGATCGCCGCATCCGTGCGCGCCCACGACCCGGGCGCGCAGAAGACCCTCACCGACCTCGAGAAGGAAGCGGCGAAGGTCCGCGACGAGCAGCAAAAGTGGGAGCGGACATGGGCGTGAACGACGACGCGCTCGAGGACGGCGCCGAGACCGAAGAGGACGAGACCGAAGCTCGGGAGCTGGTGTACGGCAGCGTCAACGAGTTCGTGCGCGAATACCTCAGGAACGTGTACCGGCGGCGCATCGACGGTCAGCCGTGGATGTGGGTGGGGGACTGGTGGCGCTACCCAGAAGCAGAAGACGTCCTCGACGCGCTCTGGCGGGCCTGGGAGCATCTGAACCTCGACGGCCGCACCGGTAAGAGCGTGTGGTGGCGTGACCATGCGCGCCCGCACATGGAGTCGCTGATGACCAAGGGCACCTCGCCATTCCCTGCCGAGGCGGTCAAAGCGCAGAGCACGACCGTGCTCGAGCCGCTGCCCTACGTTGAACCGCCCGCGGGCAGCTACCCGGATCAGCGGGGCCCCGCCGCGGTGGCGGCCGCGATTGTGCACCTGCTCGCCCATCGCGACCTGCCCGACTGGGAGATACGCATCGCCGGCTACCTGGCCCATCCCGGCGCCGTTGACGTCGACGAGCTGCCGGTGCCGGCGGCCACGAGTGATGCCGTCGAGGTCCTCGACGGCGAGGGCGAAGCGGTCGACGTGGTCGTGGGTGAGCTGCTCGTGCAGCTCGCCCGGACCGCGCCCGCGGATCCGTGGCTGGCCACCGACATCCAACCCCTCACCTGACCGCTTAGACGCCTAGGAGGCATCCGATGGAACACGAACACGAAGACCCCACACAGCACGCGACCCGCTCGATGCAGACAATCCTGCTCGCCGCGTCGCAGCTGGCCGGGAGGATCAGCGCGGCGCGGCAAGAGATGCTGCGTGCAGCTCAGGCCCGCAGCGAGCAAGCCGCCCGGGCCCTGCAGGCGCAGCTGGACGCCCAGCGCGCGTCCGAGCTGGCGCAGCTGCGGCCCGTGCACGACTTCCGCTGGTGGGACACCGCGACCCCGGGCACGATCGCGGAGAAGTACGAGATCGCATCCAGGTGGCGTGATCACTCCCCGGACGAGGCCACCGCCAGGGCGGTCGCCGACGCGGACGCCGCGATCGCGCAGAACGTCCGTGACCGGTACGGGGTGGAGATCTCCGCACTCTCGGCGCCGCCGGCAGAGGTGATGGCCGCCGCGGCAGAGATCGCCGACAAGCGAGCGGCCGAGACTCGACTGCGTGCCAGCGCCGATGTCGACCGGGCCAAAGCCGAGTTCCTGCTGGCGGAAGCGAACGCCTACGACACACTCGCGAGCGAGCAGCGCGAACAGGCGAGCGAGCTCCGTGGAGGTGTCGACTGGGACCGGGGCTCTGCCGACGACGTGGCGCAGTTCGAGAACGCGGAACGCTTCGACGACGCGGCCACAGCGCTCACGGGCGAAGCTGACCGTTCCCGTGCGGAGGCGAATGAGGCGCTCGGGCGCGCGGACTGGGCGGACGGTCACGCCGACAGGCTCGGCACCGACGCAGCGCAACAGGAGGCCGCGCTGAACTCTACGTCGGGGCAGCAGCCGGTCGAGCGGTTGCGGGAGGACGCCGCGGTCCGCGACGCTGCCGCGGCCGAGGCGAGCACGGAAGAAGCTGGCCTCGCCGAGGTCAAAGCGGCGCCTCGCACCGCCTCCGCCGACGTGCCGCACGACATCGACGACAGACACGCCGCCGCGGCACAGGCCACTCAAGTGGCCCAGCACGGCGCTGCTGCAGCGCATGAGCGAGCCGGTCAGCCTCGAACGCCCGCGGAGCGGTCGACGGCAGAGGAGTACCGAGCCAAGGCCGCCGACTGGGACACCCCGCAGCGGCTCGACCGGCTGCGGGAGAGCCTGACTAACCGGAACGTGGACCCGCAGCTGATCGACTCACGCATGGTCACCGAACGCGGTCGCCGCACCCCGCCCAACGCCGCGGTGCAAGGCGCCACGACGGCCGCACCCAAAGCCAGGAAGAACACCGGCCGAGGCCAGGGCAAGGACCGCACGCTCAACATGTGACCGCCCTACTCGAACACGGCCCGAGAGGGGCCCGGCACACCTGGTGCCGGGCCCCTCTCAGCGCGTCTGAGCCCGCCTACCGGCCGAGCGTCGGCCCTTGGCCGGGGCCGGGCCGCCGCCGCGTGTACGGGACGCTCCCGTCGCTTCCAGGGGCGCCATGGCCGGCGTTCCTGTTCTGCGCTTCGCGGATCTCTCGGAGCCGGTCGCGTGCGCGTTCCTCGGCCGTCTTCGGTGCCGGGGGAGCGGCCGGCGCACCGGTCGGCTGGACTGCGGCGAGCGTGGCCGCGAGAGCACGTTCGGTGCGTTCGGCTTCGTGGGTGAGGCCGGCCTGGTTCTTCCAGTCGATGATGCTTCGGGTCATCGCGGTCAGCTGCCGGGCGAGCATGAGGTAGGCCATGTCGGAGGACGCCTGGCCGGACGCGACCATGAGCAGCATCCCGGTCTCGGCCGCGATGAGGCGAGGGCTCGTGGACGGCTTTCGTGTCGCGTCTCGAGCGGGTGTCGCAGCGATCTTCCCGAGCTGCCTGGACACCTCGCGCAGCGGCCCGGGCTTGGCTCCCTCGACCCGGTAGGACCACGCGGAGTAGACGCCGGCAACCTCGCGGGCGGCGGACGTCCACGCGGCACGATCGGTCGCGGGAGTGCTCTTGAGTCGCTCCGCTGCAGCCTTCAACTGTGACGCCGCGGCCTCCCACGATTTCGTCGACGCCGCTCCCGGTGAGCTCACTCGGGAGGTCCCGTCGCGGGTCGATCGCCACGCCGCTTCCTGCACCGTGGGCGACGTCGGCCCCCACCCGTCACGCAGCCGCGGGAGGGTGAGCTCGCGGGAGAGCCGGCCCCCACCAAACCAGACCGGGTCGCTGCCCGCTCGAGGTCGCGCGGCCACCGAATAGCCAGCCACTTCGGTGCGTGACCCCTTGGCGTAGTAGGGGCGGATCATCACGCCCGACGCGCGGACGGCGTCTACGAATGTCAGATCGTTGCGCGACGCGGCCGCCGCGGCACGCACGACCCGCTCCAGCCTCTCCCGCTCAGTCTCAGCCAGTCCTTCCCGCACGGTGCGGGCCTGCTCGGCGGGCTTCACCCCGCGCGAACCGACGCCCATGTCCCGGGTCTCCAACACGCGCAAGCCGTGCTCACGCTCGAGCTCCCCGGCCACAATTTGAGAGCGCCGATGCGAGTAGCCGAGGTCCACCTTCGCACCGTTGGTCCGCACGATCGACACGGCCAGATGGATGTGATCGTTGCCGTTCTTCGACAGGCCGTGTCGAATCGCCGCCCACCGAACACTGGGCGCGTCGTCGGTGGCGCCGAACCCCATCCGGTCGATGTAGTCGTGCGCGATCGCCGCCCACTTCTCGTCCGTCAACTCGCCCTCATCAGCCGACAGAGACAGCGAGACATGGAACACGCCGGCGTCGACCTTCCGGTACGACACCTTGCCCGTCTCGGCGTCGACCTGCTTCACCGAGCGACGGCAGTCGACGTCATGCTCACGCCGCGGCGCGTCGATGTGGCGAGCAAGAGACACCACATCCTGCCGGCCCAGAGGGGCGCCGGCGAACTCCATCTCCACGTACCGCGACCCCGCGATGACGTGCTGGTTGGTGTGGTCGTTCTGCCTGCCAGGACCGGCCAGGTACGACACCAGCCCGGTCATGTTGGCGCCCTCAACGACGTTCGGGATCACGTCAGATCCCAGGACTGCACGGTCGCTTCGATCAGCCGCGCCACTCGTCGCACTTCCTCGAACGTCGCCTCCGCATCGGAGGGATAGACGCGCTCCGTGTTGGCGTACTTCGCGATCTGGTTCACGTTGTTCCCGATCGCCGCCAACCCGTCCTGCAGCTCGAACACCCCCGCGATGAACTTCCGGACGTCCGACCGGGTCTGGACGTTCGCGTTCATCGCCGACTCCACCAGCAGTCGCGGCACCGTGATCCCGCCCGCCACCACGGCGCGGGCCTCCAACGCGGCCTGCTCCTCAGCGTTCACGTACACGACGTAACGCTTATCGCGCGGCGACTCCGAGTTCTCGCGCCGCGACCGGCCGAACAGCTGCGAACGCCTCACGAGCAGCTCCAATCCACGCCAGCGCAGCGACCCCGCACCCACAAGGCGCGGGGACCACCGAGGCCATTCAGCCGCGGTGAGATCAGGTTACAGCATGTAACCTGACAGCTTGCTCCCGAATGACGGCCCGCAAAGCGGGTCCAGACGGGTGCTCCTTGGCGACCGGGAGGTCGCGGACCGCTCCAGCGGTTACCCTTTAGGATTACCTCATGAATGAGCCCATCCAGAATGTTGAAGAGTCGGTCGAGGCCGCGCGTCGGTTGGTCGAGCAGGAGACCAACGCGCGTGTCGATGCGGTGCGCGCGATCGTGGTCGCGTCGAACGAGGTCGAGACGTTGGAGGCGCGCCTGAGAGACGCGCAGGCCGCGCACGATTCAGCGTGGCAGGCGGCACTGCGTGCGGGTTGGAACGAGAAGAGTCTGCGCGCCACGGGCGCCCGTGGTCCGGGTCAGCAGGGCCGTCGCCCGCGTCGCCGTGAGGCCGCGTCAGCGGCGTCGGCGACGGCGGGGGAGTGACGCCTTCGGCGTCTGGGGGGTTGCGGTCCTGATCCCCCTGACCACCTGTGGACAGCACGAGCTCTCTCCTTCGGGCTCGTCCTGCCCACAGGTGGACAGCGGGACCCTCCACCCGGCCGCACACAGGCCACACGTCCCGTCACGTAAGCGTCGACGCGTCGAGTGCAGTGTGGCCTGTGCACGGCCTCATCGAGTGCAACTCCAGACCAGATACAGCGCAGCGCAGCTGCTCCCATTGTCGGGCGCAGCGACCTAGGTGATCGCCACCCGCCAGCAGTAAAGTGCACCGCGATTGGAGATTGCGGCGGTCGTCCCCGCTGTGTGCAGGACACCCAGCCGAGAGGTGTGCTGTGCACCATTGGGGGCGACCGCTTCCGCGTGGCTCGCATGCGAGATCAGTGGTTGTCCCCGGGCCGCTCAGCCCGGCGCCCGTTCAGGGCTGCCGGGCCGCGGCCGGGGCGTCAACCACACCGACCCGCTCTGCCTGCACCAGGGAACTGAAGCTGGGGGAGCGCGAGGGCGCCGAGCCCTCGCCGCCGGCCCTCGGAAAGGGCCGGCCCACCACCTCGGAGGGGTGGGCTATCCGAGTTCGAGGGAGTGCAACTCGGAGAGCAGCATCATCACCTCGCGGCGTGTGAAGGAGTGCTGAAAGTCCAGCGTCAGCACCGGGTCATCCACGCCGACCGGGCCGTCTTCATAGACGGCCTCGATCGCCGCGTGCTCCAACACGGATCGGACTCGCGCGGCAACCTCGGGGGAGGGTTTGCCCGCGATGATCGACAGCAGCACCGCGGGCGACAGCTCCGCGTTCGCCGCGGTCGCATTGCCGATCGCGGGCAGCTCGTCGCTCATGGCTAGTGGGCGACGAGGCGAGAGGCGACGAGGCGGTTCAGGGACACGTTCTGCTCGGCAGCTTCCAGTGCGAGCTGGCGGTGCTGCTCGGGCAGGAGGCGCACCTGGAACTTGCCCGAATACTCCCGGTCCGCGATCGCTTCCGGGACGCTCTCACCGTTGCTGACCATGTCGTCGACGACGTCGCGGGCGAGGGTCTGGATGCCGTCGAAGGCGGCTCGCTGATCCTCCGCGAACCAGGACAGGGACGGCATCTCGGCCACGGTTCCGATGTACCCGCCGTCCTCGCCGGACCAGCGGACCCGGTAGCTGTAGTGCTCTGCAGCGTTCATGATTCCATCCCTTCCAACTTCTCGATGGCGGCCAGGACCTGCCCCACCTGGTAGGGCTTGGCCTTGCCATGATCGTCCTGAATGTTCACTCGCGGATCCCCCGGCCAGGGCATCCGATAGACCCGGTGTGAGGTGCCCTGCTGGCGCGGTTCACCGAAGTAGTGGTCGCATACTTTGGCGAGGTCGTTGAACCTCACCCCGCTCCGATTGCGGCGCATCTCCTCGATGAGCTTGTCGATCCGAGCCATGAATCTATGATACCACTATTGATACTACGCCGCAGGGCGTCGGACGCGCGCGTCCGGCCAGTCAGTGACCGCGTGAGCTGCCGATGAACGCGCCATCTTCTGTCGGCGGACCTCTAGTTCCTGACGGCTCACCACCGGTCGTGCGTCGGGGCGGGGGGAGAAGGCGATGCGGTAGAAGAGTTCGACATCGGCGAGGGCCTGTGCGAGCTCGGCCTGCGCGTGGGCGAGGTCCGCGAGAGCGTCGTCAGTGAGCTGCTGCATCACACGGGTGTCGTGCTCGTGGGCGTCGAGTGCGTCGGCGTACCCGGCCACGTAGATTTCGAGCTGCTCGAGGCTGAGCGCGGCGAGGTCGATGCTCATGACCGATCCTTTCCGTAGGCGTCACGTTCGTACTGCTCGAGCGCGGCCAGGTAGGCGGGGGAGTGGGTGTCGTAGCGGGCGACCGCAGCGGCGGTCCCGGTGAACAGGTCGGTGTTGCGGTAGAGCCGTCCGCAGGCGGGGCAGAGGGTGTGCTCGTCCGGGTTGGTGCTGCCGCTGCTGTCGAAGGTGATCGCGCCCTCACTGTCGGCGGCGTACCAGTCGGCGGCGTAGCTGTCGTTGCCGCACGCGCACGTCTGGTTCTCCCCGTCGACGTCTGCCACGGCGATCCCGTCGACGACGGGGTAGGCGGGTGCATCCAGGACAGGCATCGTGTCGACCCGTTATGCGGCGGCGAGGGTGCCGATGAGGTCGGGCCGGAAGCCCGCCCACGACCCCGCCGCGGTATCGGTGATGACGATGGGGGCGGTGAGCCCGATGGTCGCCTTGAAGTCCTCAATGACCTCGGCAGGCTGGTCCTCCAGCAGCCGTGGCTCGTAGGCGATCCCGGCCCGATCCAGTGCGGTCTCGGTGGCCTTGCACTGACCGCAGAACCCGGCCTTGGTGTAGACGACGACGCTCATGATCCCTGCCCCTTTCAGCGGCCGTAGTAGTGGAGACGGTCAGCAACACGCGAGGCGACGAACCCCGCAGCGAGGAAGAGCGCGGCGACCCCAACCGCGACGAATGTGACGATCACCGAAGCCGCTCCCAGACCGAGGAGCACCAGGCCGATACCGGCCACGATGCCGACGACAACGACGCCCACGGCGGTGAGGTAGAGGGTGTCCGAGACGGTGTCGGCCTGCTCTGCCTTGGTGTATCCGGTGGTGTTCATCTGTCCTTCTCCTTCGCTGATTCGCGGTATCGGATGTGACCGGTTCATTGAATAAGGGGACCGTCCTGCCGGCCGCCGGAGCCTGTCAAGCGACGCTCCCGCCCCTACCCGCTTGCAGGAGTGTTGGACCGCAGGTGCGGAGCACCTTCCCGAACCGCCCACATGTCTGGGGCGAGGCGCGGCGCTTGACAGGCGGAGAGCGGCCGGCAGTACGATCCACCCTTCGATGCACCGGACACCCCACCGGCACCCGGCCCCCACAGCGCGACCACACAACCAGCGACCCGCCCCGTCCTGCTGCGGCCCGGAGGGCGCCATGCCTGGGGGTGTCGGAGGGGGCCCGGCTAGAGGCCCCCTCCGGGCCGGCCCCCGGGGTGGGGCCGGCCGCCGCGTCTCAGGGCAGCACGGACCTGCACAGCAGCACCACGAGCAGCAGCCCGCCCAGCACCGTCAGCGCCAGGACCACGCCTCGCCCAGCCGCGGGTCGGGGGCGGGTGTGGGGGAGTGGCTGGCCGCTCACGACGCCTGCCCCGTGGTGTCGGTGCGGAGTTGATCGAGTAGGTGGCGGATGCCTTGTCCGTAGCCGAGGACGATCGCGTAGGCGATCGCCACCGGGTCCGCGCCGGGGGTGTAGCTGGCGGCTCCGGGCTTGGCTCCGGGGTCGAGGTAGCAGCCGTCGCACACGTACTCGAACACGTCCGCGTAGGTGGTCAGGTCGGACTCCTCGGAGCCGGACTGGATCGCGTCGGCGGCGATCACGTCGAGCTGCACGGTGATCTGTTCGGGGATCTCGACTTCCGCGAGGATGAGCCAGCCGCGGACTCGTTGGAGGTCGGAGGCGTCCCCGACATCGCCTACCCAGCGGCGCGCGTGGCCGTCGGTCATCCACCACATCCGCGGGTCGTCGGACACGGCGGGCGGTGGGGTGAGCAGGCCCCGGTCGCGCATCTCTAGGGTGACGGCGTCGAGTTCGGCTTGGTCCTCGGTGACGCTGTCGAGGCAGAGTCGGTGCAGCTCGCCCAGCTCTTTGTCGGTGCTGATCTTCACCTGGTCGTAGATCGTCATGATGCTTCTCCCTTCGGGCGAGGGGTGGGGCGGCGTGTGGCCGCCCCACCCCCTTGGCCGGATCAGGCCGCGTCAGCCTCAGCAGTCACGGACTCGGACTCGACCTCGACCGCCTCGGCGGGCGCATCCGCGTCCGCCGTGCTGGCCTCGGGGTCGGTGGGCTCGGGGTCGGGCTCGTACCCGGCTGCGATCCGCTCCACGGGGGACAGGTGGTAGCCCCACGTCTCCAACTGGCGCAGGTACGCCGCGTGCTCGGCGCGGGGGTGTCTCCACGACTCGCGGCTCGTCGCGTGCTCCCGAGCAGACAGCGCCACCGCGAGGGAGACGTAGGCCGCACGGGTGGGGGTCTTCTCCACCTGGGCCGCCATGGCCTCGCGGTTGTTGTAGCCGGTGATGCCGAGCAGCTCGCCCGCGATCCCGTCGTTGTCGTTGCTCAGTTCCCAGCGGTGCCGCGTCATCGTCACCGCGACGAACGAGCCCACACCGGTAGGCAGCTTCTTCCGCGACAGCAGGGTCTTGAGCCAGTCGATCCGGACGGTGGTCGCGGTGTCCCACGCCTTGTTGTTCGCGATCAGAGTCCGACGCGCCTCCCGCTTCGCCGTAGCCTCAGCCTCGGCGCGGGCCTCCGCTTCCTCAGCCGTCAGCTCCGGCTCGTCTGACGCGGCGCAGGCGGTGGTGTTCTGGTAGCGGTAGATCGAGCGGTGCAGCTCCTTGCGGGTGCAGTACGCGGTGACCTGCACGTCGCCTTCATCGAGGCCGTAGACCTCGACCCGCACGACGTGACCGGGGCAGGCGGCATGCGTCTCCGGGTCGAGGGTGGGACGCTCGTCGGCGTCGTCGTCCGCGTCGGTGAGGCGACCCAGCTCGGTCATGGTCGACCAGTCGTACCGGGTGACCACCGTGAGCCCCTGGGCCTCGTACTGGGCGACGAGTTCGGCCTGGCGGACCCGGATCACGTGCTCGTCGCGCTGCTCCTGGGCGACGAACTCCAGATCGTCGTCGTCGCAGTCGGTGACCGCCGAGATAGCGTCGTCATCGCCCTCGAACTCCGCGATCAGCATCAGCCGATCCAGCGAGTACGTGCCGTATCCGGCGTACTGGGTCGCGGTCTTCGACTTCGCCACGGTCAACGCGCCGGTGACGTGCTCCGCGCTCTGTCCCGCGCTCTTGGCGATCTTCTCCACGCTGATCCCATCCAGCGCCAGCTGCTCATACGCCGCGATCCGGTCCGTGAGGGCCAGATCGGCACGAGCGAACGTGCGCAGCTGATCCTGGATGCGCCCGGACTCGCTGCCGGTCGCATCTTCCAGCCCGAACACGGCGAGCATGCTCTCCACCCCGGCCTCGCGGGCGGCGAGGAGGCGACGCTGACCGTCGTACACGTACACGGCACCCTCCGCGGTGCGGCGGGCCAGGACGGGCTCACGGACGCCCTCGGCCCGGATCGAGTCGACGAACTCGGGCGGGAGGACGACCTGGGTGCGGATGTTGGGGTCCAGCTCGACCTCGTTCGGATCGATCTGCTCGATACTCACCACGGGAGCGGCGGTTTTAGTGGTCTTAGTCATCTTTTTCTCTTTCAGATAAAGTGATCGGTAGCGGTCGGGAACCGAGGCAGCTGAAATGCTTCGGTCCCCGACCTTTGTTCTTGGGTACTGCGAGGGTTAGACGAAGCTCGCGGCGGCGAGGTCCGCGGTGGGACTGCTGTGCAGCCACCACTGGACGACGGCGAGAGCCTGGTCCTGGGACAGGGACGCGATATCCCCGTCCGGCGTGGAGGCCAGGAACACCCCCGCCCCGTGGATCGGCGTCTGCTCCGACACCGACTGACGCACGACCTGCGTCAGCATCGGGTTCGGTTCCTGCCGGAACAGGCCCTCCTCGTCCACCCACACGGTGATCCCGTGGGCGACGTCGACCGTCTCGACCACATCGCAGCCGATCAGCCGGTACAGGGCCGTGAGCCGGTCGTGCACGTCCTCCGCGTCGAACTCGATCACGTGGATGGAGCCCTCCACGTCGATCTTCACGCCCAGATAGCTGGTCATCTGTTCTCCTTTCTCTTCCCCTTGTTGTTTTGCCTGGAAGGCGGTTTACCGCCGCTAGGGACAGGGCGGGGCGCGCAACCCGAAGGGCGGTGGAGGAGAGAATTTCGGCGCGAAATAAGGCCACGCCAGTGGCCGCGTGCCGAAAATCTCGGGGGAACCGGCCGCGCAGCGGCTTGAGCGCCCCGGTCTGGCCCGTACGCTGCCGAAGGCTTCCAGGCAAAACGACAAGCCACCCCCTCGGGGTGGCGGCACAGCGCCGGCCCCTGGCCGGCTCCACTCAGTCAGACAGCGGCCGCCGCCGGCGGCCGGGCCTCATCCGCTCTTGCACACAGCTCGCGGGCTTCTCTCTACCGAGGTCGATAGCGTGAGAGGACACCCACCGGAGGGGAGCTCGTCATGGGAGTTGTCATCGCCGCCGTCAGCGCCGGAGCGCTCGGCCTTGCTGCAGCCATCACAGGGGCGCTCGCCCTGCTCCGCCGTCACGACCACGTGGGGCGGCGGGCTGATGCGGTTGCCGGGACAGATCCTCGCCTGGCAACGGAGCTGCGCGACCTCCAGTCTCAGATCGATGCGGGCCGATCGGGCTACCGGCCGTAGTTCCGCATCGCGGCCCGCCACCTGATCTTTCCCGTGTCAGGGGCGAGAGCTACCGTGGGTGCATGGACGAGGACTACAGGCGCTACCCCGGAGCCGTCAGCGACGGGCTCTACCGCGGCCTGCGCACCGCCGGCCTCATCGGCCTCATCGTCTTCGCCGCGGGTAGCGTGCTGCAGCTGGCACTCACGTACGGCGCCGGCATCGAGACGCCGAGCTGGGCGATGGCGCCGCAATGGATCGGCATCACCCTGTTCCTGACCACCTCGATCATCCAGAGCATCGACGACCGGCAGCGCTACAAGGCCATGCTCGAGGCCGCGGCCTCGGCCGAGCGAGCTCGTCGAAACCCGCTGGCCTTCCTGCTCCCGAGCCGATCCCGGTAGACCCGCCCGTCCCGCTGGGTCTGGTGGGGAGCACGAGGGGCACCGCGCCCTCGTGGGCCGGCCCCCGGGGTGGGGCCGGCCCACGCGAGTTCACACCTGGCTGGGCTCGTCCTCGGGTGTCGGGCTGATGATGTCGTGGACCTGGTGCGCGACCCGCAGCACCACCGCGGCCGTCGACCGGATCAGGGCGGTGTCCGCGTCGGCCCATCCGGCGATGTAGCCGATCGAGTAGGCGGCGGTGTCCAGACCGAGCATGCCCGCGACGACGTAGGCGACCGACTCGGCCTCAGTCTCGGCACGCCCCCGATGCTCGGCGTAGTCGTCGACGTCGTCGACGTGCCCGGCGAGAATGTGAGCCGCCTCATGGATCAACGTCTTCGCAGCCTGAGCGGGGGAGAGGTCCTCCCGGATCGCGACCACCCGACCGGCGGGCCGGGCGTAGCCGTTCTTCTGACCTGCCATCGGCTCCCGCTTCACGCTCCAGCCCTCTCGCTCGAGGTAGCCAGTCAGGGCGGTGATGATGCCGTGATCGTCTGTGCCCTCGATCCGGCGCGTGAGCTCACCAGCAGCGGCGAGCTCCGGGTCGACGACATCGGTCTGAGAGATGTCGAACACGGACAGGATCGGGAACCTCGGCGACCTGGTCTCTTCCTCCTCCCCGTCGTCGTTCAGACGGGTTCCCTTCTTCGTCGAGTAGCCGATGATCCGCAAGGCTCGCTCACCCTTCCGCACTGCCCGTCCCAGGGTCAGCCACTTCCGGAACCCGGCCACCTGCGACGCCTCCGGGCACTGACCCAGGATCAGGAGGACGTTGCTGAGGCTGTAGCTGTGGAACGCGGATGAGAACGCCAGGAACCGCTCCCACGCCCCGGTGTCGCGCAGCTGCTCGACCTGCACCGCGATCTGCTCGTGCAACGCCTCGGCCTGCTGCTTGCGCTCCTCCACGCTCACCCGCGGCCGCGCCGTCTTCCGCGCCTTCGTTGCTGTGGTGACCATCAGCTCCACTCCCTCTCTTCCCCCTCGTTGTTTGCCGGGGAGGCACGAACGTGCCGAGCAGGGACGGGAACCGGAGCGCAACCCGGAGGGTGGCGGGGGAGAGAATCTCGGCGCGATGTGAGGGAGCGCAGCGACCGCGTGCCGAGAATCTCGGCGGAGCCGGCCGCGCAGCGGCTTGCACGCAGGAGCCCGGCCCGTACGATGCCGAAGGCTCCCCGGCAAACCACGAGCCACCCCACGGGTGGCGACACAGCGCCCGGCCCCAGGCCGGCTCCACTCAGACCAGTCAGCGGCCGCCACCGCGGCCGGGCCGTTCGAACGTGTGGGATGCGGGCCGCCGGTCGTTCCCGAGTAATTAGACGGCCCGCGCCGCCATCATCCCAGAACACCGCTGGAGCTCGTCGACGGATGGGCGTCACGATTCGCTGCGAATCGCGTCTCTCTTGGTGGAGGCCACGGCTGTCCGACCCCCACCTGGGCGGCCGTGGCCTTCACCCCGCAGCCAGTGGGGGCCGCCGTCACGGTTCGGCGCCACGTCCCGAAGGAGCAAGCCGCTTGCATATCGACCGGCTACCCTCGATGCCGGGGGTCACAGTCATGAGCGAAACCATCACCACCGCAACAGAGACCACACCCGTCACCACCATCGAACCCACGGCAGACCGCACCAACCCGAGCGGCACGTGGGAAGTGATCGTGCTTGGCTCAGCCTGCGCGATCACTGTCCTCGCGGCCGTGACCTCGATCTGTACCCTCGGCATCCAGTAGGCGGCGCGGTCAGTCCGTATCCGGGATCTCTGAGCGTTTCACGGCCCCCGGCCGTGAGTGCTTCCAGCTATCCCGGATCCGCCCTCTCCCGGGCTGACGGAGACTCGCTGGAGACTCGCTATGGAAGAGTCTTCGGACCCTAGTCCCCGGGTGCTGCAGGGGCTACGGTGGTGCTCGCACGAGCATCAGCTGTCCCCCCACAGCGCGCGTGTATGCGCCCCGCTGGCTTCCCCCGAGCCGCGGGGCGCCCTCGTTACTCAGCCCGGGCTGGTGCTGGGTCCAGTGTCGGCCGTCTTCGGTAGCGTGACGCTCATGACCGAGGACATCCGGACGATCGCCGCACGGCTCCTGGGCGCCCTCGACGATCCGAACGCGCCGCACCTGGTCATGGTCACCGATCCCAAGCTGGTGCCGGGCTTCTGCGACTTCTACGGGCCCTATCCGAGCGCGATGGCGGCCGCGAACGCGATCGACGATGTGCGGGCCACGATCGACCCGCGGGGGCCGCTGGACGTACACGGTGCATCGCCTCGAAGCGCCCCCGACCCCGTAGCGCGATCAGCGCCCCTCAGGCGGCACCGGGGGCAGGGTGCGGCCGATCTGGTTCCCGTTCCGGTCCAGGAGGAGACGTCGGCCGTCGGTGAGTTGAACGCGCATCTGTCGGACGGCGTGGATGACGTAGACGTGGGCGAGCTGGTCGCCGTAGAGAGCGCGGGCGCGATCCCAATACGGCTGATCGTCGTGGCTGATGTCAGTCGGCCCCTTCCCCGGGTCAGGAGCCACTCTAGGAGAAGGGTTCCATCCGCGGGGGAGTGCGTTCTAGCGTGAACGAGGGGCCGTCGCTTTCCTGTCCACGGCAGCGGCGGCCTTCACCGACCTCGACCGCCCCGCCGTCCTGGCGCGTAGACCTGTCGGGCGCCAGGCTCCCAGTCATGCGGCTGCTCGAGAGTCGCGTAGACGAGAGACCACCCCTCCGGCACCCGCAAGCCCGCGGCTTCCTCAGGGGTATCGGCGGTCTTGCCGTCGACCGTGTACCCAATGGTCAGCCCGTCGACGTCACGACGCATGCGCGCCCACACCACCGGCCTCATCCCACGGTGCGGCCGCAGGTAGCGATCAGGCCAGAGCTCCGGATTGTCTCGCACATCGACGCCGTCCGCCCAGATCCTGAGGCTGGGCGGGACGGCGCCGGCGTCGACGTACATCTGCTCCACCGACTGCTGCTGCGCCCGCCAATCCGGGTAGGCCGACGTGGCGTCGCGACGGTCGACCGCGAAGCCTTTCAGGGCGCCTCCCGCGGCTTGGTGACGGCCGATCGCCACACCCACGCCCGCTGTGTCCCCCCACCGAGCACGTCGTACTCAACCAGCGCGACGCGCTCGTTGAACGCCAGCACTCGGCCCTCGACCTCGACGGTGGCCTCTGGGTAGCGCACCCACGCCTTCACCCGCGGCGGGGCGGCTGGCTCGATCGTCGCTCCCGCTGAGCGGAGCTCCTCATCGGTGAGGGTAATCGGCTTGGGCTGAGTGAGGAAGGCGTTAACGGCCTTCCATGTCACGTCTCCATAGCGCCGGTTTTGACCCATTCCGAAAGAGTAGAACAAATGTTCGAATGATGCCCGCCTCGCGGCGGCCCACGGATCCTAGAGTGGGAGCGTGGATGAGTCGCGAGGGAGGGCCGTCATGGGGCGCCTGTGGCTCTGGGGTGTCCTGGTCGTCCCGACACTGGCCTATGCGTTCGCATGGCTTTCCCTGCCGATAGATTTTGGCGCGCCGGGCCCGATGGACCCGGGCAGGTTTGTGGGGCCGCGCGTGACGGCTGCAGTCGGGCTCGCGTGTGGAGTGGCATGCACGGTCGCAATCTGGGTGGTCGTGATGCGCAACAAGAATCTCCCGTTCGCGTTCTGGCCTCTCAGCTCACCACTCATCACAGCAGGGCTCGGCACGGTCGGGATGTACACGGTCGGCATCTACCCCGCCTTTCAGCTCTAGCGCAGCAGCCTCTATGGTGGCCAGCCAAGAAGGGCACACGAGCTCGATCCCGCGTTTCGATGACATCGGCGTAGCCTGCGCTCATGGGGGCTAGAACGTCGTGGATAACTAGCTGGTGGGCCCGCTTCGGGATGCCTGCGGTCATCATCGGTGTTGGGATGCCGATAAGCGCTGCGATCCGGCAGAAGGAAGACCTCACGGGCTACTTCATCTACGGCGCGATCTTCGTGATTGTGGGTGTCGTTTGCTTGCTCGTCGCAGCGTTCAGAGCCGCCCGTCAGCGACACACGCCTACGGCGGAGTCATCTACTCGCTCGCCCGGTTCCCGGAGTTTCTAGACGTTCGGATATGCGGACCACTGAGATCCAGCACCAATCACGGCGTGCACCCGCCGATCAGAGCATGCGCACACTGCGCGGATCCGATCGACAAGAAGAGCTGGAAGAGGAACTCAAACACGTACGGGATCGCGTAGGCGAGCCCGACCCCCGCGGCGACCATCAGCGCAAGGATGACGAGGAGCGAGCCGGAGAGCTGCAGCGCTTCGCCACGAGGCTCGGTTTCGGATTCGATCGAACCAGACAGCACGAAATCCCGGATTGTGTCGTCGTCGCTGGGTTTCTCGTTCACAGCCGGCATCGCCCCCTCCGAGATCCAGGGTCGTCGTCAAGGCTGGGGAAAACCTGGCTCGGCAGAGACCCTGAAACTGCGCTGATAACCTGCGTTACGTCGTGTCAGACAGCGCCTGCTCCGAAGGGTCTGCAACAGCATCGGCTGCAATTCTCGTGAGGGTGTCCTCCGCTGGAAGGGCGGCAGCGTCAGAGGCGGAGAGCTCGTACCTTGACACGGCGACAGGTTGTGCGGTGCCTGCGAGGGCGTAGCGGACGACGGTCTCGTTCTTGTCGGCGACGAGCAGCATGCCCATGGTGGGGCGGTGGAGGGTTTCGTCGCGAAGGCGATCGTCGACGAGTGCGACGTAGAAGCCGAGCTGTCCGGCATCGCGCGGATCGAACTTTGTCGTCTTGAGTTCAATGACCACGTAACGGAGTTGCTGGACATGGAAGAACAGAAGGTCGACGTAGTAGTCGTCTCCCTCGACGTCGAAGTGGACCTGACGACCGACGAACGCGAACCCCCGGCCGAGCTCACGGAGGGTCTCCATGATCCGTGCAGTGAGCCGGTCCTCGAGCTGGCGTTCGGACGCGTCTGAATCGATAGCGAGGAAGTCAAGCGTGTAGGGGTCTTTGGTGATCTGCTGGGCCAGTTCGGAATCGGCCGACTCGAGCGCGGTGGCGAAGTTGCTGGGAGCCGCTCCCTCCCGGTCGTGAAGACCGGTGGCGATCTGATGGGTGAGGACCGCGCGGCTCCATCCGTGCTGCAGGTCTCGGAGCGCGTACCAGTCGCGGAGGTTGGGGTCGTCGAGCTTGTCGAGCAGGGAGACGATGTGGCTCCAGGGCAATTCTCCAACAGGCTGTTGGAGAATTGCGTCCTCGGTCCAGCTCTCGGCGAAGCGCCGCATGTAGGCGAGATTCGCGAGCGAGAATCCCTTCATCGAGGGGAACTCGTTTCGCAGATCGGTCGCGAGCCGCGTCAGGACCCCCGTTCCCCACCGTTCGACGCGCTGCCGGGCAAGGATAGTGTCGCCAATCCGCCAATAGAGACGCAGCATCCCCGTGTTCGCCTGACGTTGGACGGCGAAGCGCGCTTCACGCACCTGCTGCTTCAGAATGGCGAGCGTCTCGCCGTAGCTGTCCGGCTCGATCTCCAGCATCTCGGACTCCTACTAGGGCTCGGTAAGTTTTCCAACAGGCTATTGGAGGACCGTCGCCGCGATCCGGAACCGGCTCAACCCACACTCACGACTCCGAAGCGCACTTCGCTCTATCCGGCCCCGCCACAGGCAACGCGCGAGGCCGTTGTCTTTGCCTGGCTGACCTGTCAGTGAGTTTCGAGAGACGATTAGGCTCCGGCAGAACATCTTGGTCCGTTTGGACGGTCTCTACTGACGGGAGGAGCAAGGAGGTCTCGCGGGGTCTTTGCTCCAACTGGTCCGGCTAGATTGCACGCTGGATGCGATAGCCATCAATCGAGGATCCGTCAGAGCGGGTGTCGCGTCCTCGGCTAGTTGTGTGGCTTGGCAGTAGAGCTGATTGAGCAGTTGGGTTGCGGCTTGTGGTCTGTCGGCGGCGGCGATGGTGTCGAGAGCACGGAGTTGATCCGTGGTCTGTTGAAGGTCGGGGTGGCTCTGCGTGAGTATCGCGGTCGGTTGTGCGGGTTGTCCCCACTCTGTGAGCACTGACGCGGCGAGGGTGTTCTCTGACTCGAGGGCGAGGGTGATGTCGTTGACGTAGGAATCTGACCCAGCCAGCGCCGTGAGCGCATCGAGGGTTTCGTCGTTGTGTTGGATCAGCGCGGTGGCGAAGAGGATCTCGTCATCGGAGACGGTGGCTGGCGTGGTTGGTCGTGGTGACGGTGGGTGGATGGTGTTGGGGGAGCGTGACATCTCTTTGGTGCATCCGGTGAGGGCGAGTCCGACGGTGGTGAGCGCCGCGATCGCTGTCAGCGCGGTCCTAGTCCTCATGGCCGTTGGGCGTTGAGGGTTCGGGGGTGGGGGTCGGTGTGGGAGCTGGTGGTGTGGGCTCCGGTAACGCGAGGACGGCGAGGAGCGTTTCTGGGCGCCGGGTGGAGAACAGCCAGTAGGGGGTGGGGTCTTGGGGGTCGTTGAGAGTGATCTTCGCGACTGGCTTGATCCAGCCGCGGATGGAGAGGTAGCTTCGCGCGTCAAGGCGGGTGCCGCGTTCGGCGGTGGCATCTGGACCGAAGTGTGCTGAGGCGGTGGCGAGGTGTTTTCTGTCGATGTGTGCGCGGCCGACAGTGAGCGTGGACGGGGTGATGCGGATAACGGGCGAGGTGAGAAAGAGCAGCCCGAGGATGCCGGCGTAGAGCAGGATGCCGACGGTGATTCCGACGGCGGCGCCGGGTATGTCGGATTCGGGGTTGATGGGTATGAAGACGACCAGGCTGGCGGGAATGACGAGGGCGATGGAGAGGATGATCCCGAGGGAGGGTCGCATCCTCTCGATGTATAGCGGCGACGTCGGTTGCGGGGTCATGGCTGCTTTTCTGGATCGAGGGTGGGCTGGGCCGCGGGCGGGTAGGCGCGCGTGAGGCTGTCGCGGAGTCGGGTGAGGGCCTCGTCGAGACGGGGGTCGTCGCCGCGGGCGAGGGCTGCATATTCCACGTACGTCCCTGTCTCGGTGGGTTTGACCTTGACCCAGATGCGGCGGCGGGGCACGAATAGGGAGGTCAGCAGGCCGGCGGTCGCGGTGAGGGCGAAGAGGAGGACGGCGTCCTGGGCGGGGTCGGAGCTGAAGTCGAACGAGGCGAACCGTCGCACGGAGTCGAAGGTGATGCTTCCAAGTCCGTTGGGGAGCGTGACGGTCTCGCCTGGCTGAAGGCGGAGGGACTCGGTTCCGGAGTCGCCTCCGGTGAGTTGTTGGAGGGAGTCGGTGTCGAGGGAGTACGCCGAGATGGGGGATCCCGTGTCCAGGCCGAGGTCGCCTTGGAAGACGTTCAGGGTCATGGCGGGATAGATCAGGTCGGGGAAGCTGGAATACTTCGCGCCTGTCGTGCTGGTGGCTTCGGTGGGATAGAGGAAGCCCAGCATCCCGATCTGTTCAGTCAATCCGTCGGGAACCTTGATCACTCCTAGAGAGGTCAGGTTGGCGTCCTGGGGCAGGAAGGCGATGGCGTCGGAGAACACGACGTCGCCCGCGGGGTTTCGGACGGTGATCTGGGGTGCGTATCCGTTTCCGAGGAGGAAGACGTCTGTGCCGCCGATCTCGAGGGGCTGGTTGACGCGGATAGTGGAGGTGGTAGCTGCCTGGGCGTCGGTGACGGTGACGCGTGCGGTGAAGTCGAGGGGTTGGCCGAGGGCGTTTCGGTTTCCTGTTTCATAGGTGACGTCGAGTCCGTCGAGCGCGAGCGAGTACCGGTCCAGAAGTGCGGGGGTGAAGAGCCGGCCAGGGGTGAATGAGTCGTAGGAGCCCTGGGTGTTAGCGAACCCTTCGCCTTCGACCACGACTCGCTGGCCGGAGTAGCCGTAGAGGCCTCCCGCAGCGACGGCGAGGAGAACGCCGACCAGGGAGAGGTGGAAGACCAGGTTGCCGGTCTCGCGGAGGTAGCCGCGTTCCGCGGAGATGCTTCGTATGGGTCCTGAGTCGTAGCTGGTGACGCGGTAGCGCTGGGCACGAAGCGACCGGGCGGTGTTCTCGAGGATGCTGCTGGGGGCGACATCGAGGGTGAGTGAAGTGTGGGCTGGCAAGCGGGAGAGCCGGGATGGGGTCCTGGGCGGATTGGCCCGGAAGGCCTTCCAATGGTGGCCGATCCGGGGGATGACGCAGCCGATGAGAGACACGAATAGCAGAAGGTAGATGCTCGAGTACCACCAGGACCCGTAGGAGTCGAAGGCTTGGACGGCATCGAGGATTGGCGCCAGCTGGGGGTTGTTGTCGAAGTACTGGGTGACTCCGTTGGGATCTGAGCTTCTCTGGGGGACGAGAGACCCGGGCACGGAGGCCAGCGCGAGAAGCAGCAGCAGAAACAGGGCCGTGCGCATGCTGGTCAGTTGACGCCAAGCCCAGCGCACCCAGCCACGGGAGGCACGGGGTGGCTGCACTGGGGCGTCGACGTGGTCGGCTGGCCGGTCGGGGGAGAGAGCGGTCATGGATGGGTCAACCCAGCGTGGCGCCCCGTGCCGACATGAAGGGCTCGGGGTCGATTCGGGTGCCGTTCACCGTGATCTCGTAATGCAGGTGACACCCGGTGGACACGCCGGTCGTGCCGGCGAGGGAGATGACTTGTCCGGCGGCGACGGTCTCGCCGGGACTGACGAGAAGCTGGCTGTTGTGGGCGTAGCTTGTTTGCACTCCTGACCCGTGGGTGATCTGCACCCAGTTTCCGAACCCGCCGAACCAGCCGGCGTAGTTCACCGTCCCTGCGGACGCGGCGTAAACGGGAGTGCCGCAGCTGGCCCCGAGATCTACACCATTGTGGTAGGTGCTGGCGCCGGCGGTCGGGGCGATGCGGGGCCCGAAGCCGTCGGAGATGCGCCCGCCCACGGGACGCCCCCAGCCCTGGTCGGAGAGCTGCCCGGAGTCCAGTTGCGGCGCGCCTGAGGCTGCAGCACGGGCGGCGGCCTCAGCAGCGGCGGCGGCACGACGCACCTCCTCACCCTTGGCGTAGTCAGCTTCGGTCGCCTGCCGGTTCTCTGTCAGGACAGTGAGTTGCGCCTTCATCGTCTCGGCGGCGGCCTGCTGCTCGAGGAGGTTCGCTTGAACCTGCTGGGAAGCGGCGACCGCGTCCTGCATGGCTGCTTCGGCTTCCACGGCGAGGCGGGCTCGTTCCTCTTCTGCCGTGGCGGCTTGACTGGCCAGGGCGGTCGCGGTGTTGCCCGCGGCGTCGGCTTCGGCGTAGAGCACGGACACGGTCTGGGTCAACTGCGAGGTGCTTGTCAGCCGGGACAGCAGATCCGTGGCGTTGTCGCCGGAGAGCAGGAGTTGTGCGGTGAGCTGGTCGATCCCGCCGGTGCGGGTCATGGTCGCCGCGAGCTGGCCGACCGTCGTTCTGGCCTGGTCGGCTTCCGCGCTGGCGGTGGCTGCTTCCGCGGTGAGGGCCTGGGTTCGCACGGTCGCAGCGTCGAGATCGCCTTGGGCTTGATCCCATGCCTGTGTGGCCTGTGTGGCCGCGTTCTGCGCGGTAGCGAGGTCGGCTTCGAGGGTGCTGATCATGGCGGTCAGCTCCGCGATCTGCTGTCGTTGGGCGGCTTCGTTGTTGCGAGCCGCCTCGACTTCAGCCCATGTGGGGTAGTCCGCGGCCTGTGCGGAACTGGGAGCGAGGATGAGGCCCATAGTCAGCGCGAGTGAGCTGAGGATGGCGGCGTGAGGGCGTGCGCGTGAAGCACTTCGAGACATGGATCTGCTTTCGACGAGAGTGGGCAGCGCGAGATGGCGCGCTCGGATCGGAGGCGGATCGTGTCTAGATACGGAGGCTGATGGGTCCCGGGCCGACCGCGAGGTCGTACCCGTACCATGCGGACCCAGCAGGGGGGTGATGATCTTCACGGCTCATGACGTGAACGGGGCGGAAGCGGATCGCAGCGATCAACAGGAGAAGGACCGATCCCGTCAGGGCGAGGATTCCCGCGCAGGTGGTGGAGGTCCCGTCTTGGTCTTGCCCGTCGTCTGCTTGAAGTGCTGCGGTCGCGACGTGGCCGGTGGCGGGCGCCGCCGCGACGACGGAGGAAGGCTGCTGTTGGAGGGCCTGCTCGGTGGCGGTGCTGTGCAGGATCACGCTGAGGGCTGCAGCGATTCCGACGAGCACGGTCAGGAGGATGAGCGGGACCAGGGGTGTGCGTGTGGTCATCCTGCGCTCACCTCCTCCGTCGCTCGATTGTAAACATGCTGCTGTATCCTCGGGTGGATTGGTGCTGGGGTGGGAGGTTTCTCGTGGGCGCGAAGCGGTCAAGGTGGACGTCGACGCAGTGGGCGTTGCTGGCGTTCGGGTTGAATGCGGCATGCCTCCTGGTGCTGTTCGTGAACCTTCTCACCGGCAATGCGTGGTGGGAGGCCGCGGTCGCGGTCGCGGCGGTGTGTCTGGGTCTGGGTGGAGCTGCGGCGTTCCAGACCCGTCGGCTGCGGATCAAGGAGCGTTACCCTCTCGACTAGCGTCCTTCCGGCGGCGGGCCCGTACTCCGAGGATGATCGCGACGGCGAGAATCGCTGCGATGACGAGCGCGGAGGCGACGAGGAAGATGGGGAACGTGGCGTCGTACGCATCCGAGGCCAGCGGGGTGGCGTCCGGACTGGGCGCGGGCTCGGTCGGTGCCGAAGCCTCGGGCGTGGGTGTGGGAGTCGTCGGGGTCGGCGTCTGGACGGGCGGGGCTGGGGCGGCGTCGACGGTGTAGGTGAACGCGTACTGTCCGGAGATGGGGTGTCCGTCGGAGGAGACGGTCTGCCAGAGCACCTGGTATTGCCCCGGTCCCGAAGGGGCGACGTCCTTCGACAGCTGCGTGTCGGCGATGCGGAGCGTGCCCGCGGACACGTCCGTTCCGGCGGGGTCGAGGACCACGATCGCCATCCCCGTTTCGAAGCCCGCCAGGGGGGATTCGTTGAACGTCAGCTCGACAGAGTTCAACGGCTCGGTCACGGTCGCGTCCGGAGCCGGTGTGGCTGAGGCGAGGGCGTCGTGGGCTGAGGCAGGCGGGGCACTGGAGAGGCCGAGTATGGCCGCCGCGAAGATGCCGGCGAGGAGGAGGGGGATGCGGTGGCGCGGACGGGCGGTCATCGCGGTCCTTTCTGTGACGGGTCGGTGAGCTGACCGAGGCGGGTGAGGTAGTCGTTGTATGCGTCGAGGTCCGGGTCGCCGTGGAGGTCGTGTCGTCGGTCCGCTTGGCGGGCGCGCCGGGTGTCGTCGCGGTACCAGCGGCTGAGAAGGACCAGCAGGATGATCACGGTCGGTGCCTCCCCATACGACCACGCCAATCCGCCGGCCAGGAGCTGGTCCTGGAGGGGGTCGATGCCCCATGCGGACGGAGGGTCCGCGAACCAGGCGACAAGCGGCGCGGTGGCCATCATGACGATGACCCCGAAGAAGGCGTGCAGGGGCATCTCGGCGAACACGTCGAGCAGCCGGCCCAGGTGGGTCTGTCGTGCGGGGAGTGGATCGGCGGAGATGAGCGGGACGGTGAAGAGGATGCCGCTGCCGAGGAAGAGCAGTTCGAGGCCGAGGTGTCCGCTCCAGGTCGCGAGGAGGGTTGATGCGATTCCTGTCAGGAACAGGCCGTAGAAGGTGAACAGGAACAACGGGATCATCACGGCCGGGTGCAGCAGGATCCGGAATGTGGGGGAGCGCAGGCCCCAGAACGCGATCCGGTGCACGACCTTGCCGGCACCGGAGTGGGGGGTGGCCCGGAGAAGCAGCGTGCCGGGGGAGCCGAGGACGAGCAGAGGCGGCACAGCCATCATCAGCGTCAACTGCTGGAACATGAACACCGAGAACATGCCGTAGCCGTATCCTTCGATGCCGGCCCCCATCGTGACGCCCAGGACGACGCAGCCTGCGGCGAAGCAGAGGGTCCGCCATCTGCTCCATCGTCGTCCGGTGGCCCATAACCGGATCGCTCCTGCCAGGTAGGCGGTCAGTGCGAGGAGAGCGATGAGGGGGATGACAGGAATGGGTTGCAGGTTCGGGGCCAGCAACTGAGCGAGGTCCGGGGGTACGGTAGGCAGCCAGATCGGGCCGCTGGGGATGTTCATCGCGGACGGTCTCTGTCGGTCAGCTGCTGCAGCATGGAGTTGTAGTCCTGCAGGTCGGCGTCCCCGGTTCGGGCGGCCTGGCGATCTAGCCGCCGAGCTTCGCGTTCATCCGAGCGAGACCAGAGGGTGATCATGGTGATGACCAGTAGCAGCGTGGGGATCTCTCCCACGCTCCACGCGATGCCCCCGGCGGAGCGCTGATCCTCCAGAGGGTCGATCGGCCAACCCTCAGTGATCTGTCCGTACCAGTCGGGCAGCAGGAGGCTTGTGGAGGACATCAACGCCAGGCCGAAGAAGGCGTGGAAGGCCATCACGATCAGCAGAGTCAGGAGTCGGAGCGGGTAGGGGAATCGGTAAGGGACCGGGTCGATGCCGATCATGGATAAGGCGAAGAGGTATCCGACGATGAGGAAGTGCGCGATCATCCACTGGTGTCCCAGCGGATCCTTGACGGCCCAGTCGAAGAGGGGAGTGTAGTAGAAGGCCACCGTCGAACCGGCGAAGAGCACGGCCGTGACGAGGGGGTGAGTGAGCACGGTGGTGAGGGGGGAGTGGATGAGGGTCATGATCCACTCCCGCGCTCCGCGACTACCGTCTGTTCGCGGCTGCACGGCTCGGAGGGCGAGCGTCACGGGCGCCCCGAGGACGAGCAGGAGGGGAACCAGCATGCTCAACGCCATGTGCTCGAGCATGTGGGCGGAGAACAGGTAGGTGCCGTACACGGAGGGAGCGCCGCTGGTCAGATAGACCAGCATTGCCAGGCCCGCCAGCCAGGCGACCAGCCGGGCGGGATGCCAGCTGTCTCCCCGGCGTCGCAGTCGTAGCATCCCCGCGAGGTAGAGAGCGGCGCCGAACCCAGCGACCGTCAGCCAGATCGGATCCACAGCCCACTGGTCCAGGAATCGGAGTGGCTCGAGCGGGGCGGGCAGGGGCTGGCCGCTGAGTCTCTCCGAGGCCGTGACCGCGAGCTCCTCGGTCACGGGCGGTGCCGTGCGAGCCAAGATCGCTGCAACCCCGGAAGCGGCGCCCATCACCGCCAGCTCAGCGGCCACAAGGCCGGCGAGCAGGCCCCCGATCCGGTTTCGTCCCTGGATCCGGCGGATGGTCCAGCGTCGGTGTAGCGCTCCTGCTAGGCCCAGCAGCAGTAGCGCGATGATCTTCACGATCAGCAACTGTCCGTATGGGGTGGTCACGAGTTGGGCGGGCGTTTCCAGTCGCAGCGACGCCGACACCAATCCGGAGATCGCGACGATAGCGAAGCAGGCCAAGGCGAGCGTGGAGTATCTGCGAAGTAGGGTGCCGCGATCGACGTCCATCCGTCCAAGAACGACGGCGGTGACCGCCAGACCTCCCACCCATAGCGCCGCTCCGGCCGCGTGCATCCACAGCGCCGATGTCGCGGCGGAGTGGCTGCCGGCGCCGGCGGCATGGCCCTGCAGCGCCATCGGGATGAGCGCGGCGAACGCTGCGGCTGCGAGGGCGCCGGCTCCGATCGGGGAGCGGACAGCGAATCCAAGCACGGCGAGCACGGCGGCGGACAGCACTGTCGCCAACCATCCTTGTCCGAGGCTGACTTCGGTCAGGAACTGCCCATAGCTGGCGCCGAAGATCGACCAGGGCACGGCGCCAGCGAGGTTCATGTATGCCAGGACGCTGGTCCCTAACGCCGAGATAGCCCACAGCGCTGCAGATCCCGCAGCGATGTCGAGAACACGCCCATAGGGTGCCTCTGTCACGGGCAATGCAGTCGCGGCTAACACCAGCGCTCCAATCGTGACGGCGCTAGCCAGGTCCACGATGATGCGACAGACGGGGAGGGCGATGTCGACGACGGGACCTGCGTCGATGAGCAGCGCTGGCGCCGATGCCAGCGTCGTGGCTGCCAGAATCACTCCGACACCGATCGCCACTGCGGCCAGCAGCGCAGGCGAAAGCAGAATGAGGAGCCGTGCAGACGAGCGAGGTGCGATCGTAGGCGCGGTCACGGGGCGTCCTCATGGGTAGCGTCGGCGTCCTGCGCTGCAGTGAGCCGGGCTCGTTCCTGCTCTTTGATCTTGGCGTAGACCTTCCGCTCGCGTGAATCGGCCTTCAGGATCGCGCGCATCGCGAACCAGAAGATCAGTCCGACGAGGATCGTGGGGGTGACGGAATAGATGGCGTTGAACCACCAATCGTCCATGCTCATGCGAGGCATCTCCGAGGTGAGCCGGTGGTGCCTGCTCAGGCACACCAGCGGGGATCAGGGCGTGCCTTCGTCGGCGCCGCTCCTGACAGGTCGGGTCTGCGTCTAGACCCTCAAAACCTGATGCCCGTGGCCCATCGGCCCGTGCCGCAGGACGATGTTCTGACGCACCGCCGCCGGAAGTGCTGCCGCGATCGCCTCCAGCACCGCCGTTCCCGATGGCAGCAGCAGAGCTACCAAGACGAGGAGAACGACTCCGGCTCCGGTCATCGAGGCGCAGAGTGCTGAGCACGCTGCAGCGACAGGAGCGGTATCCGGCGCCTGGGTCACGGACGACGCGGTCACACCCACCGGGGTGTCACCGGCAGTCACGGCGGCGGCGACCGACGCGGCTCCTGGTGCCGCGGACTCTGTCATCGAGTCTCGCGCGTGGCCGAAGGTCAGCGCCATGACCGCGGCGACAGCGAGCAGCACAGCGACGAGCACCGTCCATGCTCGCGTGACCGACACGTGCGCCGCCCTCTCCTCTTGCCACCGACGCACCTCAGGGTAGCAAGACAGGATCGGGCAGCTCGCCAATGCGAGCTAAACCGGGATCGGCATCACATGCTCGGGATCGGGTGAGAGCACCACGCCGAGCAGGTCTTCAAGAGCGTGAGACAGGCGCTGATCGGCGAGTTCATACCGTGCCCGGCGACCCTCGGGCACCATGACGACCAGCCCGCAGCCACGAAGACACGCCAGGTGGTTCGACATCCGCTGTCGCGACACTCCCAAGAGCTCCGACATCTCCGCGGGATACCCCGGCCCTGTCGACAACTCCACGAGGATCCGCGATCGGATCGGGTCCGAGAGAGCGTGACCGAAACGTGAGAGTGCATTCACGGCCACCAACGTCTCCATACGTGAATGATATCCGTTCTCAAGTAATAAAGGATTCACTTAACTATCAACGTCTGCGTGTACCTTTACGGTATGTCCGGTCACAGCCACACGCATGATGCCTCCTCGACCGGTGTCCACCGGAAGCGGATCGCCATCGCCCTGGCCATCACGTCGACGATCTTCGTCGCGGAGGTCTTCGGGTCGATCATCACCGGCAGCCTGGCGCTGCTGATCGATGCCGCGCACATGCTCACCGACCTCCTGGGCCTGACGATGGCTCTGGTAGCAGCAGCCCTGGCGGGTAGGCCGGCATCCTCCAAGCGGACGTGGGGTTTTGCTCGAGCGGAGGTCCTCGCGGCTATGGCCCAGGCGACGGTGCTGCTCGCCGTGGGACTCTTTGTCTTCGTCGAGGGAGTTCAGCGTCTATTCGCTCCGCCCGAGATCGCATCAGGCGAGCTGATCATCTTCGGCGCGATAGGGCTGGCTGCGAACATCGCATCCCTGCTGGTGCTGTCGGGCAGCCGAACGGGCAACCTCAACCTCAGGGCGGCGTTCCTGGAGGTTCTCAACGACGCTCTTGGATCGGTTGCGGTCATCGTCGGCGCCGTGGTCATCATGCTCACTGGCTTCACTCAAGCCGACGCAATCGCGGCGATGCTGATCGGTGCCCTGATTATCCCGCGCACTCTCAAGCTGCTGAAGGAGACCATCGATGTGCTCTTGGAGTCCACGCCGGCGGGTTTGAACCTCGACGACGTCCGCGAACACATCTTGCAGCTGCCTCACGTCGCGGGCGTACATGACCTGCATGCCAGCCAGGTCGCGACCGGCCTGCCCGTCATCAGTGCCCACGTCGTGGTCCGGGACGAGTGCTTCCAAGACGGTCACGCGCCCCAGATCCTGAACAGCCTGCAGGCGTGCGTCGCCGATCACTTCAACGTCGCGATCGATCACTCCACCTTCCAGCTTGAACCCGTCAGTCACCAAGAACACGAACAGGCCCTTCACGCCTAGCAGAGGACGTATCTGATGAAATGCCCTATCGACTCCACCGAGCTAGTGATCTCCGAGCGCACCGGCGTGGAGATCGACTTCTGCCCTCAATGCCGGGGCGTCTGGCTGGATCGCGGCGAGCTGGACAAGATCATCGACCGGGCCGATCGCTCTTACGGAACCTCCGATGACATCAGCTACCGCGGCCGGGATACCCGCGATTACGGTCGCCGGGACAGTCACGGAAGTCGCGGGGACCACCATGGCGACAAGTACGACGGACACGGGGACCGTCGAGGGCGTTCCCGCCGGGAGGGCTTCCTCGGAAACCTGTTCGACTTCTAGTTGATCGGCTCGCCCGCGGTACTCGAGCTCGGTCGCGCGGAGCGGACGCGGAGATATCCCCCGGCTCCGATGACGACGCCGAGGAACACCCAGATGTCCGCCACGTTGCCGATGAACCAGGTCGCGTATGCCAAGAAATCGATGACGGGTCCCGATCCCCAGCCCGGCTCGAGGCGGATTCGGTCGATGACGTTCCCCACCGCGCCTCCGACGACCAGACCCATTCCGACCGCGAGCCACAGCGATCGAGTTCGGACGATTCCCACGAGGAGCACGGCTGAGACGAGTACGGCGAAGGCCGTGATCACCGGCGTCATGCCTTGCCCGAGAGAGAAGGACATGCCTGAGTTGTAGACCAACTCCAGCCCGAAGAGCCCACCCACGAGGTCAATCCGGCTGGCTCCAGTGAGCGAGGACACCGCCCACAGCTTCGTTCCCTGATCGATCGCGATGGCCGCGGCGATGACAACCCCCGCGACCAGCAGCAAGCGAGCCCTGTCGCGACGCTGAAGATCTGTCTGTCCCGCGTTTGTCTCGACCATGCCCCCATAGTACAGATTGCGCTTAACCATCTTGGTGGTGCCGATCGAGAGAGTGATTGATGACCCTGACCCGGATCCTCCGCCTGTGGACGCTGGCGCTGCCTGTGCTGGCGCTGCTCGGCCTTCTTCTGACCTGGGGCCGGGAGCTTCCGCTGGGCCTGGTGATCGTCGTGGGCGCTCTGCTGGTGGGTGCGGTGCTGGCTGCTGTGCATCATGCCGAGGTCGTCGCGCACCGGGTGGGGGAGCCGTTCGGGTCGTTGGTGTTGGCTGTCGCGGTGACGGTGATCGAGGTGGCGTTGATCATCACCTTGATGGCGGGCGGCAAGCCGGGGACAGAGACTCTCGCGCGGGATACTGCTTTCGCTGCCGTGATGATCACCTGTAATGGCATCGTGGGGATCTCGCTGCTGTTGGGCGCGGGCCGGCACCGTCTGGTTCGCTTCAATGCGGAAGGCGCTGGAGCCGCTCTGGCGGTGGTGGCGACGTTGACGACGCTGACGTTGGTGCTGCCTCGGTTCACGCAGAGTGCGCCCGGAGGGCTGTTCAGCGGTGCTCAGTTGGCGTTCGTGGCCGTGGTCGCCCTGGTCTTGTACGGCGTCTTCGTTCAGACCCAAACTAATCGGCACCGTGACTTCTTCCTCCCGGTCGATTCCCGCGGGAGAAGCATCGCGGAGAGCCACGCGGCTCCTCCGTCGTTGCGGCGGACGCTCATCAGCGTCGTGTTCTTGCTCGCGGCTCTGGTCTCGGTGGTGGGGCTGGCTAAGGGCGTTTCTCCGGTGATCGAGGACGGGGTGCGGGCGGTGGGGATCCCGAATTCGTTCGTCGGTGTGGTCATCGCCTTGGTGGTGCTTCTGCCGTGGGGCTGGCTGCGTCCAGGGCGGCGCTGCGTGATCGGATGCAGGTCAGCTTAAATCTCGGATTGGGTTCGGCGATGGCGACGATCGGTCTGACCATTCCCTCGATCGCGGTCGCGTCGATCTGGTTGCCGACGTCGCTGGAGTTGGGTCTCGGCGCGGTGCAGATCGTACTGTTCTCGGTGACGATGGTCGTCAGCGCTCTCACGATCGTTCCGGGGCGGGCCACTCGACTGCAGGGCATCACGCATCTGGTTCTGCTCGCCGCGTTCGTGTTTGTGTCGATGAGCCCTTAGATCGGTGTGGTGAAGGCCCCGATCCACCCTTGGAGCTGGTAGATCACGGCGGTCCACAGCCCGGTGACCATGAGTAGCCCCAGGATGATCAGCATGATCCCACCGGCGATGTTCATGGGGCGCACCCACGCCCGTGCGCGAGCCACGGCACGGGTTGCCCAGGTCACCCCGCCGGCGAGCAGCAGGAATGGTACGCCGAGGCCTAGGCAGTAGGCCAGTGCCAGCAGGGCTCCGCGTCCGGCGGATCCACTGTCCATGCTCAGCGCCGAGATGGCGACCAGGGTGGGTCCGAAACAGGGAGTCCAGCCCAGACCGAACACGACCCCGAGGAGCGGGGCGCCGGCTAATCCGACCGCGGGAGTGATGCGGGTGCGGACGGTGCGCTGCAGTCCGGGGATGAATCCGATGAACGCGACACCCATCACGATGACGATCACTCCGAGCACGCGGATCAGCACCGATTGCCACTGGATCAGCCATGCGCCTACGGCGCCGAACAGGGCGCCGTAGGCGATGAACACGGCAGCGAACCCGAGGACGAACAGGGCTGCGCCAGCCAGGACCCGACTGCGGCCTCGTCGAGGGTCGGCTCCGGCCGAGCCGCTGACGTAGCCGAGGTAGCCGGGCACGAGAGGCAGCACGCAGGGGGAGATGAAGGACACCAGTCCCGCGAGCATCGCGAGGGGCAACGCGATGGCGAGTTGCCCGCTGAAGACCAGGTCGGGGATCATTCCGGGTCTTTCACGACGCGATCGATGAGCGCCTCCAGGGTGGAGACGTCCAGGATGCGGCCGAGGATGCGGGCCGCGACCCGTCCCTCTCTGTCCAGGACGAGGGTGGTGGGGACAGCGTTGGGTGCGACTTGCCCGGCGAACGCGAGTTGCGCGGCACCGTCTGTGTCGATGATCGAGGGGTAGGTGACACCGAAGGTGGCCGCGAACTCGCGTGCGGTGGCGGCCTGGTCACGGACGTTGATGCCAAGGAATTGCACGCCCTGGTCCCGGTATGTCTGGTAGGTCGCTTCTAGGTCGGGGGCTTCGAGACGGCACGGGGCGCAGGCGGCGTACCAGAAGTTCACAACCAGCACCCTGCCCCGGTAGCTGCCGTCGCTCACGACCTCGCCGGTGTCGAGGGTGCCGGTGAAGGTGATGGGCTCGCCTCTGTCTGGTTCCGCGATCTCCAGAACGGACCCGTCTCCTGCGATATAGCCCTTGTCGTCGCCGGCGCGGTATTGATCCGAGAGGGTATCCGGTGCGCAGGCGGAGAGGGTGAGGATGGCGGCCGTGATGCCCGTCACGACCGCCATCCGGCTATTGGGCCAGCGCGGCATCGATCTGGGCGGTGAAGTCGTCGAAGCTGTCGATGGTCATTTTCTGGCCGTTGAGGAAGAACGTCGGGGTGCCTTCCACTCCGAGCGCAACACCGTCGTCGAAGTCCTGCTGGACGCGTTGCTGGGTCTGCGGATCAGCGACGGCAGCGTCGTATGCGGCCATGTCCAGACCGAGCGCCTCGGCGTAGGTGCGGAACAGGGCGGCCTGGGAGTCCTGTCGTTCCCCCCAGGCCTTCTGGTTCTGGAACATCTTCTGGTACATCTCCTCGAACATTCCCTGCTGGGCGGCCGCCTCGACGGCGACCGCGGCGTTCATTGAGTTCTGGTGGGAGGGGATGGGGAAGTAGCGGGTGACGAACGTGATCTGCCCCGCGTATTGCTCACGTAGCTGCTCCACGTACGGGTAGAACGCACCACACACCTCGCATTCGAAGTCGAGGAACTCGACCAGAGTGACCTTGGCGTCAGGGACGCTGTCGAGGACGTGACTGTTCTCTCGAGTGACCTGCACTCCGCCGCTCGGTGCGGCGGCGGGTGTGCGGTCGTCGATGCTGTTGCCGACGCTGACGAAGATGACCGTCAGTGCTGTTGCGATGGCGAGGAAGATGGCGACGAGGACGATGATCACCGTCGAGGGCTTGCGGGGTCGTCGCCCTGGTGAGGTTCTGCGGGGCTGTGGGCGTGCGGTGGTCATGCAGACGCGCCTTTCAATTTCGTGCGGAGATGAACGCGTAAGGGTCGACGGGGGTGTTGTTCACGTGGACCTCGAGGTGGGTGTGCGCGCCGGTGGAGACGCCGGTGTTGCCCACCGAGCCGATCTGCTGGCCGACTTTGACGGCCTGTCCTTCCTCGACCAGGGGTGACCCGGTGAGCATGTGCCCGTACCAGCTGCTGACCGGTTGGCCGTCGATGACGTGATCGATCACGACATAGACGCCGAGGCCGCCTTGGTCGGAGCGCTGGACCAGTCGGACGACCCCGTCGGCGATGGCGCTGATGGGGGATCCTTGGCCGGGGGTGAAGTCGACGCCCTTGTGGTTGGTGCTGCCGATTCCGCCGGGAGATTCTCGGGGTCCGAAGCCGTCGCTGATGGGAACGCCGACGGGGAAGGGCCACTGGACTGCGCTGTCGGGGTTGTTGGTGAAGGTATCCGCGGTGCGGGCGACTGTGGGTAGAGAGGCAGCAAGCGCAGGTTTCTTGGGCGCGCTTACGCTGTATCCGTCTCGAGCGACCTGCGCGGAGCTTGCCTCGCCCATGGCGAAGTCCTGCGGGGTGGTCAGCGTGGCCGCAGGGGCGGCCACCGTCTCGACGTGAGTTGTCGGCAGCCCCGCTGCGGACAGTGCAGGTATTGCGGTCAGAGCGACGGCGAAGGCGAGTGCCGTCGCAGCGCGGGCTCCATGCCGTTTTCCCTCCGCAGAACGCGAACGCGGCCGGGGGCGGGGGCGGCTCGCTGCGGCTTCCCATCCTGCTCGACGCGTGCGGATGGATGGGAGGGCAGCCGTCCGGGGCAGCGGTGGGGGTGAGCTGTCCACGTTCGCTGGGATGGGGGCCAGATCGGGCACGCTTGATGGTTCATCGGCGCCCGCCGGCTGGGTGTGCACGGGGTCGTCCGCGAGGTGCAGGAGGGCGGTGGGCGCCTTGAGCTCGAGGGCGTCGCTGAGGGTTTCGGTCCTCTCTGTGGCGGCGATCAGTTCCGCGTGGAGCGCCCGCTCAAGGGCGAGTGTCTCTCGTCGCGTCAAGGGAGCGACTGTCGTCCGCAGAGCGCGACGGCCAGTCATCGGAGCGGGTACGACCGCCGTGGGGGTGGTCTCAGCCGCTCGTCGCTGTCGGCGGGTGGGGTAGGGGGTGTTGGGGGTGTTGGGGGTGTTCACGCGTTTGTCTCACATCACGGCCCCGTCGATGACGGGGCAGTCGGCTGTGGCGGATGCATGGCGGCAGCGCACAGTTCACAGCGGACGGTCGGTCAGGGATCGGCTCGGCGCGTACGCGCCTTGGGACGCCTGATCTATCTGCGGACAGTCGAGAGCATGAAGACAGAAGGAGGTGCCGGGATCAAACCTGATCCGGGGTCGCCGACACGATGCACATCAGGCCGAGGGCGCGATCGGGCCGTGTGGTCTCGACGCTGGGTCGAGACGCGGTGGGCTCGCAGCGCGAGCAGCCCACAGAGCAGAGTGATCGCCGCGCATCCCGCGAATAGTGCAGCGTCCGTCGTGATCGCACCGGCGCCATCGTTCCCCAGAGCGTCGATGGATGTCGTCGCGTTCGACGCCTGGACGATCGCAGCGGGCGCAGGAACGGCTATCGTCTCTGCGACATGGGTGGTCGACGCGGCAAACGCGAATCCGCCGAGGAGCGCGAGAGCGAGCAGGAGAATCCGCGCGAGAGAGACCAACGGAGAAGCTCCGACAGGTCGAACTTGCACTTGCGGTCTCCTTCCTGCTGGCTCGATCGGACACAGACTATAAACTCGATCGGACACAGACTATAAAAGGGTGCCTGAACAATCCATCTGTGTCTAGCTGCCTTCCGTTGCGGGGCCGGGGTGGCCAGGCTGCCGCGGGTTGATGCGGCGCGATGAGGATGGGTTAGTCCGAAGGCAGGACAGCCCGTCCCCGGGCTGCGCGGAGTCCGTTGGCGATGACGACAACCTCCGCGATCTCGTGAACGAGGACGACACCGGCCAGCCCGAGCACTCCGAATAGAGCCAGTGGGAAGAGCACGATGATGATCGCCAAGGCCAACACGATGTTGCCTGTCATGATTCGGCGGCCCCGCCGGGCGTGACCGAGTGCCTGCGGGATCAGGCGGAGATCCGTGCCCGTGAAGGCTACGTCGGCAGATTCGATCGCAGCGGCGGAGCCGCTGGCACCCATCGCGATGCCGACGTCGGCGGCCGCGAGAGCGGGGGCGTCGTTGATGCCATCGCCGATCATCGCGGTGCGCTGGTCTACTCGGAGGCTTTCTATCGCTGTTGCTTTGTCGGCGGGCATTTGCTCGGCGCGGTAGTCCGCGATGCCGACCTGTTCGGCTAGTGCTCGCGCCGTCCGGGTGTTATCGCCGGTCAGCAGGACGGTCGAAACCCCGTGCTGGCGTAGCTGGCTGACCGCGGTTGACGCCTCCGGCTTCAGCTCATCCCGGATGCCCAACAGACCCGCTGGCGCGCCATCGATCTCGACCACGATGACAGTCATCCCGTCTTCCTCAAGCGCCTCACACCGCTCTGCGAGCTCTCCTGGCGGTACCCATCGGGGACTGCCCGCACGAACGAGCGAGGAGCCCATCCTTCCCGCGACGCCCTGCCCGGGATGTTCGGTCACCTCGGTCACTGCGGGCGGGTGGGGCTGCGCGGCGAGGACAGCGGAGGCCAGCGGGTGGGTGCTGTGGGACTCGAGCGCCGCCGCGACATCCAGCACGCGGCTCCGCCCGGCGACGGGCCCGGTCTCGATCGCCACGACCTCGGGTCGATTTCTGGTCAGGGTGCCGGTCTTGTCGAACGCGACAAGCTGCACCGCGCCGAGCTGCTCGAACGCCTCGCCCGACTTAATGACGACTCCGAAACGGCTTGCGGCGCCGATGGCCGAGATGACCGTGACCGGGACGGCGATTGCCAGCGCGCAGGGTGACGCGGCGACCAGAACCACCAGGGCGCGTTCGGTCCAGGTCGCCGGGTCTCCCACGACCAGCCCGAACACCGCTACCAGGGCGGCGGCGATCAGCACGATAGGGACGAGAGGCCGAGCGATTCGGTCTGCTAGCCGTGCACGGTTGCCTTTACGGGTCTGGGCCTGCTCGACCAGGCGCACGATCGTGGTCAGCGAGTTGTCACGTCCGTTCGCGGTCGCTTCGATCTCGAGGCTTCCACTGCCGTTGATTGCTCCCGCCGGGACAGCATCGCCGGGGCCCACCTCGACCGGGATGGATTCGCCCGTGATGGCGGAGGCGTCAATGCTGCTTCGCCCTGACGTGACGATCCCATCGGTAGCGACGCGGTCACCGGCTCTCACCAGGAGAATGTCAAGCTCTCGGATGTCGGCGGCGGGCACCTCCACCGGACCCGAAAGTCGGGAGATGGTGGCCGTCTCGGGGATGAGCGACAGCAGCGCCCGCAGGCCATGCCGCGCACGATCCATGGCTCGGTCTTCGAGCGCTTCCGCGATGGAGAACAAGAACGCCAGTGCCGCGGCCTCGCCTACGTGGCCGAGCAACACCGCGCCGATGGCGGCAATCGTCATCAGCAGGCCCACGCCGAGGCGGCGGCGGAGAAGCCGGCGGATCGCGCTGGGCACGAAGGTCGACGCCCCGGCCAGAAGACTTAGGGCCAGGACGATGGTGCCGGCCAGGCCGATGCCGGTCCACTCCAAGATGTATCCGACAGCCAGAAGCAGTCCGGCCGCGATCGGGACCAGGAGATGGCGGTCCTTCCACCACACCGACAGCTCTTCGCCGTCGCCGTGTTCGTGCTCATCATCCGAGTGGGCATCATGGTCGTGAGAGTCGTGGTCGTGCTCGTCGTTGTCGTGCACACAGTGCGTCGTCGTGGTGGCGGCACCCGGCGCGCTGAGGTTCAGCGCGCTGCGCCCACCGATCGACAACGAGATCGGCTCATCAGGTCCGCAGCATTCCTTGCTCACGCGTTCGCTCCCGGACCGCAGCACAGCGGGACGTCGCAGTTCTCATCCACACACCCCGTGCCGTCCTCCACGGCCAACACCACATCGACCAGGCCCAACAGAGCCCGGGTCAGGTGTGGGTCCGCGATCTCGTAGCGAGTCTGCCGCCCCTCCGGGATCGCGGCCACGATGCCGCACCCACGCAGGCACGTCAGATGATCCGAGACGTTCGATCGGGTCAGCTCCAAGTCCCGGGCCAACTCGGCAGGATAGCCGGGCTGCCCGATCAGGCTCAGCAGAATCCGCGACCGGGTCGGGTCGGCCATCGCCCGCCCGAGCCGGTTCATGACCGCAAGATGAGAAGCAATGGTCAGCATCCGCTGACCATACAGCATTCGCTGTACAAGATCGAGGTCTGCCAAAGGGTCCCGACAGTGTTACGTTTCGCCCAATCGCAGAGCGTGGGTCCTGCTACTATCTGCGTGTGCACGTAGATAAGCAGGTTAGCAGCCTTGACCCCGACTCCGAGTACGTCGAGCTGGCGGCTGAGGTATTCGGGATGCTGGCGGATGCCACACGGGTGCGCATCATCCTGGCGTTGCGCAGCGCAGGGGAGTTGTCGGTGAACCACATCGCGGATGTGGTCGACAAGAGCCCCGCGGCCGTGTCGCAGCACCTGGCCAAGCTCCGGCTGGCACGGATGGTGTCCACGCGCCGCGAGGGGACGACGGTGTTTTACCGGCTCACCGACGAGCACGCATCGGACCTGGTGATCGACGCAGTGAAGCAGGCCGAGCACGTCGTGGGCTTCACCGTTCATCACAAGGCGGGATCGAGCGAGGAAGGACGCTCAGCGTGAGCACCCACCCCCACGCCGAGCACCACCACGGCCACTCGCACGGCGCACACGAGCACTCGCACTCGCACGGCGAACACGAGCACGAGCACTCACTGGATCACGGGCATGGCCACGATCATCCGCACGGGGGCGTGAAGGGCTTCCTCTACGACCTGTTTGTTCCGCACACCCACGACACTGCCGACTCGATCGATGACGCAATGGAGGCCAGCACGGCCGGGGTGCGCGCTCTGAAGATCAGCCTTCTGATCCTGCTGGCCACGACGATTCTGCAGGCGGTGATCGTCGCTTTCACCGGCTCGATCGCGCTGCTGGCCGACACGATCCACAACTTCGCTGACGCGCTCACTGCCGTGCCGCTGTGGATCGCGTTCATGCTTGGTCGCCGCGTCGCGACTCGCCGCTACACGTTCGGCTTCGGCCGCGCGGAGGACCTGGCGGGGATGTTCATCGTCTTCGTCGTCGCCCTTTCGGCCGTCGTGGCCGGCTGGCAGGCGATCGATCGATTCATAAACCCTCGCCCGGTGGAATATCCGTGGCTGCTGATGGCCGCGGGACTGATCGGGTTCCTCGGAAACGAGGCCGTCGCGATCTACCGCATTCGCGTCGGCCGCCGCATCGGCTCCGCCGCGCTCGTCGCGGACGGCGTGCACGCCAGGCTGGACGGGTTCACGTCCCTCTCGGTCGTGCTCGGCGCGATCGGGGTGCTGCTTGGGTTCCCGCTCGCGGACCCGATCATCGGCCTGCTGATCTCGGTGTCGATCATGGCGCTGCTGTGGGGGACGGTCCGCTCGATCGGACGCCGCCTCATGGACGGTATCGACCCCGACCTCATCGACCGCGCCGAGCATGCCCTGGAACACACTCCCGACGTCCGAGCCGTCCGTGACGTCCGGCTCCGCTGGATCGGGCACCGCTTGACCGGCTCAGCCACGATCGAACTGGACGCGACCGACCTCAACCACGCTTCCCAAATTGCTCAACACGCCACCGAACACGCGCACGAGGCGCTCAGGAATCTGGACGAATTCACCGTGACTCCCGCGCCCCACTCGGGGTCAATTTCTGCGGAAACTCACCACTCAGCAGGCACTCAGAAATCCGGCTGATAACCTCCGTTATGTCATATGCGCCGCGACGCCGAGGACCTGGGGCGGCTGCGCGGAGGGGCTGCAGGGTCACGTTCCGCGCCGCAGCGCTGCGTGCGGGAGCGGGGATCATTTCTCCCTGCGCAGGGTGAGTGCGAGTCGGGGGCAGAGCGCGACGGCGTCCTGAGCCGCGGGTAGTTGCGCGGCGCGTAGAGGGATGTTTGTCCGCTGTCTGGCTGGAGCCGCGGGCAGCGGGTATCCGTCTTCGTCGGGGTGGAGCAGATCGGGGAGCAGTTCTAGGCATGCTCCCCGGGCCTGGCAGCGTGTCCAGTCGATGTGAAGCGTGGGCGACGGTGTTGGTCGGGTCATCGGTGGGGCCCTTCGCAGCAGGTTCCGGCGCGGTGGCGATCGAGTTCCGCGGTGAACACCGTCAGGGCCGACCGTGCCAGGGCGGCGGTGCCGTCGGGGTGGTGGCAGGCTCCGCGGCCGGGGAGTGTCTCGATGAGCTGCCAGACGCGGCTCGCGTCGACTTCTTGGCCGGATGCGTGCTCGGCGTATCGGGTGGCAAGGCGGGGGAGTCCGAGCACGCACGGGCCGCATTGCCCCGCGCTCTCGGCCGCGAGGTATTCAAGGATGGACCCGGTCACTGTCAGTCCACACGTCTCGACACCGATAGCGAGGATGACCCCGGCTCCGACGGGCGCCCCGTCCGCGTCTGGGGCGGGTCGGGGGGTGAGTGATCGGGTCAGGTGTCGCGCGGGAACCCAGCGACCATGGAATCCTCCGACGAGCACCGCCTGAACGGCATCGGGATTGGCGCCGACTGCGGTGAGAGCGTCGATGATGCGGGTGCCTCCGGGGACTTCGAGGACATGTTCGCCGATCCCGTCGCCGTTTATGCTCAGCAGTCGGGTGCCCGGGTCCTCGGGTGTTCCCAGGCTGCGGAACCACCCGGCCCCGTAGCGGCCGATGAGGGCGACGTGGGCGAGGGTCTCGACGTTGAACAGCAGAGTGGGCCGGCGTCCGACTCCTCGTTGGGTGAGGTGCAGCGGGTGGTCCTTCGGTAGTGCAGGGGCTCCGGCGAGGCCGGCGACCACGGCTGTGGCCTCGCCTGACACGAAGCGGTCCTCGGCTACGCGCACCTCGATGTCACGACCGTCTGCGCGTTCGCGGAGTGCATGGCGGACCGAGTCGACTCCGTCAGGGCGCGCAACGATCACCAGCCGGGCCTTGGGGTTGAGAGCTGCTGCGAGTAGCAGCAGCCCGTCGATGACGAGGTGGGGGGCGTGGTGGAGGAGGGTGGCATCCTTCCGGCTCAGCGGTTCGCCCTCGGAGCCGTTGCCGATGATGGTGGCCGGGGGGCCCGTGAGCGCATCGATCTTCGCGGCGACCGGGAATGCTCCGCCGCCGCGGCCGGTGAGCCCGGAGTCACGGAGCGTCGCTACGAGCCCGGTCGTGGCGGGGAGAGGGCCGAAGCGGGCGGCGTGGAGGGTGGCGTCGGCGTGAGGTCCTGCGGCGAACAGCCGGGCGGGCATCGCGGGAGATGGCGCGACGCTGGGGAGTGGGGTGGTGAGGGTCATCGAGTCGTCCTCTGTGCTTGTGCCGCCTTTTCCAGGGGTGTCGTGCGGAATAGGGTGGATGCGATCCGCCAGGTGGTCGCCGCGGCGACGGCGGTCGCCGCGGACGCGGCCAGGATGTCGAACCAGGCGCTGGTGCTGTCGGTGCCGTTGCCGATCGAGTGCAGGACCGCGACGGGCCACATCAGGTAGACGCTCCAGTGCACCAGCCGGAACACGCGCACGGGGAGTCGGTGGCGGAGCAGCGCCGTGATCACGACCGCAACGACCAGGTCGAAGGCGACCGTCCCGAGTCCCTGCCAGAACGGCTGGTACGAGCCCAGGAAGGGCACAACGACGTCGACGAGCGAGAGCTGGGCGTAGCTGTCGCCGAGCAGGGTCGCCACATGCAGGATCAGGAACACCGAGGCCAGGAGGGAGACGTTTCGGTGTATGAGCACGATCCCGAAGCGCGGCAGCCCGGGCAGGGGCCGCCCGGCTCGGGTGAGGATCCCGAGCAGAACGGACGCGGTGAACAGGCCGAGCGACACGATGCCGCTGACCCGGCCGATCGCCCACAGCAGCTCAGACATGAGCGACCTCGATCTGGGTCGGCCACCCTTCGGTGGTGGTGACACGGTAGTGCTGGTCGACGAGGCGGGCCGGTACGTAACGGGCAGCCAGCCAGGGCACCGCTTCGTGACCCAGGATCACAGCGGCGGTGGAGTAGGCGTTGGCCTCGACACAGCTGACCGCGGCGCAGGTCACGGTGCGCCACGGACTCTGCACGGGCTGGAGGGAGCGCGGGTCGAGGATGTGGCTGACGAGGTCCGCGCCGACACGGTAACGGCGATGCTGAGTGCTGGAGGTAGCCAGAGCGGCTCCCACAGTGAGGGCGACCTGGTCGGCAGGGTCTCCCGGCTTATCCTGCACGAGGACCTGCCATCCGCCGTCCGGGTGCTCGATCGTGGAGGCGATGTCGCCCCCGATTCCGACCAGAACGCCCACGCCGGGTCCGAGGTGGGCGGCGATAGCGGCGACGGCCCGCTCGCTGGCGGAGGCCTTGCCGATCGCGCCGAGATCGAACGCGGTGCCCGGCGGTGCGGTCAGGATCCCGTTCTCGAGGGTGATGTCGGTCCGTCGGACGGGCCTGGCCAGGGCGGCCGAGACGCCCAGCGACGGTCCGTCGAGCTGGGAGAGTCGGTAGCCCAGGGTCGGGTCGACCAGTCCCCCGGTCATGTCGGCCGCGGCGAGGGCATCGCTGAGCAGGTCGGCCAGTTGCCGGGAGACGGGCGTGGTCGCCGATCCGGATCGAGTGAAGCGGGAGAGTTCGGAGTCGGGCCGGTACCTGCTGCAGGCGGCGTCGACGGAGTCCATGACGGCGCGGCAGAGACGAGTCGCGTCCTCGAGCAGAGCGGGCGCAGTGACGGTGACTTCGACGTCGGTGCTCCAGGCCCGCCATCGGGCGGTCGCGGTCGGGTCCATGTCAGGAGCCTTTGGTCGTGGCGTGGCTGGAACCTCCGCGCGAGGGGGCGACCAGGCCGCTGGAACCCTGCGTGGATGAACCCGATCCACCCGTCGATGACGACGATCCGCCCCCACTCGTCTGCGGTGTGCTCGACGGGGTGGGCGTGGTGGCGGTAGGGGACTGGGTGGTGCTGTCTTGGGTGGGGGTCAGCTCGGCGGTGGTGGCTTTGGCTTCCTCTGTGTTGTGCCAGAGCGCAGCGGCGCCGACGCCGGTTCCGATGATGGTGGAGGCGGCGAGCAGACCGGTCAGGGTTCGGGCGGTGCGGCGGCCTCGGTCTCGTGCGTTCACGGTGGTCTCCTCCCGTAGGGGTTGAGACCAGCATCGGGGCCGTTTCTTCCACGATTCTTCCAACCAGCATTCAGCTGGTCAGGGACGGGGCAGGCTTGCCTCCACCACCCCTCCCGGGAGCTCGGTCACGACCCGGACAGAGCCGCCGTAACGGCTGATCACGTCAGCGACCAGGGCCAGCCCGAGCCCGTAGTGGGCCGGACCTGTCCCGGGGGAGCGGTTGGACGCGAATCGTTCGAAGGGTCGATCGCCGTCACGAAACCCCTGTCCGTCGTCGGCGACCCTGATCCGGACGGTGCGAGCCTCCTCCGTGATGATCACAGTGACGGAGGACCGTGCGTGGTCGAGGGCGTTGGCGATGAGGGAGAACAGGACCCGCCGCAGGGGCGCTTCTCCTGCCGCCACGTGAACGGATTCCGGGGCGTCGAGCGTGAGCGCGATGCCGGCGGCGTCTGCTTCCGCGCGTGCTGCGGTCACGACCTCGCCGGCGATCGCGGCAACGTCGACAGCGGAGACGGCGGCGGGTCTGTCGTCGGCGGCGATGAGGAGGTCTTCGAGGATCGAGGTCAGCGCTGCGGTGTCCGCCACGACAGCGTCCGCTTCGGCGTGCAGGCGGTCGGGGGAGGCGTCGGTGTTGATGCGGCGTCGGAGCAGCTGCACCCGGGTGCTGAGCAGGGTCAACGGGGTGCGGAGTTCGTGGCTGGCGTCGGCGACGAAGCGGCGCTGTCTGGCCAGCGCCTCGGTCAGAGGCCGCATCGCCCGCGAGGAGAGGAGGTAGCCGCCCAGGGCCGCGACCGCCACGCCGACCGCCCCGGCGCCGACGAGCGACCAGGCCAGCCGCGTCAACTCCTCGTCAGATTCGCGTTGGTCGATCGCGACCTGGACGAGGATGTCACCGTCGACCCGGGTCCGCACCGCATAACTGTGCCCGTCCGCGGAGACGGTCGTGTCCACCGGGCCGGCTGCAGAGCGCGCCTCGTTCAGCGCTGTCGTGTCGGGCAGGCCTGCTGGCAGTGTCTTGGAGGACTCGGTGCGTCCGTCCCGGACCGTGATCACCCACGTGTCGGCGGGGGCTTCATCCCCTCGGAGATCCTGTCCACTGATGGAGAGGGAACGGTCGATGGCTTCCGCGACCGAGACGGACACGAGACCGTAGGCGATGATCCCGACCAGGGCGATGATCATGGCGATGACGGCCGCGAACTGCAGCGCGAGCCGTCGCGCGGTTCGGCGAAGAGCGGCGTCCTCGGCGGTCACGATCCACCGAGCCGGTAGCCGATGCCGCGGACGGTGTCGATGACGTCCCGGCCGAGCTTGCGACGCAGGTAATGCACATACGTGTCGACGACCCCGAGCTCCTCCGCGACCGGGAACGCAAGCCGCAGCAGCGTGGACCGCTCAAACACCTGATTCCGGTCCCGCGCCAACACCTCCAGAAGAGCCGACTCACGCTCGGAGAGCGTCACGCTCCCACCCGACGGCCGGATGACCTGCCTCAGCGACGGACGGAAATGTGAGCCGCCCGGCAGAGCGAGCGTGGCCGCGGTGGTCTCGTGGCGGCGCAACAGCGCCCGCACCCGAGCCAGCAACTCATCGATGTCGAAAGGCTTCGTCAGGTAGTCCTCCGCACCACGGTCCAACCCCTCGACCCGATCGGCCGGGTTCCCCAGCGCAGAGAGCACCAGCACCGGCACACCCACCCCCGACCTGCGCCAGCGGGACAGCACGTCCAAGCCCTCCAGTATCGGCAGGCCGCGATCGAGCACGACGACATCGAAGCCCTCGGTCAGCGCCAGATGGAGCGCCTGCTGCCCGTCACGGGCGGTCGTGACGCGATAGCCCTCGTCGACGAACAGCTCCTCGAGCATCGCGGAGAGCGACCGGTCGTCCTCGACGACCAGGATGCGCGCTCCCTCGGACATGGCGTGAGTCTAGAACCCGACGGTCACACCACGGTCGTGCCCAGCAGCGTCCCGATAGCGAAAGTCGCCAGCAACGCGAGGAGACCACCGACGACGACGCGGAGCGCGGCCCGGCCGCGAGAGCTGCCGCCGATCCACGCCGCCACATATCCGGTCACCGCCAGAGCCACGAGCACGACAGCGAAGGTGACAGGGATGCGAAGCCCCTCGGGCAGGAAGACGATGGTGAGCATCGGGAGGATCGCGCCAAGAGTGAACGCCACGGCCGAGGCCAGCGCGGCATGCCAGGGACTCACCACGTCCTCCTGGTCGATGCCCAGCTCGGCCGAGAGGTGAGCGGCGAGAGCGTCGTGAGCGGTCAGCTCTTCCGCCACCCGCCGGGCCGTCTCCTCACTGAGCCCTTTCGCCCGGTAGAGACCGGCGAGTTCTTCCAGCTCCTGCTCGGGCATGTCGGCCACCTCACGCTTCTCCTTGGCGATGAGCGCGCGTTCGCTGTCGCGCTGACTGCTGACCGACACGTATTCGCCCAGCGCCATCGAGATGGCACCCCCGACCAGAGCTGCGAGCCCGGCGGTCACGATCGCGGAAACCGCGGGCGTCGCTCCGGCCACACCGACGACGACGGCTGCGACGGACACGATCCCGTCGTTGGCTCCCAGTACGCCGGCGCGAAGCCAGTTGAGCCGCTGCGCGAGCCCCTCACGGTGGGGTTCATCGGTATGCGACCCATCGAGGCGTTTCTGCATGCTCACACCGTAGGAACCGCGCCCCGCCTCGCGCCAGCAAGCGTAGCCACACCTCAGGTGCCGTCTAAGAATCCTGGAAGAAATGCTCGTGAGCATGGCACCGGACGGTTGCTCTTGGGGCAGCCCGCCCGGGTGTTCCACCTGGGCTCCCCTGACGACTGGACAGGGGCCATTCCCGCATTGGAGCTAGATGTTCGACACGTTCTTCGGCCTGCCCCTCCATCCGTTCATCGTGCACGCCACCGAGGTGATCGTGCCCCTCGCCGCGGCCCTCGTCCTGCTGACTGCTCTGTGGCCTCGTGCGCGCCGGTGGGCAGGCTACCTACCCGCGGCGGTCACCCTCGTGGCGCTAGTGCTCGTACCCATCTCGAAGGAGTCAGGGGAGAGCCTGGAGGGTAGGGTCGGCGAGAACGACCTGATCGAACGCCACGCCCAACTCGCCGACGGCCTGCTTCCCTGGGTCGTCGGGCTCGTCCTCGTCGCCGGCCTCCTGCTCGCGTGGACGATCCGTGAGAAGCGCACCGCCCTCGCTCCGGCCGACACGTACGGCGCGCCGGTGTCCCGTCGCGCCGGCCCGCGCTGGGTGCCAATTGTCCTCATCGTGCTCGCGCTCATCGCCTCGACAGGCACCACCGTGCAGGCCGTCTTGATCGGACACAGCGGAGCCACCGCGGTCTGGCAGGAAGACATGAGCGGCCCGCCTCGACCGGCGACACCGACTAGGAGGTTCGTTTCGGTCCTGAAGAGCAGCAGGGGATCTTGGATTGACCGGCGCGATTGGAGACGCAGGCCCAGACGCCTCCATCGCTCGTATGGGGATCGTTCACCGGAGCGTCCTGGAGCGATGTCGAAACTGCGTGGCAGCGTCTCTCGTAAAACCCCTCCGATAGGCATTCCGGTGATCGGGGCCTGAGTGAGAGAGTGGGGGAGTGGCTTACCTCATCATCGGCTATGCCCGCGTCTCGACTGATAAGCAGGATGCGACCGCGCAACGCGACGCCCTGATTGCGTCTGGAGCGCAGCACGTCTACGTCGATCAGGGCCTTACCGGCACCAGCCGCGATCGGCCGGCGCTTCGCGAGGCGATGGCCGCGTGCCGTTCCGGCGACACACTGATGGTTACCAAGCTTGATCGCCTTGCCCGGTCCGTTCCCGATGCCCGTGATCTCGTCGATTAGCTCACGGGCAAGGGTGTCAAGCTTCGGATTGGTGAGAGCGTCCACGACCCGAGCGATCCGACCGGCCGGCTGTTGTTCAACGCACTCGCCATGGTTGCTGAGTTTGAGGCGGACCTGATCCGTGCGCGAACGCGCGAAGGAATGAAGGTTGCGAAGGCAAAGGGCCGACTGCGCGGGAAGAAGCCGAAGCTGTCGCCCGCAGCTAAAGGGCATCTGGTGGCCGAGTTCCATTCGGGCGACTTCACGGTCAGCGAGTTGGCGTCGCGATATGGCGTTGGTCCTGCGACCGTTTATCGAGCGGTCGAGAGAGCGAAGGTCAGAGCCGGGGTGGCACAGCCCCCCCCCCCCCCCCGCCTCACCCCGAGCCCAGTAGTCCACCCGTCCGAGCGCAGGGGATCCGCGCGTTGTCGTCGCACTGCGGGTGAACTCGAGCGCCTTGCTAAGGCAGGCTGAGGCCCCAGACTGAATGGAGGTGAGTCAGTCTGGGACCTCCCTCGACTGCGTCGAGGACTGTAAGTGGCCACCGGTGTGGGCCGGTGACCACGCGGCCGTCAGGCGGGTGCGGCCGCCACGCTGTGAGTGTCGCGTCGGATGGTCATGACCGTCACGCAGGCAGCGATGCCGGCCAGCAGGACGAGGGTGATCGGTCCTGTGCCGAGTCCTACTCCGCCCCTGCTGGTGTCTACGCCGAGCCAGTCGGCGAGAGAGGCTCCGAGTGGGCGGGTGAGGACGTAGGCGGCCCAGAAGGTGATGACTCGGTTGGCGGAGAAGAAGTAGTAAGCCACGGTGGGGACGGCGATGCATGCCAGGAAAAGCAGGCCAGAGGCGAAGTAGCCGAGGTTCAGGACGGTGGCCGTCCAGTCACCGACAGCTGTTCCGAGCGCGAAGGTGGTGAGCACGGTCACCCAGTAGAAAATCTCGCGGCGGCTGGTGTTGATGGAGTGGATCGACAGGTCGCGTTCGGTGGCCCACCACAGGAGGAAGATCGCGGCGAGGGCGGCGGCGAATGCCGCAGTGGACACGGTGTAGGGGATACCGAATTCGACATGGATGACGTCGGCGGCCATCGTTCCGAACACGCTGACCATGGCCACTGTGGCCCAGTAGAGCCAGGGAATGTAGCGGGTGCGAGTGAGCTGCAGGGCGAGCAAGGCCACGAGGACCAGGAATGCCAGGACCACCGCGATGACAGGGTCGATAGTGGTGACGAGGAAGTCGGATGCGGTCTCACCCATCCCGGTGGTGAGCACCTTCGCAATCCAGAACAACGCCGTGATCTGCGGCACTTTGTCCAGCATCGTCCGTTCGGATGTCGTCACCGCGTCTCCTCCATATCGTGTCCACCGTACGGAGCGCCAGTCGGACGTGGGCGGGATTCGGGCCCCTTGGTTCTGAGAGTGTTCTCAGGCGTCTGGGCGGCTGCTCAAGCTGAGCGGTGGCGCGCGACGTAGCGTCGGAGGCGAGAGGGGTGAGTGATGTTACAAAGCGGCGGGTTCTTAGATCCATCCGGCCTTCTCGTGGGCGCCGGCCCGTGGGCATTGGCGGTCGTGGCTGCGATGATCTTCATCGAGACGGGTCTGCTCTTCCCGTTCCTACCCGGCGACTCCCTAATCTTCACGGCGGGTCTGCTCAGCACTCAACTCGGGCTCCCGCTGTGGGCGGTCATCGTCACGGTGGCGATCGCCGCAGTCGTCGGCGACTCGATGGGTTACTGGATCGGCCATAGATTCGGGCGCAAGCTATTCAAAGCCGACGCGCGCATACTGAAGCTGCGCTATCTGGAGCGCGCCGACGAGTTCTTCGTCAAGTACGGCCCGCATGCACTCGTGCTCGCCCGATTCGTGCCGATCGTGCGGACGTTCATCCCACCTGTGGTGGGCGCTTCCCGCATGCATTACGGCCGTTTCATCCTGTGGAACGCGATCGGCGGGGTGCTCTGGGCGGTGTTGTTGGGCATCGCCGGCTACTTCCTCGGCCAGATCCCGATCATCGCCGACAACGTGGAGCTGATCGCGATCGGGATCGTCGTCGTGTCGGTCGTCCCGATCGCCATCGCGATCATCAGGGAGCGGCGACGAGACCGGCGCGCGAAGGATCCGGTGTGAGAAGTCTCAGACCGTGTCGGCCGGCTTAGCGGCCCGCGCCAAGGGGTAGCTGTGAGTCTTCCCGTCATGATGAACCCGCATACAGCATCGCCGAACACGCCTCAGACAGTCGGCCCGAAGGCCAGGAAGATCCCGGCTGTGGACACGCTCTTCTGGGCGATGGTCGTGCTCTCGGCTGTGGCGGGGATCGCCGCCGAACCCGCTCCGTCGCCGATGGTGCGTCTCTTTCTGGTGGCGGGCGGTACGTTGACGCTCATCGCCATGGTCGTCTTCCAGATCATGCTGCGCCGGTATCGTCCAGTCCCGTACTGGATCACGGTCGTCATGACGAGCCTTGTCGGGGCATCGGTAGCGAACAGTCTCGGTCCCGCACTGGCGGCGAGCCTCGGGGGAGGGCTGCTCCTGCTTGGTCTGATCGCCTGGCTCTTGTTCGAGAGGCCCTCGAGTGCCCTTGAGGTTCGGACGGTGCGGCAGGAGAGCGTCTACTGGGTCGTGGTGTTCGCGGCACTCGTGCTCGGCACCGGGATGAGGCAGCTGCTGAGCGTCACTGCGCATCTGGGGTCGCTGTCGTCCTCGATCGTCTTCGCAGCGGTCGTTGCTCTGTCCGTGATCGCCTACAGCTTCTTCCGTGTCCCTGCGTCAGCAGCCTTCTGGTGGGCCTTCGTCGGGGTAATACCGCTGGCGGGTGCAGTCGCGGAGTTGATCGCGATCGCTGCCGGCGGGGCAGCGGCAGCGAAGCTCACGGTCGGTCTTCTCGCCCTCGTCGCCCTGGCGGTCTTGGTCGTCATCGACTCTGGCCGCAATCGGCGGAGGGCAGCTCGTGGAATGTGAAAGGGGTGGGCCGCCCGTGAGCAGCCCACCCCTCCTTGCCGCTCGTAACGGTTACTGTCCGGCCGGGGTCGTCGGAGCCGGGGTGACGTCGTCGGCGGTCTCACCGTCGGCGGTGCCGTCCTCGACGCCGTTGTCCACGCCGGTCGGGTCGTCGGCGGTCTCACCATCGGCGGTGCCGTCTTCGATCCCGTTCTGGTCGTCGGCGGTCTCACCATCGGCGGTGCCGTCCTCCACCACCGAGCTGGTGCTGCTGGGGGCGGGGGTCGGGTCGGCCTGGGCTGGGACCGCGATCGCCAGACCGGCGGCCGCGAGCACGGCAGCAGCGGACAGAGATCCGATGGTCAGTCGCATCCGGGTTTTCATAAACTCTCCTTTCTGGGGGGATAGCCTCACGCTAGGAATCACACCGTGGACGTTTCTCCGAAATACGGCCCCGGTTCGTGAAGATGCGTTCAGACGCGCGGAAGCAACGCGGGAAGGAAGGACGCGGTGAACGGACCCGAGGGTGTGATCCCGGTGCTGGTGGTGGAGGACGATCCGCAGATGGCCGGGTTGCTGAAACGGGGCTTGACCGAGGAGGGATACGACGTCACCGTCGCCGCCGACGGGGTCCAGGGTCTGCTCGCGGCAACCAGAACACCACCTGGCATCGCGGTGCTGGATGTGATGCTTCCCGGCATGTCGGGGTTCGAGCTATGCCGTCGGTTGCGGGAGACGCAGCCATCAATCATGGTGCTGATGTTGACGGCACGCGACGACGTAGACGACCGGGTGCGAGGTTTGGACGCTGGCGCGGACGACTATCTCGTCAAGCCCTTCGCGTTCAGTGAGCTCGCTGCACGTCTGCGGGCGCTGCGCCGCCGGGATTCTCCCTCGACACCGTCGGTGCTGGTAGTCGGCGACATCACGATCCACACTGTCAGCCACGACGTGTCGGTCGAGGGTGTTCCGGTGCATCTAAGCCCGAAGGAGTATCAGCTGCTTTTCCTGCTGGGCACTCATTTCGAACAGACCGTGTCCCGGACCTCGATCATGACTGAGATCTGGGGGACCGTGGCGCACGCAGATCTGAACATCGTCGACCAGTACGTCAGCTACCTGCGACGCAAGCTGGACGTCATCCCCGCCCAGACCAGGGTCGTCACCGAACGCGGGGTCGGGTTCCGTCTGACGGCGTCGCCGTGAAGCTCGTCGCCCGGTTGTCGATCCGCGCGCGGATGACGATCGGGACTCTGCTGCTGGCGACGGCGTTCTTCACAGCGTCGGCGTTCGTCGTGCATCAGATCGTCGAACAGCTGCTGCGCGACTCCACCGTCGCCGTACTCGAAAGCGACATCGTCCCCTACGAGACCTCGATCCTCGTCGAGCCACACGACAGCGTCGACGCTCCCGGCGAAGGGCAACTGATCGCGGTGACGGACGCTGCCGGGGTGGTCGTCGCCTCGACCCTCCCGTCCGACCTCACGAACGCTCTAGGGCCCTTACAGCACCTGACTCCGGGCAATTCGCAGGTCTCCACTGGCTCGGCCACGTACGCCATCGCCGTCGAGAGCGTGCAGGGCCAGGACGGCACATGGACAGTGGTGGCAGCACAGGACCAGAACGCCAACGCGGTGCTGCTGTCCAACCTGACGGTCGGACTCGTCGTCGGCCTCGCAGTCCTGGTGCTGCTGTTCACGACGGCCTCGTGGATCCTCACCGGCGCCGCGCTTCGACCAGTCGAGCGTCTCCGGCGCAGCGCCGTCTCCATCGTGGACACCGGCTCGAACGATCTTCTCCCGGTCGGCAAGGCGCACGATGAGATTGCCGGCTTGGCGAGCACGCTGAACAACTTGATCGCCACCCTCAGGGCCTCGGCTGCCCGTGAACGACAGATGGTCTCGGATGCCAGCCACGAACTCCGAACCCCTGTCGCCGTTCTGCAGACCCAGCTGGAGCTCATGAGCAATGGCCGCGGCAGCGACCTCGAGTCGGACCTTGGCAACGCCCGCCGTGCGACCGCCCGACTCGCGACGCTAGTCGCTGACCTGCTCGAGCTATCTCGTCTGGACTCCGCTATTAAGCCCGGTGATCAAGCGACCGTCGCGCAGCTGATCGATGAGGCCGGCGACGCGATCGACCAGGGTCGCTTCCGCTCCTCCCACCAGGACATCACCGTCGATCTGAGCGTTGATGTCGACGTCGACGTGGGGGAATGGGTCGCAGAGATCCGTGCTTCGACGTTTGGGCGCATTGTGACCAACCTCGTCGGCAACTCGATCGTGGCCCTCGGCGGCAAGGGCGCGATCGTGGTTACGGTAACTGCTCATCATGCCGAGCTCATCCTGACGGTCCTGGACAACGGCCCCGGCATAGACCCCGCGTTCCTTCCTCATGCATTCGATCGATTCTCGCAACAGGACTCCGCCCGCGTTCCCAGCGACGGAGGAGCAGGTCTGGGCTTGGCGATCGTCCGCGCTGCGGCAGGTCGAGCGGGAGGCTTCGCCGAGCTGAGCAATCAGGCCGGTGGGGGTCTGCTGGTGACGGTGCGGCTGCCTCTGCGAATGTCCTCGCAATCGGCCTGAGAGGGCTCTCACGAATCCTGTTCCTGCGCCCGCGGCTGGCTACCGTCGTTGCGCCGGCCTCCGTCAGAGGTCGCGGGAAGGAACAGATGAACACTCTTGCCGCGCTACTGCTCGGTCTGGTCCAGGGCCTGACGGAGTTCCTGCCCGTGTCCTCCAGCGCCCACATCCGTGTAGTCGGCGAGCTGATCGGTACCGGCGCGGACCCGGGCGCAGCGTTCACAGCGATCATCCAACTCGGCACCGAGGCCGCGGTGATCGTCTACTTCTGGCGCGACATCGCCCGCATCGTCTCCCGTTGGGCGAGATCGCTGCTCGGACGTGTTCCGCGCTGTGACCCGGACGCGCTGCTGGGCTGGTACATCATTCTCGGCAGCCTCCCGATCGTCGTGCTCGGAGTCGCGTTCCAGACTCAGATCGAGACCGTGTTCCGGTCGCTGTGGATCGTCGCCGGCACCCTCATCGTGTTCGGCATCCTGCTCGGCATCGCCGACCGGGTCGGCACCAAGACCCGCACGCTGCGAGATCTGACTTGGCGGCACGCCATTGTCTACGGGTTGGCGCAGGCGCTGGCGCTAGTCCCGGGGGTCTCTCGATCCGGCGGCACCATCACCGGTGGCTTGCTCCTGGGTTACAGCCGAGCCGCCGCGGCACGCTACTCGTTCCTCCTCGCGATCCCGGCGGTGCTCGGAAGCGGGCTGTACGAGCTAGTGAAGCTCGTCACGAAACCCTGCCAGGATAGCTGCGTACCCGAGCTGTTCGGGCCCGTGGACACGGCGCTGGCCACCGTCGTGGCGTTCCTGGTCGGGCTGCTCGTGATCCGCTTCTTCCTCGCGTTCATCTCCCGCTACAGCTTCCTGCCCTTCGTGATCTACCGGATCCTGCTCGGCGCCGCCCTGATCGTCGCTCTCTCCGTCGGGGTCCTGCAGCCCTGACCGGTGAACCTGCGAGTGGTCCTGACAGAAGTCTCAGGGACCCAGGCTGCACAAGCCCGTCGGCCTCACCTCCACCTCAGATCCGGCGGCGAGCATCAGGATGAGCGTTCGATCAGGCGGGAGGCTGCATGCGCATCCGGACAGGAGCGTCCCGTACTGCCGGGCGGATTGTCGCGACGTCGAAGCTGATGCCGGTGACGCTGCTGCTGACCGGGCTGCTGGTCGCGGCGTCAGTGACGGCGTTCGTCCTGGACACGTCAGGACGGCGTGGCCTGGGACAAGCGATGTCCACCGGCTTCGACTCGGTGGTCGTGCAGCAGCGCTGGTTCTCGACCCTGACGACGGTGTTCTTCGGGCCGAACCCGGCCGCGCTCGTCCTGTTCGTGGTGGCGTTCCTCGTCGGTCTCGGCTGGGCCGAGCGACTGATGGGACGGTGGCGCCTGATCATCGTGTTCCTCACCGTGACGGTCACGGGCACGCTGGTCAGCTTCCTGCTGATGGCCGCGGGCGTGGCGGTGCGTCTCTACGCCGCCGACGCGACCCGCGCGGAACGGGTGCTGGATCCAGGTCTCGCTGTCGCTGGAGTGGTGATGGCTGCGACCGCGTTCGCGCCGATCCGGACACGACGCCGTGTCCGGATTATTGGCTTCTCTGTCCTGAGCGTCTTCGCTCTCTATGCCGGCCAGCCTGTCGACGTGTACCGACTGTTCGCGGGCGCAGCCGGGCTCGTGTTCGGGATGCTGCTGTGCAGGCGAGGCCCACGCACCCACGCCACCCGCTCGGAACGGCGGACCCTGTTGGCGGCCGTCGTGGCCGTGACCGCGCTCGGCCCGGTGATCTCGATGGTGGCACCCACCAGCCATGGGGTTTTGAACCCGCTCGGTCTGCTGTTCCGGAATCCCTCTCGCGACTTCGCGGCGATGGCGGCACAGTGCGTGACCGGGGACCTCAGCGCCCGGTGCGTGCACGCGATCGAGTTGGCGCGGCTGGACGGGCCCGCGGCGCTGCTGACCACTGTGCTGCCCCTGGTAGCTCTGCTCGTCGCTGCGCGCGGGATCCAGAAGGGACGCCGGGTGTCGCTGTGGGCGGCCGTGTCGCTGAACCTGGTTTTCGCTGCGCTGACGGTGCTGTTCTACACCGTGACTCCGCTGTGGAGCGGTGAAGCGAACTCGTTCCAGGACCAAGCCGTCGACAATTACGCCCCGTTCATCGTCGCGTCGGTCCTGGTGCCGTGCGCGATCGCGGCGATGCTGGTCGCAGGCCGGCGGCTGGTCGACCCCGACGCCCGCCCCTGGCCGGTCGCACGGCTGTTCATCTCCGTCGCCGCCCTATTCACGCTCTGCTCGACGCTGTACCTCGGCGTGGCAGCCGCAACGCTGAGCTCATTCACGCCCGGGACTGGGTTCGCTGACGTCGTCGCGAACCTCCCGGAGCGATTCGTGCCCGTGAGCTTTCTCGTCTACGAGCCCGTCGCGACCTCCGCGACCGGTGTCGCCGCAGTGGTGGGTGACTGGGTCGGCCCGGTGTTCTGGTCGGGAGTGATCGTGCTGATCCTGCGCAGCCGACGACTGCCGGATCCTGCTCGCGCCGCCGGTCTGGAGCGGGCTCGAGCCGCGGTCCAACGCGGGGCGGACAGCCTGTCCTGGATGTCGCTGTGGCGGGGTCACCGTTACTGGGTCGGCGAGGACGGAGTCGCGATCGCCTACCGGGTCATCAACGACATCGCCATCACCACAGGATCCCCGCTGGGCGCCGAGCGGGACGGGGACGCCTCAGCGGAGTTCGCTCGGTTCTGCGACGACAGGGGATGGACCCCGGTGTTCTACTGCGTCGCCGACCCCTATGCGTCCGCCCTGCGGGATCGCGGCTGGGCGGTCACCCGCATCGCTGAGGAATCGGTGCTCCACCCCGCTGAGTGGACAGTCGCAGGAAAGCGGATGCAGGACATCCGCACCTCGATCAACCGCGCCCGCCGCGCGGGCATCCGGGCCGAATGGGCCGGATGGGAGAACCTGTCGTCGGTATCGCAGCGCCAGATCGCGGAGATCTCCGAGCTGTGGGCAGCGGAGAAGACACTGCCGGAGATGCGGTTCACGCTGGGCGGTCAGGAGGAGATGACCCACGAGGGCGTGCGGCTGATGGTCGCACTCGATCAGGACGATCGAGTCCTCGCCGTGACCAGCTGGCTGCCCCGCTTCCGCGACGACACCGTCGTCGGATGGACCCTTGACGTGATGCGCCGACACCCCGAGAGCCCGAACGGGGTGATGGAGTTCCTCATCGCCGAGACCGTTCTCCGCGCGCAGTCGGACAGGATCGAGACGGTATCGCTCTCCGCGGCGCCGCTGGCGCAATCCACACGCAACGACCCGGGCCCCACCGACACCACCTCCGCGACGCTGGGGTTCGTGGCCAAGAGCCTTGAGCCCTTCTACGGATTCCAATCGTTGTTCGCGTTCAAGTCCAAGTTCCAGCCCGCTCTGCGAGAGCTGTACCTGTGCTATCCGGAGAAGCATCAACTGCCCACGATCGGGATGGCGCTGGCCCGCGCCTACCTTCCCGACGTCACCCCGTGGCAGGCGCTGCGGTTCCTGACCACTGCCGTGCGCTCCAGCCGTCGAAGCCGGCCCCGCCGCACCCTGGCGGCGAGATCCTGATCAGGTCACGTCGGGACGGGCGCTCAGCCGGCGGACACCCCAGGCGAGGATCACTGACTCCAACGTGCCCGAGGCGAGGATCGCGGCGAGGACGATGAGCTGGAACGTCCCCGCCTCGAGGGGACTCAACCCGCCGAAGATCGCACCGACGAACGCTCCCGGCAGCACCACCAGCCCCGTCGTCTTGGTCTGATCGATCGATGGAGTCAAGGCTCGGAATACCGCATCACGGGCGAGGGGAAGAGTCGCCTCGCCCGGCCGGGCGCCCAGCGCCAGCCAGCCCTCGACCTCGCTCCACCTGTCGGCAATCGATCGCAGCAAGATGCCACCGGTCAGCGACGTGATGGTCATCGCGTTCCCGATCACGATGCCGCACAGCGCCAGCGCGTAACGGGGCGTCAACGGGACGGCTCCACTGGCGAACACCACCAGGACGGAAGTGGCGACCCCGACCGCCATCGCCGCAGCGACGCGCGCGAACAGGACGCCAGACCAGCCGATACGCCGTGTCGAGGTGATCGCGGCTGCCACGAACATGATCGCGATGCCCACGGCCGTCCAGACAGGGGAGGTGATGACGCCGCTGAGGATCAGGCTGAGCGCCGCGAGCTGCACCCCACCACGGAGGACCGCAGCTGCCGCAACCCACGGGGTCCTCACCCGCGTCGCGGCGAGCACGGTGACGGCCACCGCGGCCAGGATCAGCACGCACACGACCGCGGCGAGAAGAGACGGTTCGGGCTGCACCATTCCACCGTACGGACATCACGCACCGCACCGTGCGAACTGCGCGCTGAGAGTTCTCACACGGCTCAGATCCCCGGAACGGCAAGGATCTGACGGCCATTCGCCCGGCGCAGCGTCCGCCGTTGTCGGCTGCTCTGCGGTCACGGCAGAAGCGCGTCCAAGGAGGCGTTCCTAGCGTCAGCGTCACCAGCTGAAAGGACTCACCGATGACCGACACGCCTCCCCCCAGCCGCGACGCCGTCCCAGACCCCGCCACGCAACCCGTCGATATGGTCCCTTCGGCTCCTGTCGTGTTCGGTCCGCACCCCGCCACGCCGCCGGCTCCCGCGGGCATTGAGGGCTGGCCGGCTCCCAACCCCGGGACGCGCACCATACCCGCCACGCCTGCCGGCACGAATCACCAGCGCGCGGCCGAGCGGCCTCGCCGGACCGGGCTGATCACCACAGCCGCCGTCGCCGGGGCCCTCCTCGTCGGAAGCGTCGCCGGATCCGGAGCCTGGGCGCTCTGGGACGGAACCCACGGCGCAGGGTCCTCGGTGAGCGGTCCCGCGACCGTGACGATCACGAACCCGCAAGCCGTCGCCGCCGTCTCGGCCGTCGCCGCGAAGGCCAGCCCCTCCGTGGTCACCATCGACGTGAGCAGCTCCAACGGCAGCGGAACCGGATCGGGTGTCATGGAGCTTGACCCGGTTTCCCGGACACCTGAGTTGAGGCGATGATCGTCTCAGTGAGGAGTCCGATATGCCTGCTGCGAAGTCGCCGGAGTTCCGGCGTCGCGCCC
>NZ_BMHD01000004.1 GCF_014640535.1 Cnuibacter physcomitrellae
GGGCGCGACGCCGGAACTCCGGCGACTTCGCAGCAGGCATATCGGACTCCTCACTGAGACGATCATCGCCTCAACTCAGGTGTCCGGGAAACCGGGTCAAGCTCCGATCTTGCCACGGCTCAACAGACCGCGATCACACTGACCACCAGATGGGACGTCGCTCAAGGCGAAGCTGACGCAGCCGCGGCACGGGAAGCGCAGCTACTGGACCAGGTCAAGCGTGCGGAGACTGAGGCGGCGAAGACCAAGCTGACTGTCGGACAGCTGACTGCACAACTCACCCGCGTAGGAGGAACCGACCAACTCACCGCACGGCTCATGCTGAGCGGAGACACTGCTGATGACTTCCTGAGCCGGCTCACCTCCAGCAGTCAACTCACCTCCTCGATCTCTGCTCTTTACAATCAGGCGAACACCGCAGCGAACAACGCCGCCGCACTCGCCGACCAAGCCCGCATCGCAACCACCGAGCGTGAACGCCTCGCCGGCGAAGCCGCTACCGCCATGCAGGAAGCAATATCTGCGTCACAAAAGGTCGAAGCGAGCCTGGTCGAACAGCAGGCAACAGCCGAGACACTGCGAGCTCAGCTCGCGGTACTCACTGAGAACCGTCAGGCCACAGAAGCGGACTACGCCAAGGGCGAGGAGGTGCGGCGGGCGGCGGCAGCCGCCGCCGCCGCGGCCGCCGCCGCCGCCCGCGGATCAGCTTCGCCTCAACTGGACAGCGGACAGCTCTCGGACCAAGGCTGGACTCGACCCGTGGGAGGCCGAATCTCCGACGGCTTCGGCCCCCGCGTCGCCCCTACCGCCGGCGCCAGCACATACCACAACGGCGTCGATCTCGGAGCCAGCTGCGGCACACCGGTGTACGCAGCGTCGGCAGGGACCGTCAGCTACGCCGGGTGGTATGGCGGATTCGGCAATTGGGTGCAGATCAGTCATGGTTCTGGCGTGCAGACAAGCTACGCCCACAACAGCCAGCTCCTCGTCAGCCCCGGCGACACCGTCGCCGCAGGCCAGTTGATCTCGCTTGCTGGCACAACCGGCGTGTCGACAGGATGCCACCTGCACTATGAGATCACCGTCAGTGGAACCCGGATCGACCCTGAACCCTTCATGTCGGCCCGCGGCGCGACGTTGGGATGATCGTGGCTCGCACTGCCGACGCAAGTCGACCAGACGATCACGTCGACGCCGCGCTCAGCCCAGCCCCCTCCGCGGGAAGGGGCTGGGCACGGTGGGCGTGGCGACAACTGACGAGCATGCGAACAGCGTTGTTTCTGCTACTCCTGCTTGCGCTGGCGTCCATTCCAGGATCCCTGGTCCCTCAACGCAGCTCGGACCCGAACGGCGTCATCCAGTATTTCAAAGACAACCCCGACCGTGCCGCGATCCTCGACGCTGTCCAAGCCTTCGACGCATATGGCTCACTCTGGTACTCCAGCATCTACCTCCTGCTGTTCATCTCGCTGATCGGCTGTGTTCTTCCCCGTGCACGCCATCACTGGGAAGCGATGCGAACAGCTCCCCCCCGTACCCCCTCGCGCCTGTCACGACTGCCTGCTCACCTCACTGCAACAATGGGCGCCAGCACAGACGACGCACTCAACTCCGCGCAATCGCTGCTACGCAAGGCCGGCTACCGCGTGGCCCGATACGAGACCCCCTCCGGGCCCTCCCTCTCCGCTGAACGGGGATACCTTCGCGAGACCGGCAACTTGGTCTTCCACCTCTCGCTTGTGGGAGTGCTGGTCGCCGTCGCTATAGGCGGCCTTTACGGGTACTCCGGCCAGCGAGTCGTCATCGAGCAAGAAGGATTCGCAAACACTCAAGGCGCTTACGACAGCTTCAATCCCGGGCGCCTGTTCACCCCTGAGATGCTGCCGCCGTACTCCCTCGCCCTCAACGAGCTCGCCGTGACGTACGAGACCGGCAACCGCAACGCACTCGGTCAACCTCTCGACTTCACCGCCAACGTCTCCGTGACCGGAGCCCAGGCAGAATCGACATCCCGCACAATCCGCGTCAACGAACCGCTCGAGATCGCCGGAGCCGACATCTTCCTTCTCGGCAACGGATACGCACCGCAGATCACCGTCCGTGATCCCACAGGAAAGACCGTCTTCTCCGACGCTGTCGCATTTCTCCCCCAAGACTCCAACCTGACCTCGCTAGGCGTCGTCAAGGTCCCGGACGGACTTGAGCAGCAAGTCGGAATGCTCGGCTTTTTCTACCCCACAGAGGCAACCAGCACCAACGGTGCGAAGTACTCCTCTTTTCCTGACCTTATCTACCCCGCCATGACACTCAACGTATTCACCGGGGACCTCGGACTCGACTCCGGAGCACCCAAGTCCGCCTATTCCCTGGACACTGACTCCCTGACCCAACTCACCGGCTCAGAGACCGGCACGGAGTCTCTCCGCCTCCGCCCGGGCGACACCGTAGACCTCCCACAAGGCCTCGGAACAATCACACTCGAATCCGTGCGCCGCTTCGCGTCCTTCGATCTCAGCTACGACCCGGCCCAGGACGCAGTCCTACTGTTCGCCATCACAGCCACAGCCGGCCTCCTCACGTCACTGTTCATCCCCCGCCGCCGCCTCTGGATCAAGGCCACACCCGCGGACAACGGTCCACTCCAAATGCACTACGCCGGACTTGCGCGCGGCGATGATCCTCGGCTCATCGACGCCGTCGAAAAGCTGCGCGAAGAACACCTCACTCGAATGGGAGAAAACACTTGAGCCGTTCGCAACAGACCGCATCGGTGATCTATCGCGAACGCATGCGACCCTCTATCACCGTCTTCTTCTCCACTGCTTTGGTCATCCCCGCCAGCCTGGTCGTCTTCATCCCCATCAATCCCGAGTCCGACATACCAGGCCCCGTCGTTGGAGCCACAGTCGGAGTTCTGCTCTACAGCGGGATCATTGCCTTGCTATATTTCAGCTCCCCCGTGATCGGTGTGACCGCCACAACGCTGTACGTGGGACGGGCCCACATCCCCCGAGAGCACCTCGGAACGGCGTCCGCGCACACGGGTGCCGATGCCACCGCCGAGCGAGGACCTCGCCTAGATGCGCGCAGCTACTTTTGTATACGCGGCTGGATCAGGCCCGTCCTCAAAGTCACCCTCACCGACCCCACGGATCCCACCCCCTACTGGCTTTTTTCCACCCGGCAGCCCAACCGACTACTCCAGGCCTTGCAGCTGCCCCTTCCCACCTCCTTCACGCAACCCGCGATCGGAAAAGACGCCCCCGAGAATCCCGCGCAGCCCGAGGCGTTGTAGCAGAGCCGCAATAGTGGTCCCTGAAACCTGACCTATAAGGCCTGCACAGTTCGATCCTGACGTCAGATCGAGGATCGTGACAAGCATCACAACGACGATGTCAATTGCCCGTCGAGCGTCAAAGCGAAAGTGGTGGTAGACCCCGGGTTATCGTCCATCTGGCTGGAACGCCAACTATGACGTGACTGCCACCTACACCTCCGTGATGGCCGGCGACCACTGCGCCGAAAAGATCGACTGCGACGCCGTCTGAAACTCCCCGGCCGACGCGGTTGAAGACCCCGGCGCCGCAGAACAATGCCCGGATCGAGAACATGACCATCTCTACACCGGCGATGGGGCCGTCATGCTGTGGCGGCCGGACGCCGAGCACGACGTCTCGCCCGCCAGTCGGGGTACTCCGACGTCGCGTCGCGCCGATCGACCGCGAACCCCCTCACGGCGCCTCCCTCCGCGGATTCGTGACGGCCGAGCGCCACACCCACGCCCGCTGAGTGCCGCCACCGAGCACGCCGTACTCGACCAGGGCCACGCGCTCGTTGAACGCCAGTACCCGGCCCTCGACCTCGACGGTGGCCTCTGGGTAGCGCACCCACGCCTTTACCCGAGGCGGCGTGGCCGGCTCAGTCGTCTCGCCTTCGGACCGCAGCTCCTCGTCGGTGAGGGTGATCGGCTTGGGATGGGTCAGGAAAGCGTTGACGGCCTTCCATGTCACGCGAACATCACGGCGATGATGAGTTCCGGTGCTTCAGACGCGAGTGGTGCCAGCCACTGCACGAGGAAGTAGGAGTCGATTCCGAGTGAGGTACCGGAGTCGACCATCGCTGTTGCGAACGGCTCTGCGGCGGTGAGGATGATCGCGGCTGCCGCAACGAACATGGCGACCACGGTGATGCGGCGTGGCCTCGTGGGCATGTCGGCGATGAGCTTGGCGGCGCCGACCAAGTCTTCTTCGTGTTCGGTCTCGGCTTGGCTAGCTCGCCACAGGTAGAAGGCGAATCGACGATTGGGATGTGCGGTTCGCGATCATCACCCGCGAGGCCCGGGACGCCTCCGGCGAGATCCACGACCGCATGCCCGCCTTCCTCACCCCCGACGCCTGGGATGCCTGGCTCTCCCCCACCGACCTCGACGACCCGTCCGAGACGGTCGACATGCTCATGTCGACGTCAGAGACCGTGGCCTCTACGATCACCACGTACCCGGTGAGCAAGGCGATCAACAACGTCCGCGCCCGGCCCGTATGGGACGACCCCGCGCTCCTGGATCCCGTCGAGGTGAGCGACTAGCGGACCGACGGTCAGCGCTCCCGCTCGGCGACGTCGGCAGGGTCGAGCCCGGGTCGAGCTCGTAGGTAGCGGACGGCGTGCCGGAAGGACCGACCCGACCAGGCGACGTCGGTGGAGATCTCGACCATGATCGGCTCGACGAGCGTGAGCTCGACGAGCTCGCGTCCGCTGGTCCCGAACCGGCCCAGTGCGCCGGGCTTGATCTGCGCCGGCCAGGGATGCCCCTCCCCCACCGCCGGCCGTAGCTCCCCATCAACGGGCAGGCCCACCACGAGCTCCTGGGGCTAACGGGCAGGGCCGATGACGGCGGCGCAGATCACGTCGAGGGTGTCGCGGTGCTTGACCTTCACCCACTGCCGCACGCCCCCGCCGTACCGGTCACCGGCACCCTTCATGACGAGCCCCTCGATCCCGGCCGTGTGCAGCTGCTTGAACCATGCGGTCGCCTCGTCCTAGTCGGTGGTGGCAGGCGAGAGGTTCAGGGGCGGGGCCCAGTCCTGGGCGAGCTGCTCGAGGAGGGTCCGGCGATCGCGGAGCGGTAGCGAGCGTGCGTCCTGGCCGTCGACGGCGAGGAGGTCGAATGCGGCATAGGACGCCGGCTGCTGGTGGGCGAGGCGCTGCACCGCGGCAGGGCTGGTGAGCCGCTTCTGCAGCGCGTCAAAGACCAGCCGGTCCTCGGCCCACACGACCGCCTCACCGTCGACGACGTAACCCTCAGGCAGCTGCTCCCCGCGGCCGCCGCGAGGTCCGGGAAACGCCGAGTGAGATCCTTCCCCTGGCGAGACCACAGCGTCACGTCGGCGTCGCGGACGATGACGAGACGGAACCCGTCCCACTTGGGCTCGTAGAGGCACCCACCTGGCAGCGCGTCCGACCCCGGGATCGTGTCGGCCAGAGCAACCTCAGGCGGGCGCAGCCCGGCCGGGAGGCCGCTCATGACCGGGCCTCAGCCGGGGATGTTGCGGGGGTCGTGGCCGTAGCTGTTGCGTTCGCCGATCTGCCCGTTCTCGTTCCGGATGATGTGCTCCCGCTCCAGCCGGCGTGCCTGCTCCCGGCCCGCATCCACCGCTTCGGCCTTGGTCTTGAACGGGCTGCTGGTGCCCTTCTCCCCCTCGACCCGGTTGTGCCAGGCACCGTCCTGGTGAAACGTCTCAACATCTCCTGCAGGCATGACAACTCCGTTCTGTATCAGTCGACGACGGCTGCACCGAGAAGACCGCAGCGCACGAGCTTCGTCGCGCCCGCCCGCGATCCCGACGGCTGCCGCGCCAGCCAGGATCACCGCCCCGAGGACCCATCCCATGAGCGCGACCATACGCCGAACGATCGATGTCGGGGATGCGAGCTACAGCCTTGAAGGTCACCGCCGTCATCCGAACGATCGCGACCCAAGAAGTCACCGGCGAGGGCACTGACTACGATGCCGCCCGGGCAGCTGTCGACGCGCAAGCGCCCGAGGGCTTCCAAGTGCTCTCGTACTCCGTGGAACGCTGTGTGGCCCGCGAGCGAAGGCGGGACGGCCTCGGGCGCTGAGGTTCAGCGCCCGGCGGGGCGGCCCTGCCGGAATCCCCCGTCGTTCTCTTCGAACGGCTGCCCCTCGTTGAACTCCTCCGCGAGACGCTCGAGCTCCCGCACCAGGGCTCCCTCCACCAAAGCCGAGAGCGAGACGTAGCCGCCTTCAAAACGGCTCGTAGAGAGCACTGCGGTCTCCGCCTTCTTCTTCAGCGACTGGCGAATGGCGAGCGTCGTCGGGATCTTCGGATCCGGTACGAGAACCTTCGGCGCAGCTTTGCGCGCGGGCGCCTTGGCCCGCGCGGGCTGGGCCGCTGGGCCGCTCTCCCCTGCCACGGAAGGTTCCGGGGTCGCTTCGATCGTTGGCGCAGCTGAGGTGCTACCGACCCCGACCTCGAGCGGCCGCTGCGTCCCCTCTCCCTCTGGCTCAGTGGGCGTCGACGGTGTCCGAACGGTTTCCACGTGCGGCGTGAGCTTTTTGATGGGGCTGGCGGATCCTGGTCGCTGGCGCTGCGGTGCGCTCATGCGTTGCCTCCGTTCGTGAGAAACGATCGATCGAACCGTTCGGCGAGGGCGTCGAATAGGCCGACGGTCTTGCGGGAGTTGCGGTCGTTGTAGGCGGACAGCGACACCGCCGCCGCGTCAGCCTCTACGAAGCGTGACCAGTCAGGGATGTATGGCGGATTGACCGTCACGCCGCCGTCCGGCCAGTGGATTGGTCCTTTCAAGTTCCAGACCAGGTCGCCGAATTCCTCCTCGATCCCCTTCACCTGGAAGTCGTGCTCGGCGGTGGGTTTGCGCCGAGTCACCACTACGCCGCCAACAGTAAGCGTCGGGTTGTCGAGGTCTTCAGCGTGGCGCTCCACGAAGTCGCGCACTCGGATCGCGGCCTCGATCGAGTCGAATGTCGGGTCCGTGGGGATCAGGATCGAGTCAGCAGCGGCCATTGCCATCTGCACGAGGTGTCCGAGGTCGGGACGCGTGTCGATCAGGGTGACGTCGTACTCCTTCGTCCACCCCCGCAGGGTCTTCTTCAACCGCTTGACTGCGCCGAGTTGCGCGGCCTCGCCTTCGCGATTGATCAGATCGAATCGTGCCGGGAGAACGTCGATGAATGCGGCTTCTGGAGTCGGTTCTCCAACGTCTGTGCGCCAGCCGGCCGGGACAACTGCCCCCTCCCCCACTCCTTCCTCGCCAGACTTGACGACTTCAGACGTGGTGACGATGGGGTCGTCAGGGTCGACGGTGATACCCAGGCGACGGGTTGAGTTGGCTTGTGGGTCGAGGTCGACTACGAGAACGCGGCGCTGGCGGCGTGCCAGCGCCGCCGCCAGCTGAACCGTGAGGTTGCTCTTTCCGACGCCACCCTTGTTGTTCGCGATCACGGCTGTGAATGTCATGGCCGAGTCCTCTCTATCGCAATCAATAGTGCCATACTGCCATCAATAGTGCTATACGTAATTAATGCAATATCTCTGTATTGTATTAGTTACGTATATCTTGTACGGCGGGATCAATCTTGTCGGGAGGGCTCGTCTGTGTAGCGTTCGACGTACTGCACTTCAACGCTCAGCTGAAGAGCAGCAGCAATCGCTATCGAGCTCCAGCCCGCCTCGACGCAGAAAGGTCGCTCGGCGGAGGCAGAGATTTGCACGAGCTCGATCGACTGCGGATCGAGCCACGAGAGGAACCCGTCCGTATCGCCTTTAAGGATGTGCGGCAGCACGGCCGGTATGACGGCGGGGTCGTCAGCGCTGCGCCAGCGCCGTTCCGGGCTTAGGTACGCGATCTGGGACGCCTCGACCGAACGGCCCACAACGTCCATGAGCGACCCCAGTCTGTCGAACGGGATTCCGTCGAGGGGGAGCGGATGGTCCTGGTCGAGACGCACCCATTGCTGGGCGAACCAGGCGAGCCCCGCTTGCGTCTGGGAGCCACCGTTGGCGCCCTGGATGCGAAGGATCGCGTCGCGTGCCCGCTCTAGGGCCTGCCTGAGCCCGTCCTTCTCGCCCGCCTCGGTAGTTCCTGTCTCCACCTCGTCCCCTCCCGTCTCGTCGCCGCCCGCACGAACTTATGCCACGTCGCCAAGGTACTGCCAGCGGCTCTCGGGACTCACGACGCCAGCCGCGACGAGGGAACGTGCCGCCCGGTGCTCGGCAAGACCTGCAGGCGTTCGCGGGTATCGGGGCCACGACCGCTCTCCGGGGGAGGACCCCTCAAACAGCGGTCGACTTGTCGCGTGGCCTCGCCGTCGACGTCTGCGGGGAGCGGTGTGCATCGCGTCCAGCTCCGCCAACCACCAGCTCCACACTTCGCGCTCGAGCTGGTAGCGCTCGGACCGCCTCTGAAGCACACCTCCTACGCCGAGCTCTTTGGCCACAATCGCACGTCTATCGCGAGGGTTCGGCCGCCAGCTCAAGTCCGCGTGGCGCCGGATCAGCTTGTGGTGGGTTAGACGACTCATGGCACGTCGTGCGTGGCGTAGGACCGTCCCCAGCACGCGCGCGGCGTCAGCTTCATCGGTCACCGTGCGCTCCCTCGTCTCTGCGAACAGCCGTCCAGCCATGTGTCCGAGACCTCCGCGCGTGAACACATCGTGCCGACCGTCAACAAGCTCATTCTCCAGTTCCACAGCGAGTGCGCGTCGGCGGGCGAAAACCTCTGGAGCTGTAGGGGGGCGGGGGTTCTTGATGGGTTGTGACCGGACTGGTACGGAAGCTGTGGAAAAACGGTCGCTGAACCGCCATTCCGCAGCGTTCCCGGTGTCGTCGCTGGCGACGCTCCGACGGAGCAGTCCGTCGTCCGAGAGCCGCCGGAGTGCGTCTGCAGCCGTCGTCCGTCCCAGTCCTGTGAGCAGCGCGACAGTGCGGATGGGGGCAGCCACGGTGGCCTTCCCTGTGGCGATGGTGAGGTAGGCGATCGCAGCGAGGACGCTTCTGGCGCTCTGGCCCGCCTCGGTGTGCGCCCATCGGCCGGGGGTGGCTCTGATGTGGGTCATGGCGGCCTCGATGACGTCGAGGCGCTGAACGAGGTCGTCGACGTCGATTGCCTCGGCCGGAGGGCCGCTTGGGCCCAGTACGGCGTGAGTGCCCGCGATCTGCTGGGCTTTCGCCCATTGGCGCTCGAGGCGAGCGTGGCGCTCGGTGGGGTGGCGGGGCCGGCGTGCGCCGCCACGCCCGGTGTTCTTCGTTCGGTAGTGCTCCATTCCCGGCGCCGTCTCGGCGGCGCGCTGGACGTCAGCGAAGCTCCACCCGGCGTGTGCAGCGGAGAGGAGACACATGAACCCGGTCCAGGATGGGTTGTCCCCACCCCGGATTGTGGCCATGTGGCTCTCGCCGGCCGACGACAGCCTCCGGTGGGCTCGTCTGGTCTTGGATTGCGGCTGGGATGACGGCGCTGCCTCCGGCACCAGGGGCGGGCAGGCGGCGAGGAGCGCCTCGCACAAGCTGTCGATCTGCTCGGCGGATACTTCCGAGTGCAGGAGAGACTCGGGGGACCCGCGGAGGATCTTCGATCGGGATCCGTCGCGGTGGGGTGAGAGAGGAGGCCGCGCCGCTCCTTCTCGTGCGTTGGCGAGCATCCCGTGGTCAAGCGTCGAGTAGAGGGCGCGCGCGGCGCGACCGAGACGCCCGGCGAGGGCCTTGTCGATGCCTCCGGGGATGTGGACCCAGATGTGGCGGCCGCCGGTGCCGGAGGACTCGCAGAGCGCGTGGGTCACCTGGAGGCGGTCGAGGATGCGTGAGAGCGCGTCGGCGTCGTCTGCGGCGGCTTCCATGAGGTCGGGGTCTGGTTGTCCGGCCTTCTTGCCGTCGAAGTCGAAGCAGAGCAGCCGGAATGTTCCGGTGTCGTCGGCGAGGTACATCGCCCACGGCGTTGAGGGAGCCTGGACGCGCACGGGGTGCCTGGCGGGGTAGGAGTTACCGGCGAGCTGCCCGTACGCATCGCGGCGCATGACCGTCACTCGATCGCGAGGGGACAGCCAGCGCGTGAGTTCCCATGCCGCCTCATCAAGCGAGAGGCCCCCAGGAAACGCCGAAGAGAGCGTGCGCGAACGCGGGATATGCGTTAAAGTCAGAGCTAACTCCTTTCGGAGTGCGGAAGAGCCTCCCGGCTCAACCGGGCTTTCGTTTCGGATGAAGCTCTGAACCTCAGCGTCGCCAAACTTTGAGGGTTTAGAGCTCCAGACTTTGGGAGCGGCCCGTCACCTCGGTGGCGGGCCCTTTCTGCTTATGCGGCCTGGTTCGTGGCCTCCTGGGGAAGCGGAAGTTCGTTGGCACGGTCCCGGGGCTGGGAAGGTGCGTACTCGGGCATGCCGAGCGCTTGGGCGGCGAGCGCAACGAGGTACTCGCCGTAGGACAGGCCTTCCCGATCAGCGTTCTCTTTCAAGATGGCGCCGAAAGGCACGGGTGGTCGCGCGAGAATCGCGTCGCGCTCACCCTTGTTCGGCCTCCCTGTGCGATGTCCCATGTGGCGAGTCTCAACGAATTTCGTTAAAGAAAAGTGCGGACACGCCGCAGCTGGGGGAATGGAGCATCGAGAATCTGCAGCTCGGCACTCGGACATGGGAGCCATGCTATGCACAAAATGGGAGACCGGTGAATATTAAGCATCGCACCATTTATGAAGCAAAGCTTTCCGGATAGACTTGCCGCGCTGGTAAGTGGGGGCAACGCTGGCCTGAAGAGGATCGGAGGGGTCTTCCAATGGGTAGTCGCAATGTACGTCGTCTCGACAAGTGGGCCAAGGAGCAGCTCGACGAGATGGGTTTCCCGGCGGTCATTGCTCCAGGCGAGTTGCACGCCATGATCGAGGAGCGGTTTGGCAAGGGAATCTCGATCAGCCCCGCCGACGGGAGCGTGATACCGAATACGACAGTGAGCGCGAAGGGCGCGCGGATCGTGTCTCCCGCCCGAGACTTTGAGTGGTACCAGAACCACGAGTGCAATCACGAGTATTGCCATCTTCTCCTCGGGCACAACCTGGCGAAGGCGACCGAGGAGGCGCTTGCTGAAGTTACGCCCGATCTGCCTCTGGGAAAGGTGCTGGAAGCGGTGACGGTCTATTACCGGTGTGATCTCGACTCGATCGAGGAGCAGCAGGTTGAAGCCCTCGCCGACGAGCTGAGCCTCCGGCAGCAGCGCGGACTGCGCCCTGCTCGGGCTACCTCCGGTTTCGAGAAGGCTCTCACGGACGGCTGACCGTGGAGATCGCACTCGCAGCAACCAGCGCTCTGGCGATGCTCTCCATCTGGGGGCTCGTGACCGTGGCGCTGCTCGCTAAGGGCTTCCTAGGGACGAAGCACCTGCTGATGGGTGCGTTCTTCACCGCTACGGGCGTGACCCTCCGGCAGTGGTGGGCCTTCGACGTCGTCGAGGGCCTCACCGGACACCGAGGGGTGACCGTTCTTCTGTTCGAGGCCTCTTCAATCCTGGCCATCATGTGGCTGACGTGGATCGGCTTCTTCGTCATGGGCGGCGAGGACCTGGTGAGACGCCACCGCAATGCTTCCGTGACCGCGGCCGCGGTCGCTCTGGCGGTGCTGGTCTGCCTCTTCGTTGGATCGGACTGGCACCCCACGGAGGCATTCATGTTTTCGGAGCTGCATGACTGGCGTGCAGCGGCGTTCACGTCCGTTCAGTGGGTTGCGATGGCCTGGATGGCCATCGTCGGCTACCTCGCTGTTCAGCGCGACTTCAAGATCTCTGCGACCCGCACCAGCAAAGCCACGGTCATCCTTATCGGTATCGGCAGTCTTCTGGCCATGGTCGCGGTCCTGTTCCAGGGGCTGCTAATCGTCCTCGCCTCCACGGGTGTGCCTGCGAGCGACTGGCTGGACTGGGGCAACATTACGATCAACGTTTCGGGCGCCTTCATCATGGGCGGGCTTGCGGTGGCGCCGCTCGCAGCACTGCCAGCGGCGATTCGAAGAGACCACAGGAACCGGGCTTTGCTGATTCGCTCGTACCCGCTGTGGCGCAAGCTCGTCGACGCCGATAGCCGGTTGGCTATGAACGCAGGCGCCGCGCGGTTGCGTGACATCCTCGGGCCAGCCTCTGATCGGATGGTGTGGCGGCGCCGAGTTGAGATAGTCGACGTGTTCTCCCGAACCAGGGTCGACCTGGACGAACACGATCGAGCAGTGCTGAGAGAACTGGTGGGCGGAGCAAATGGACGGTATTGAGCAGCGCAAAAAGGAACTCGCTAGACGTGTCAATCTGCTGATCGACGCCCTCGTCAAGGACGACGAGCGCGCGACTATCTATCGTGACATCTCGGCCGCCCTCAAAGAGGACGGCCTGTCGATGTCGCGGGTGCGCTGGGGCTATCTCCTTTCTGGGGACGGCTACCTGGTGAGTGACGACGCACTACTTGCGGGAATTGCCCGCTACTTCGAGGTCGACCCGACCTACCTGACGACGTGGGGTGAGGCTCCTCTTCCTGACCGGGTGGAGAAGCAGCTCGACCTCGTCAAGGCGATGCGTGAGCAGCGGATTACCGCGTTCGCCGCCCGCACCTACGGACGGGAGCTCTCGAAGGACGCGGTGGAGAAGATCACCGAGATCCTTCGACAGGACTTCGAGTCCTGACCTAGGACTGCCCGAGCTCCTGACGCTCTAGCCAGAGCTGCAGGAGCTCGGCGTAGAGCGGTCGGTTCAGCCGATACTGCAGCGTCATCCCCGGCCGTATCAGTTCGCGCGGCCGATCGGCTTGCACGATTTCAAGCTCCATCAGTGCGCGGAGATGCCGATCCAGCGTGGCCCCTTTCAGCTCGGTGGCCGACGCGAGCTGCGCTAGACGTACTCCAATGTGGGCGGGCTCCTTGGCCAGCGCCGCGAGGATGAGCTGGCGCGGGAGAGAGCCGAAGGCCTCGTCTACGAGTTGCCGCTTATCCACGCCCACCATCTCATCATTCTCTCAACTATCAGGCACAAAGACACGTCGGTAGGTTCGCATCACAAATGATACAGGCATGACACTGTTTGTGTAGGGTTCACTGTATAGGCGACACTATCCATAGTTAGCTACTCAAACAGGGGACGCGACGTGAAGCAGACTCGAACCTCGGCCGTCGTGGACGCCTCGGCCATTCCCTCGCTTGAGGCCGAGGCTGTCCCTGTCGGCACGGTGCTGCGCTGGCGTCGCCTGGATTGGGCGCCCGTCGGCACCGAGCCCGACGCGGCCCCGGACGGCGGCCAGCTGATCCGGGTCACCGCGCACACTTTCAACGGCCGCGCCTGGCACCTTCGAGCGCCCGCTGCCCCTGTCGCTGCACGAACCCTCGCGACAACGGGGATCCTCGGCAGCCTCGCCGACGTCGCGACCTGGATCGAGGACACCGTCACTCGCGGCGGCTGGGGGAGTGTCTGCGCCCTCGGCCTGCGGGCTCTCACCGCTGGTCAGGGCGTGGCGGTCGACGCGCTGCTACGAAACCGGGAGACGGACTCATGGCAGTGAGCGCGGGGACTCAGACGACGGTCTGCGAGAGCTGCCATGCCCCGATCCGGCGCGCGCATGCACGGTTCTGCACCTCCTGTGGTGCCGCGATCGACGCGCCCGACATCAGCGACCTCACCATCCCTCGACGTGTCGCGCGCGACCTGATCGGAGACCTCCGACAGCCCGCGCCTGCGCCTGCGGAACCGTCGGCACCGGTGATCGTGGTCGAGGCGGAGGACATCGACGACGTCGTGGTCAGCCCTCCGATCCAGCTCGACGCCGACGAGCCCGCCAGCGCGGCCGAGGACGGCCTGATCGACGTGCAGCCGCTCCCGGCCGCGGCGCCGCAGCTTCGCGTGCTGGATCTTCCCGGCAGGGTTGCTCCGGGTAAGGAGCTCGTGCTCCGTCCCAGCCGGGCCCTGGCCCGGCGGGTGCTCCCAGTTCGTCCGTTCCGCCGGCGAGGTCCTCTCGTCGCCGCGGCGGCCGGGGTGGGCGGGTTGGCCCTCATCGCCGCCGTGGTGTGGGGTGTGACCGGCCTGCTCACCGGGCCGTCCACCACGACCGGGCCGGCGCCGGCCGCCGCGGCTGCAGTTCCGCTGACGGGCTGGAGCGCCGCGCCGGTCTGGTCGTGGTCGGGCGCGGCCGACGACGTCGTGCTCAGCGCCGGCGGCTCCCGTGTTGGGATCCTCGGCGACGGAGAAGCGACCGTGCTGGACAGCTCGGGCGTGACCGTGACGACTGAGACGGCGACTGATGCGGCGGAGTTCCTCCCCGTGAGCGTCGGTGGCGTTTCGGGGCTCGTGCTGCTGGATGGGTCGACCCTCACGTCCTGGATCGGTGACGCTGCTCCGGTGCAGGCTCAGCTGCCGGACGGCGCCACCGTCATCTTGAGGGCAGGGGCGCTCATCGCTGGCGCTGAGGGGTGGGTGACGGCGCAGCTGCTGACTTTGGACGGTCTGGTGACCTACACCAGTCCGCGCGCGGGCACGGTCCCGATCGGGGTCACCGCCGACGACGGCATGGTCTGGGCGTCGTCACGCGGGGAGGCGCTCGTCGGTTCTCCGGTCGGCACCGTTGCCCGCACCATCCCGATCAGCGCGCCGGCCCAGGGTGTGACGCTCTCGGGCTGGCTTGCGGCGACTGGCGACACGATCTTCACGACGTGGTCGACGCCGGCAGGCCCGGCCGTCGTCGCGACGTCGGCGACAAGCGGCGCGCTGCACGGCCAGGCAGCGGGGACCGATCTGGTGTGGTCGCAGGACTTCACCCAAGCCGCCTCCGGCGCCGCAGTGTTCGACGCGGCCACCGGGGCCGTGTCGACGCCGGGTGCGGGGTTCACGGCCACGACCGGTTTCGGGTCGGGGTTCTACGGCGCGTCCGGCACCCGTCCCGCCGTGCTCGAGGACGGAACGGTCGTGGTCTCGGACCAGACCCCGCCGTCGACGCCGACTGGGCTCACCTCGTCCGGAGATCTCGTCCTGGCCAAGGGCGACTCCGTCACTGCTTACCCACATCGCTAACCCCATCGGAAAGGCAGACCACCATGTCCAGAAAGCTCCACGCCACGGCGACGGTCACCCTGATCGGTGCCGCCGTTCTGGCCGGCCCCGCCGTGCTCGCCCACGCCGATCGGACCGATCCAGAGGCCAGCCCTACCGTCTCGGCGCTTCCCGCACCCCTGCCCGCGCAGGCGGCCGCCGACGCGGACGACCCCACGGACCCGACGGACCCCACCGACCCGACCGACCCCACCGATCCCACCGATCCCACAGACCCCACAGACCCGACCGACCCCACCGATCCCACAGACCCGACCGACCCAACGGACCCAACGGATCCGATGGATCCGTTCAACCCCGTGGATCCCACGGATCCAGGGGAGCCGGCCGTGACCCCGTCCGAGCCTGCATCACCGGCTCCTGCGGCCGATCCGTCGAATGAGTCCTCCGACAGCGGACCCTCCACGTCCGGGCCCTCGAGCGGCAGCCGCAGCGGCGGCAGCTCCTCCGGCGGAAACGGGTCGGGATCCCCGACCTTGGCACACACCGGCGCCGACATCGACGTCCTGGCCCCGGCCGGGATCGTGGGCCTTCTCGCGGTCCTTGGCGGCGGGCTGCTGCTGGCCGTGAAGCGTCTGTCCCCGATCTTCGCCGCGCCGCGGCGGAGCACCTTCAAGAACGGAGCGAACCGATGATCCTGCACACCCTCACCGACCTGATCCAGGCCGTCCCCACCGTGGACTTCCCCGAGCCGTCCGGCGGCAACAACATGCCCGGCGCTGACAAGGTCAGCGCGATCCTGGGCGTGATCAAGTTCTACGCCCTCGGCGTCGGTGTGGCCGGCATCATCATCGCCGGAGCCCGCATGGCCATCAGCCACGGCCGAGGTGACGGCGCCGCCCACATCGGCACCCTCGGCTGGGCGGTCGCGGGAATCGCGGTGGTGGCGATGGCGGTGTCGATTGTCGGATTCGTCGTGTCATGACCGACACCCGACCGCACTCCCACCGTCGCACGATCCTGCTGATCGTCGCCGCGATGATCCTCGTCGCGCTCGGCGCCGCGATCACCTGGATCATCACCACGAGCCCGGGGGAGGGCGACGCGATCCCGGTCACGCCCGCCCCATCGGCTACGGACGACTCCTGGGCGGAGTCGGTCTGTGGCCTGGAAGGCTTCGAGGAATCCGGTGAGCTGACCACGGCTCCGACGGTGTCGTGGGAGAGCGTCGAGGGCGGGCAGATGCCGGTCAGCGACACCGCCGGCCCGGGGAAAATCTCGGACGCCGGCGTGCGGACCTGCTTTGCGCACACCCTGGAGGGTGCGGTCCTCGCGGCCGCCTGGGCGGAGTTCCCCTACGGCCAGTCGTGGGCCGCTGAGCGGGAGTATTGCGAGGAGGGCCTGACGGAGGGCGCCGGTCAGGACGTGTGCCGCAGCAGCCACCCCACCGTCGACCCGCCCGCCGGCAACTGGGTGCCTACCTCCTACGGTGTCTCGGTCGTCGGCGTCCAGGTCGAGTCCTACACCGCGACGGATGCGGTGGTCCAGGTCGGCACGACTTCCACCGTCGGCGCGTACCCAAACTCGGTCGACACGGTGCGTCTGCGCTGGGTGGATGGGGACTGGAAGCGGTACTACAACGAGAGCACCGGCGGGTCGCTGCCGATCTATGAGTTCGACACCGTCAAGTCCTTCGACGGGCTCGGGCTGCTGCCGTGGGGGCCGGCATCGTGAGCGTGATCGCTGCGAACCCGATCGCCGACTGGTGGCTGCAGGACATCGCCGACAAGGTCGCCGAGTTCGTCGGCACCGTCGCAGGCTCGATCGGTGCCGGGTGGCTCGCCATTGGCACCCCGAACCTGATCGGCCACGCCAACGGGACCTCTTCGTCCAGCGCCGCTCAGGCGCCGAACGCCGCCAACGTGACGGAGCTGCTGGGCGCGGTGCAGGTCATCAGCGTCGTCCTGGTCCTGGTCGGGGTGATGGTGGTCGGCGCCCGGATGGCGGTGGCGCACCATCGCGGCCACGGCCTGCTCGAGGTCGGGAAGCTCGGCTACATCGCCGCCGCCGGCCTGCTGGTCGGGGCGGCCGGCCTGGTCGGGTCATATGCCCTCCCCGGCATGTCCGGTGGCGGCGGGACGGTCCCGTTCGTGCGCGACGCGCTGTGGTGGTGGACCGCCGCCGCGGTGGTGTTCTCCGTGCTCTTCGCGGCCGGACGTACCGCGTTCACGCTCCGGAAGGAGCCGTTGATCGACCTGTTCCGGTCGTTGCTGACTCTGCTGGTCGTCGCGGCCGCGAGCTTGTGGGGGATCCAGCTCGCGGTGCAGGCCGCCGACGGGTTCTCGATCTGGTTCATCGAGCTCACCGCCGGACGCGAGGGCGGGTTCGGGTCGAACCTGATGGCACTGATGGGCGGCCTCACCGCGCCGACCGGGGGAGTGGGCGCGCTCGGGGTCGTCGTCGTCGGGATCATCGCCGCGCTGGCCGGGATCGTGCAGATCGGATTCATGCTGCTGCGCTCGGCAATGATCGTGCTCCTGACCGCGACACTGCCGACCTCGGCCGCGTTCACGAACACCGACATGGGGAAGTCCTGGTTTAAGAAGAACCTCGGGTGGCTGATCGCGTTCATCCTCTACAAGCCCATCGCCGCGCTGGTGTACGGGATCGCGTTCCTCATGGTCGGCGCGGACTGGACCCAGGGGTGGGACCAGCTGATGACGATGATGCTCGGCGTCCTCATGCTCGGCCTGGCGCTGGTGGCGCTGCCGGCGTTGATGAAGTTCATGGTGCCCGCCGTGTCACCGCTGATGGGTGGTGGCGGCGCGGGCGCCGGGGTCGCTCTCGCCGCGGCGGCGGGCAGCGTCGGCGGAGAGCTCGCCTCGCACGCGATCCGCAGCAGCAGCTCCAAGTCCCAGCAGAGCGTCTCGTCGTCCAGCTCGAGCGAGCAGATCACCACCGGCAGTGGCTCAGGGCCCGCGCCGAGCGTGTCCCGCACCGGTGCCGCGCCGTCGACGTCGAGCCCGTCCACCTCCGCAGGTGAGGGATCCGCCGCGGCCACGTCGGGTAGCAAGACCGCCGCGACCGGGTCCGGGAGCGGCACCGCGGCCGCGAGCACCTGCACCGGAGCCGCCGCGGGGTCGGGCGCCGCCGCGGCAGGATCCGGCGCCGCTGCAGGCTCAGGAGCTGCCGCCGCGGGATCCGCCGGCGCGGCCGCCGCGGGCCCCGCGGCCCCGGCAGTGATCGCGGCTCAGAAGGCGGCGGAGCTGGGTCTCGCCGCAAAGAACGCTGCCGCGCAGGCGGCCGAAGGAAGCACAGGAGAACAGTCATGACCAGCACGCCGGCGCAGCCTCGCGTCTACTCTCACGTCGACCGGATCCGCTCGGCCGGGATCCTCGGCCTCAGCTTCGCCGGAACGATCGTCCTGTTCGGCGGACTGATCGCCTCGATCATCACCCTCATGGTGTCCAACCTGTGGGCGGCCCTGGCGGTGTTCGCCCCGGTCGCGGCCGCGCTGTGGGTGACCAGCCGGAAGGACCAGCACGGCCGCTCGCTGTCGCAGAAGGCCCTCACCCGCATGGGATACGCCTCCGCACGCCGCGCCGGACGGACCCGCTACCGGTCGGGCACGGTCGGCGCTATCGCGTCGGGCCGGAACGAGCTGCCCGGGCTCGCGGCGGCATCGACGATGAGCGAGTTCCGGGACTCGTGGGAACGCCCGTTCGGGCTGATCCACCACCCCCACCCCGGCCACGTCGTCCTCGGTTTCGCGGTCAGCCCCGAGGGCGGCGCGCTGGTGGACAACCACCAGATCGACTCCTGGGTGCGGGGCCTGGACGAGGCGCTGCGCTCGTTCACGGTCGAGCCCGACGTGATGGCCTGCCAGATCATCGTCGAAGCCGCTCCCGGCACGGGCGCGAAGCTGCACCGTCTCGTGCAGACCTCCGTCGACCCGAACGCCCACGCCGTGCCCCGACAGGCGCTGGACGAGCTGCTGCAGCTGCTCTCCTCCGGCGCCGTCGTGCTCCAGGCCTACGTGACGATCACGTTCACCACCCGCACCGCGGAGGGCGGGAAGCGGTCGGTGCTGCAGATGGGCCAGGACCTCTCGGCCCGGGTGCCGTTCTTCGCCGAGATCCTCGGCATCACCGGCGCCGGCCAGGTCCGGCCCTTGTCGGCGCAGGAGTGGTGCGAGGTGATCCGGGTCGGTTACGACCCGGCCGCGCAGACCGCGATCGAGGCCGCCCACCACGACGGCCAGACCCCGGACCTGTCCTGGTCCGACGTCGGACCCGTCGCCGCGGACGCCGAATGGAGCCATTACCGGCACGACTCGGCGGTGTCGGTGACGTGGCAGATGACCGGCATGCCGCAGGGCATGTGGACCGCCACCGTCCTCGCGCCGCTGCTGGCCCCGCACGCGCGCATCGCCAGGAAGCGGGTGACGCTGCTGTACCGGCCGATCGACGTCGCCGTGCAGAACACCGTCGCCGTCGCCGACCGCAAGACCGGCGGCTTCCTCTCCTCCGGAGGCGCCCAGGACACGGTCGCGCTCGAGAACGCCAAGCGCCGCGAGGAAGCCGTCGCGCAGGGAGCGGGGCTGGTGAACTTCGGGATGCTCATCACCGCCACCCTCACCGACGAATCGCAGATCCCCGACGCCGTCGTGGCGATCGAGGGCATGACCGGTGCCGCGCGAGTGCAGACCCGGATCGCGACGGGGATGCAGGACACCGCATTCGCGGCCGCGCTGCCGCTCGGGATCGTGCTGCCGCTGCACCGGGCGATCGGGAAGGCCACCGCGCAGAGGAGGGGCCGCTGATGCTCGCGACCGCGACCAAGCTCGGCAAGAAGCTGCTCGGGATCCCCACCACCGAGAACGGCACCCGCGGGCCGGGGCTGCTCGGCTGGCGCGGCCCGGACATGGGGACGGCGGGGGTGGCGTTCACGGCGCCGGAGTTCCGGGCGTCGACGAACCAGATCTGCGGCATGTGGCCCTTCGCCGCCGGCTCCAGCGTCCCCATGGTCGGCACCCCGCTCGGACGTCACCAGTTCACCGGAGCCCCGGTGTGCTGCGACCCGGTGTCCTGGTTCCGGGCGGGCCTGATCCGGAACCCGTCGATGTTCATCCTCGGCGAGCCCGGCCTGGGGAAGACGAGCGTCATCCACCGCATCTGCACCGCCCTGTATGGGTTCGGGACGATCCCGATCGTGCTCGGCGACATCCGCCCCGACTACATCGGCATGATCCGCGCGTTCGGCGGTCAGGTCATCACCATCGGCGACGGGGAGCACTACCTCAACATCCTCGACCCCGGCGACCTGCCCGACGCGATCCGGCTCCTCGAGGACGCCGCCCGCGCCGCCAACGTCGCCGGCGACGTACAGAAGGCCGCCGACCTGCTCCAGGCCGCCGAGGGGCGTCTCGCGTCCTATCAGGCGCAGCGACTGTCGCTGGTGGTGATGGTCGTCGAGCTGTCCCGCCGGGAGCGACTGCAGACCGTGGAACGCAACATCATCGCCGCAGCCCTCTCCCACCTGGACGACACGATCACGGATCGCGTGCCGGTGCTCGCGGATCTGCTCGAGGTGGTGCAGAACCCACCCCAGTCGGTGCGCACGGTCAGCGTCGACCGGGGCGATGACGACCGCTACCGGAACAAGACCGAGCAGCTCGAGGAAGACCTGATCGCCCTCACCCAGGGCGTCGGCCTCGGGGCCGCGTTCTCCAAACCCACCAGCGAGCCGATGCGCCGGGATCGGCCGGTGGTGTTCGACCTGTCCGCGATCAACGAGGACGACAAGGCCCTGCTGGCCGCGGCGATGCTCGCCTGCTGGTCGGTCGGGATGATGACCACCAAACTCAACTCCGTGCTCGCCGACCACGGCCTCGCGCCGCGCAGGCACTACTTCATCGTCCTGGACGAGCTGCACCGGGCACTGCAAGCCGGATCCGGGGTCATCGACCACCTGGTGCTCCTGACCCGCCTGAACCGGTCCCGCGACTCCGGACAGGTCATGGCCACACACACGATGGCCGACCTCGAAGCCGTCCCGGACGAGCACGACCGGGAACGGGCCCGCGAGCTCGTCGCGCATTCCCAGATCAAGGTGTTCGGCGGGCTGCCTCCGGTGGAGGTGAAGGAACGCCTCACCCGGATCACGGAGATCACCGGCCGCGAGGCGGACCTGATCGGGTCCTGGTCCGACCCGGGGGTGCTCGATGAGCGCACCGGCGAGGCCATCCCGCCCGGCCGCGGGAAGTTCCTCATCAAGGTCGGCCGCCGCCCCNCCTCGGCGACCCCACCACCAGCCCCGACCTGCAGGAGGACCCCGATGACGACTGGGAGTAACCGACTCGCCGGCGTCAGCGCCGTGGCGATCGCCGCCGCCCTCGCCCTCACCGGATGCGTCGCGGGCCCACCCGGCAGCGGGACGCCGGGGGAGGCGCCGTCGACGTCGACCGGCCCGACGTCGACACCCGGCGCACCCACCGCGGCGGGGGAGGGGTCGCCGGCGCCGACGGCGGCGCAGGACGACGACACCGCCGTGACCGGGGATGCGCTGTCGCAGGCGCAGACGGCGGCCGCGCAGGCCGCCGTCGACACGGTCGCGATCTTCGCCCGCAAGGACCTGCCCTACGACGCCTGGTGGCAGCTGCTCGCTCCGCACCTGTCCGAGCAGGCGCAGCAGGCCTACCAGTACACCGACCCGGTCAACGTTCCGATCCATGGCGTCACCGGGAGCCCGGTGCCGCTGGAGGAGACGTGGACCAACAACGGCCGCATCGCGGTCCCGACCGACGCCGGCACCTATGAGGTTCGGCTGTTCCGGCCCGACACCGCCTCGGCCTGGCTGGTGTGGGACATCGTGCCCCCGGATCGACAGAACGGATAGAGGACCTCGTGAAGGCGTTTGGTGGGGCCGCGGCCGCGGTGGTCGCAATGCTCGTGCTGATCCTCAGCATCGGCGTCATGGGGAGTACGCAGACGGCGGCCGCGTGCGGCCAGGGCGGCAGCAGCACCGTCACCCTCCCGCCCGGTCTCACCGTGGACGGGTTCACGCCCGAGCAGCTCGGGAACGCCGCCACGATCATGAATGTCGCCGCGCAGCGGCAGCTCCCGACGCAGGCGCAGCTGATCGGGGTGATGACCGCGATGGGGGAGTCCTCGCTGGTCAACATCGACTACGGCGACGGCGCGATCAACCCGGACGGATCCGTCGCGGACTCGATCGGGCTGTTCCAGCAGCAGTCCTCGTGGGGAACCGTCCAGCAACGTATGGATCCCGCGGCCGCGGCGGGCCTGTTCTACGACCGGCTCGTGAACGTGCCGGACTGGTCGACGCTGCCGCCGTCCCGGGCTGCGCACGCGGTGCAGCGCAACGCCGACCCCGACCACTACACGAAGTACGTCGATGGCGCCCAGCGCATCGTCGACGCCCTCACCGGTGCCGTCTCCGGCGCACCCGCGCCGTCCGGTGGTGCGGGTCCCACCGGCGCTCCCGCGGGAGCGGGTGGGTGCGCGGTCAGTGGTGACGCGGTCGCGTTGGCGCAGGAGCTTGTGGCCGCCGTCGATGCCGGCAAGCTCGTCGGCTCTACCCCGGACCACATCAAGGAGATCCGGTGGATCGCCGAGGGACAGACCGTCCCCGACTGCGGCGTGGATGTGCGGATCCTGCAGATCATCGTCATCGCCGTCCGCTCCTTCGACAACGTCGGAGTCTCCGACATCAACCGCAAGTGCACGGGACAGATCGAGGGCGCCGGCACCGCGTCCAGCCACTACATCAACGGCGGCGGCCACGCCGTCGACTTCTACCGCCTCAACGGACACTCCCTCACCGGCGCCGATGACGACTCGATCAAGCTCATCCAGATCCTCGACCCGATCGTCCCCACCGGCACCAACGTGGGCCAGTCCTCCTGCCGCGCCGCGGCCGGGATCTCGCTGCAGCTGGTGCACCTGCAGCCGTTCGACGACACCTGCAACCACTTCCACATCGACGTCGGACACACCGACGGATCCCTCACCCCCGGAGGTCTGCTGTCATGACCGACCGCATCACCGTCTACACCAAACCCGACTGCGTGCAGTGCAAAGCCACCGAGACCGCTCTCGACCGCTCCGGGATCCCCTACAACCCCGTCGACCTCTCCACGAACCCGGCCGCGCTCGAGTACGTCACCGAGGAACTCGGCTACCTCGCCGCACCCGTCGTGGTCGTCGACGAGCACGACCACTGGTCCGGGTTCCGACCCGACCACATCGCCCGCATCGCCGCCCTGGCGACAGCGGCCCGGGATGCGTCCTAACCGGCGGCCATCCCACCCCTCACGAGTAAGGAGCAGCACATGTCCACACCGCGCACCATCACCGGCAACCTCGCCGCCGACGTCGAAACCGTCCAGGCCGGCAACGTCCAGATCACCAAGTTCCGGGTCATCGAGAACACCGGCGAATACCGGGCCGGGAAGTACCTCGAGCACCCCAACCCGACCACCCACTTCGTCGAGGCGAAGTTCGAGCTCGGCCAGAACGCCGCCGCCACCCTTCACAAGGGAGACGCGGTGATCGTCGTCGGCCGGGAGCACACCGTCTCCTGGGGTCCCGAGGACGCCAAGAGCTACGGACGGGTCATCGACGCCGACAGCATCGGCGTCGACCTCGCCCGCCAAACCGCCGTCGTCACCCGAGTCGCCCGCACCGAGGAGTAACCCATGACCATCCCCGTCCCCTCCTTCCCCGTCATCCGCTCCACCCTCCGCGACGACGCCACCGGCGAGCTGGTGGTCAACGACACCTCCTACCCGCTCGCCGGCGACACCATCAGCCGCACCCGCACGGGCGTGATCGCCTACACCGCCTCCCGCGCCCGAGAGCTGGGACGGCCGGTCCGGCTGCGAGCCACGGAACCCGGCGGCGGGACGTTCGACGTCGCCGTGAGCGGTGACGGGTACGTGCAGACCCTCCGGCCCGACCATAGCGTCGATGAACCCCGGCCCGGGCAGACCCGCCTCGTCGAGCAGGGCACGTGCCGGAGCTGTGGGGGAGAGACGGACGTGAGCGAGAACTTCTGCGCCTTCTGCGGCACCAAGGATCCGTTGTCCGCGATCGTCACCCCGGGAGAGCACGCATGAACGCCCCCAGCAGGTTCAGCCGCCACACCCCAGAACCGGCCGAGAACCCGTACCTGACCAAGCCCGAACAGGCACCCGTACTCGATCCTGGCCGGCAGGTGCGAGCTTCGCGCGTATCGGGGCCGCAGCCGTTCGTGACGGTCCCCGACCTGGTCGACGCGCTCCCCGCGCGGGCGGTGCGCGCGCAGGCGTCGCTGTGGGTGGTCGGGGTGCACGGCGGCGCCGGCGTGGACACCCTCACCCGGCTCGGCACCGGGTGGGCCGGCATCGGCCGTGCCTGGCCGGCGTACCCGGACGGCGCACTCGTCGACGTCGTCCTCGCCGCCCGCACCCACTACGCGGGCCTGCGCGCGGCACAGAACGCCGCACGGCAGTGGGCGGCAGGTCAAGTCCCGCACGTGCGCCTGCACGGCCTGGTCCTCACCGCCGACGCCCCGGGCAAGCTCCCCAAGCCGCTCACGGAGCTCGCTCACCGCATCGGCGGGGGAGTGCCCCGGGTGTGGGTGATGCCGTGGGACGAGAACACCCGCCGCACCGGGCAGGCACCCGCTGCCCCCGCCTACACGGAGTTCGCGGCAGACCTCACCACGATCCTTGAAGGAGGACCCCAGCGATGAGTGAACCGAACCGCCGCAGCCAACCGGGAAGCGGCCGAGACCAGCTCATCCTCTTCGCACTCGGCATCGGGGGAGTCCTGGTGCTCGTGGGCGTCTATCTGGCCTTCCGGGTGGGCTCGGAATGGGACGGCGTCAACGCCGATACCCGCGAGAACCCCGTCAAGGCGTTCTTCGGCATCGGCAGCGGATCCGTGCTCTGGCCGGGCTCCGCGACGCTGCTGCTGGTCGGCGCCGCCGTGCTGCTCACCGCCGCGGCGGTGCTCATCAGCATCCCCGTGCGGCGTGCCTCGAAGAAGCGGACCCGCGTCGACCGGTTCTCCCGGTACATGGGTCAGGGCTCGGCCCTCGCCGCGTACACCGACGCGCGAGCGCTGCGGGGCAAGGCGGAGAAGTTCGGGGGCACCTGGACCGGGATCTCGGTGGGGCGCACGGTTGTCGGGAACCGCGAATTCATCTCGGGCCTCGAGGAGGTCTATATGGAGATCGCCGGGCCGCGGACGGGAAAGTCGACGTCGCGGTGCATCCCGGCGATCGTGAACGCGGTGGGTCCGGTGCTGTCGACATCGAACAAGCGGGACCTGGTCGACTCGACGCGGGACATCCGTGCTGAGAAGGGGCGGGTGTGGGTGTTCGACCCGCAACAGATCGCCATGGAGCCGGTCACCTGGTGGTGGAACCCTCTGGCGTACATCGTCCCCGAGCCGCTGGACCCCCGGTATCGGGAGGCGTTGACCACGGCGGACGTGCGGGCGGCGAAGCTGGCAAGCCACTTCGCCAACGGCTCGAAGGCGGACGGCGCGAAGGGGGATGCCTTCTTCGAGCCCAAGGGCGAGAACCTGGTGAAGAGCTTCCTGCTCGCGGCCGCGCTGGATCAGCGCTCCATCATCGACGCGTACATGTGGACCACGGAAATCTCCGTGACCGAGGTGGTCGACATCCTCGCCCGGCACGGGTTCACCACGGACGCCGCCAGCGTGCGCGGCAACGACAACGCCGCGCCCGATCAGCGCTCGGGCGTGTTCGAGACCGCAGCGAAGATGCTCGCCTGCCTCCAATACGCACAGATCCGGCCCTGGATCACCGGCGCCGGCCCCTACGACTCCCGGCCCCGGTTCGACGCTCACGAGTTCGTGCGCACCACCGGGACCCTCTACTCCCTCTCCCGCGAGGGAGCCGGCACCGCCTCCACCCTCGTCACCGCCCTGACCGCGGAGGTCGCCGAGGCGGCCGAGGCATACGCCACCGAGCAGGGCGGCCGCCTCCGAGTACCGATGGTGTGCGTCCTGGACGAGGCCGCGAACGTGTGCCTGTGGCGCGAACTGCCGCAGCTGTACTCCCACTACGGCTCCCGCGGGATCCTGCTCATGACCATCCTGCAGGCCTGGTCGCAGGGCGTCCGGGTGTGGGGCAAGGAGGGCATGGACCAGCTGTGGAGCGCCGCAAACGTGAAGGTCTACGGCGGCGGTGACGACGAAGACGACTTCCTCGGCAGGCTCAGCCGACTGATCGGCAACTACGACAAGCAGACCAGCACCGTCACCCACTCCCGGCAGGGACGGTCGACGTCGTTCCAGCTGCAGCGCCAGGCGATCATGGAGATCGGAGATCTCCGGGCTCTGCCCCGCGGCCGCGCCGTGGTCCTCGCCTCCGGCGCGCCGGCGACGATGGTGCGCACGATCCCCTGGATGGAAACCGAGCACGCTGACGCGATCGCCGCGTCTGTGCGCGCCCACGACCCGGGCGCGCAGAAGACCCTCACCGACCTCGAGGCGGAAGCGGCGAAGGTCCGCGCTGAGCAGCAGAGCTGGGAGCGGACATGGGCGTGAACCCTGACGAGCTCGGCGAAGACACCGACGTCGACGAGCCAGAAGAGGAGGAGAGCGAACCGAAGGAGCTGGTCTACGGCAGCGTCAACGAGTTCGTGCGCGAGTACCTCAGGAACGTCTACCGGCGCCGCATCGACGGGCAACCGTGGATGTGGGTGGGGGACTGGTGGCGCTACCCCGAAGCAGAAGACGTCCTCGACGCACTCTGGCGGGCCTGGGAGCATCTGAACCTCGACGGTCGCACCGGTAAGAGCGTGTGGTGGCGGGACCATGCGCGCCCGCACATGGAGTCGCTGATGACCAAGGGGACCTCACCATTCCCTGCCGAGGCGGTCAAAGCGCAGAGCACGACCGTGCTCGACCCGCTGCCCTACGTCGAGCCGCCCGCGGGCAGCTACCCGGATCAGCGGGGGCCCGCCGCGGTGGCGGCCGCGATCGTGCACCTGCTCGCCCACCGCGACCTGCCCGACTGGGACACCCGCATCACCGGCTACCTGGCTCACCCGGGCGCGGTCGACCTCGACGAGCTGCCGGTGCCGGCGGCCACGAGCGATGCCGTCGAGGTCCTCGACGGCGAGGGCGAAGCGGTCGACGTCGTTGTGGGTGACCTGCTCGTGCAGCTCGCCCGGACCGCGCCCGCGGATCCGTGGCTGGCCACCGACATCCAACCCCTCACCTGACCGCTGAGACGCCTAGGAGGCATCCGATGGAACACGAACACGAAGACCCCACCCAGCACGCGACCCGCACGATGCAGACAATCCTGCTCGCCGCATCGCAGCTGGCCGGGAGGATCAGCGCGGCACGGCAAGACATGCTGCGTGCAGCACAGGCACGCAGCGAGCAAGCCGCCCGAGCCCTGCAGGCGCAGCTGGACGCCCAGCGCGCGTCCGAGCTGGCGCAGCTGCGGCCCGTGCACGACTCTCGCTGGTGGGACACCGCGACGCCGGACACGATCGCGGAGAAGTACGAGATCGCGTCGAGGTGGCGTGAGCACGCGCCTGACGATGCCACCGCCAAGGCGATCGCCGACGCGGACGCCGCGATCGCGCAGAACGTCCGTGACCGGTACGGGGTCGACATCTCGACACTCTCCGCGCCGCCGGCAGAGGTGATGGCTGCCGCGGCGGAGATCGCCGACAAGCGCGCGGCCGAGACCCGGTTGCGTGCTAGCTCCGACGTCGACCGGGCCAAGGCCGAGTTCCTGCTCGCGGAAGCGAACGCCTACGACACACTCGCGAGTGAGCAGCGCGAACAGGCGAGCGAGCTCCGTGGAGGTATCGACTGGGACCGGGGCTCTACCGACGACGTGGCGCAGTTCGAAAACGCCGAACGCTTCGACGACGCAGCCGCCGCGCTCACGGGCGAAGCGGACCGGTCCCGTGCAGAGGCGAATGAGGCGCTCGGGCGGGCGGACTGGGCGGACGGCCACGCCGACAGGCTCGGCACGGACGCAGCGCAACAGGAGGCCGCGCTGAACGCTACGTCGGGGCAGCAGCCGGTCGAGCGGTTGCGGGAGGACGCCGCGGCTCGCGACGCCGCCGCGGCCGAGGCGAGCACGGAAGAAGCTCGCCTCGCCGACGTCAAAGCGGCGCCGCGCACCGCCTCGGCCGACGTCCCGCACGACATCGACGACAGACACGCCGCCGCGGCACAGGCCACTCAGGTGGCCCAGCACGGCGCTGCTGCGGCGCACGAGCGGGCCGGTCAGCCTCGAACGCCCGCGGAGCGGTCGACGGCAGAGGACTACCGAGCCAAGGCCGCCGACTGGGACACACCCCAGCGGCTCGACCGGCTCCGGGAGAGCCTGACTAACCGGAACGTGGACCCGCAGCTGATCGACTCACGCATGGTCACCGAACGCGGTCGCCGCACCCCACCCAACGCCGCGGTGCAAGTCGCCAAGACGGCCGCACCCAAAGCCAGGAAGAACACCGGCCGAGGCCAGGGCAAGGACCGCACGCTCAACATGTGACGGTGTTACTCCGAACACGGTCCGAGAGGGGCCCGGCACGTGGCGTGCCGGGCCCCTCAGCGCGTCTGAGCTCGCCTACCGGCCCAGCGTCGGCCCCTGGGTGGGACCGTGCCGACGCCTTGTGTACGGGACGCTCCCATCGGTTCCGGGGGAACCGCCACGGGCGTTCCTGGTCTGCGCCTCTCGGATCTCTCGGAGCCGGTCGCGTGCCCGTTCCTCGGAGGTCTTCGGTACCGGGGGAGAGGCCGGCGCACCCGCCGGTTGGACTGCGGCGAGCGTGGCCGTGAGAGCCCGCTCGGTGCGCTCGGCTTCGCGGGTAAGGCCGGCCTGGTCCTTCCACTCGATGATGCTTCGGGTCATCGCGGTCAGCTGCCGGGCGAGCATGAGATAGGCCAGATCGGAGGATGCCTGGCCGGACGCGACCATGAGCAGCATCCCAGTCTCGGCCGCGATAAGCCGAGGACTCGTAGACGGCGATCGCGTCGCGTCGCGAGCGGGTGTCGCAGCGATCTTCCCGAGCTGCCTGGACACCTCGCGCAGCGGCCCAGGCTTGGCTCCCTCGACCCGGTAGGACCACGCGGAGTAGACGCCAGCGACCTCGCGGGCAGCGGAGGTCCACGCGGCTCGATCGGTCGCGGGAGTGCTCTTGAGTCGTTCCGCTGCAGCCTTCAGCTGTGTCGCCGCGGCTTCCCACGACTTCGTCGACGCAGCTCCCGGTGAGCTCACTCGGGAGGTCCCATCGCGGGTCGACCGCCAGGCCGCTTCCTGGACGGCGGGCGAGGTCGGTCCCCACGCGTCACGCAGCCGCGGAAGGGTGAGCTCGCGGGACAGCCGCCCTCCACCGAACCACACCGGGTCGCTGCCCGCTCGAGGTCGCGCGGCCACGGAGTAACCGGTCACTTGAGCGCGTGACCCCTTGGCGTAGTAGGGGCGGATCATCACGCCCGACGCGCGGACGGCGTCGACGAATGTCAGATCGTTGCGCGACGCAGCCGCGGCGGCACGCACGACCCTTTCCAGCCTCTCGCGCTCGGTCTCGGGCAGCCCCTCCCGCACCGTTCGGGCCTGCTCGGCGGGCTTCACACCGCGCGATCCGACGCCCATGTCCCGGGTCTCCAACACCCGCAGGCCGTGCTCCCGCTCGAGCTCCCCGGCGACGATCTGAGACCGCCGATGGGAGTAGCCGAGGTCGACCTTCGCACCGTTGGTGCGCACGATCGACACGGCGAGGTGAATGTGGTCGTTGCCGTTCTTCGACAGGCCGTGACGGATCGCCGCCCATCGAACACTGGGTGCGTCGTCGGTGGCGCCGAACCCCATCCGGTCGATGTAGTCGTGCGCGATCTCCGCCCACTTCTCGTCCGTCAGCTCGCCTTCGTCGGCCGACAGAGACAGGGAGACGTGGAACACACCGGCGTCGACCTTTCGGTACGACACCTTCCCTGTCTCGGCGTCGACCTGCTTCACCGAGCGGCGGCAGTCGACGTCATGCTCCCTGCGTGGCGCGTCGATGTGGCGAGCGAGCGACACCACATCGGCCCGGCCCAGAGGGGCGCCCGCGAACTCCATCTCCACGTACCGCGACCCCGCGATGACGTGCTGGTTGGTGTGGTCGTTCTGCCTGCCAGGGCCGGCCAGGTAGGAGACCAGCCCGGTCATGTTGGCGCCCTCGACGACGTTGGGGATCACGTCAGATCCCAGGACTGTACGGTCGCTTCGATGAGCCGCGCCACGCGCCGGACTTCCTCGAACGTGGCCTCCGCGTCGGAAGGGTAGACGCGCTCCGTGTTGGCGAACTTTGCGAGCTGGTTGACGTTGTTCCCGATCGCCGCCAACCCGTCCTGCAGCTCGAAGACACCCGTGATGAACTTCCGCACGTCCGAGCGGGTCTGAACGTTCGCGTTCATCGCCGACTCCACCAGCAGTCGCGGCACAGTGATCCCGCCCGCGACCACGGCGCGGGCCTCCAACGCGGCCTGCTCCTCAGCGTTCACGTACACCACGTACCTCTTGTCGCGCGGCGACTCCGAGTTCTCCCGCCGCGACCGGCCGAACAGCTGCGAACGCCTCACGAGCAGCTCCAATCCACGCCAGCGCAGCGACCCCGCACCCACATGGCGCGGGGACCACCGAGGCCATTCAGCCGCGGTGAGATCAGGTTACAGCATGTAACCTGACAGCTTGCTCCTGACTCTGACTCGCAAAGCGGGTCCAGACGGGTGCTCCCAGCGCGACCGGGAGGTCGCTGACCGTCGTGAGCGGTCGTCCTTTAGGCTTGCCTCATGAATGAGCCCATCCAGAATGTTGAAGCGTCGGTGGCAGTCGCGCGCCGGTTGGTTGAGGCGGAGACCAACGCGAGAGTCGATGCGGTGCGCGCGATCGTGGTCGCCTCGAACGAGGTCGAGTCTTTGGAGGCGCGGCTTCGTGACGCGCAGGCCGCGCACGACTCGGCCTGGCAGGCGGCGCTGCGGGCCGGGTGGAACGAGAAGAGTCTGCGCGCCACCGGTGCCCGTGGTCCGGGCCAGCAGGGTCGTCGCCCGCGTCGCCGTGAGGCCGCGTCGGCGGCGCCGGCGACGGTGGGGGAGTGACGCCTTCGGCGTCAAGGTGGGTGCGGTCTTGATCCCCCTGACCACCTGTGGACAGCACGAGCTCTCTCCTTCGGGCTCGTGCTGCCCACAGGTGGACAGCGGGACCCTCCACCCGGCCGCACACAGGCCACACGTTCCGTCCCGTAGGCGTGGTCGCGTAGGGAGCGGTGTGGCCTGTGCACGGCCTCATCGAGTGCAACTCGACACCAGGGATGGCGCAGCGCAGCTGCTCCCAATCGTCGGGACTAGCTACCCCCGGGATCAGCACCCGCCAGTTCCAAGCGCACCGCGACTGAAGGGTGCGGCGGTCGTCCCCACTGTGCAGGACACCCACCGAGAGGTGTGCTGTGCACCATTGGGGGCGACCGCTCTCGGGCGGCTGGCATCCGCGATCCGTGGTTGTCCCCGGGCCGCTCAGCCCGGCGCCCGTCCAGGGCTGCCGGGACGCGGGCGGGGCGTCAACCACCCCTCCCTACTCATCCCAGCCGTTGCCGTGATTGGGGGAGCGCGAGGGCGCCGAGCCCTCGCCGCCGGCCCTCGGAAAGGGCCGGCGAGCCACCTCGGAGCGGTCGGCTATCCGAGTTCGAGGGAGTGCAGCTCGGAGAGCAGCATCATCACCTCGCGGCGCGTGAACGAGTGCTGAAAGTCCAACGTCAGCACCGGGTCATCTACGCCGACCGGGCCGTCCTCGTAGACCGCCTCGATCGCGGCGTGCTCCAGCACCGAGCGGACCCGCGCGGCGACCTCCGGTGAGGGTTTGCCCGCGATGATCGACAGCAGCACCGCGGGCGATAGCTCCGCGTTCGCCGCCGTCGCGTTGCCGATCGCGGGAATCTCGTCGCTCATCCCCGCGCCCCAGGCGGCGTGGGTGTTCGGGCAGCGGTCGGCGTCATGATCAGGAGGCGTCGAGGTAGCGTGCCAGGGCGTCGCGCATGAGCGCGCTGGGCTTGCGGTGTTCCCGCGCGGCGCGCGCGCGAAGCGCCGCGTCGAGGTCTGGAGTGAGGCGCAGGCTCATCATCGGGGACTTGCCCCGCGCTCCGGTCAGTGAGGGGCGGCCGCCCGTGGCTCGCTCGACAGCCTCGGACGATCCGAGTGCCTGTTCGAGCAACTCGAATCCGTCCTCCGGGCCCGTCGCCCACTCCACGACAGCGTCCGCGGGGAGGGCCGCGTCGTCGTCGCTTTCGGCGCGAGCGGCAAGGCGCTCTCCGAGCGCTTCCTGCTCGGGCGTGGCCGCCGCGAACAGATCGTCGATGGTCTTAATGTGCTCGTCCTTGCCAGTCATCCTCGGCTCCCTTTGACTCGATCCCACGTCTTCCGCCGAAGCGGCATGACGTGGAAGATGAACAGGTCCCGTGGTGGCGTCACTACCGCCATCACCTCCAACATGGTCCCGTCCGAAGCTCTCCCGATGAACAGGTCAGGGCGCGGCCCGCCGTCGCGGGCGTCGTCGAACTTCTGGACGTGAACCAGGCGGGTACGGATAGCCAGAAGCGCATCCGCACGGTCGATACCGTGCTTGTCAGCGCTCGAGGAGAAGGTCACCGCCATAGCATTATTGTAATGCAAAACATCGCGTAATGTAATGCATTACTGAGCCCTGTTGCGGTGCTCATGATGCAGGCCTAAGGCTCGAATCGCGGGGGCGCTCGTAGAGTGCAGCACGTCGCCGTTCCATCTCCCCATGCGGCACCACCGCCCGGACGTCGGGGCGGGGTGAGAACGCGATGCGGTAGTACCGTTCGACGTCCGCGAGAGCCTGCGCGAGCTCGGCCTGCGCGCGGGCGAGGTCGGTGAGGGCGTCGTCGGTGATCTGCTGCATGACGGCGGCGTCGTGCTGGTGGGCGTCGAGGGCGTCGGCGTAGCCAGCGACATACACCTCGAGCTGCTCCGGAGTGAGCGCGGCGAGGTCAATGCTCATGACCGATCCCTTCCGTAGGCGTCACCCTCGTACTGCTCGTGCGCGGCCAGGAAGGCGGGGGAGTGGGTGTCGTAGCGGGCGATCGCGGTCGCGGTGCCGGTGAACAGGTCGGCGTTGCGGTAGAGGCGTCCGCAGGCGGGACAGAGGGTGTGCTCGTCCGGGTTCGTGCTGGCGCTGCAGCAGAACGTGACCGCGCCCGTGGTGTCGGCGGCGTACCAGTCGGCGGCGTAGGTGTCGTTGCCGCACGCGCACGTCTGGTTCTCGCCGTCGACGTCGACCACCGCGCATCCGTCGACGTCGACGACGGGGTAGGAGAGCGTGTACACGGTCGGGTCTCCTTGTCTGGTTCAGGCGGCGGCGAGGGCGCTGATGAGGTCGGGTCGGAAGCCCGCCCACGACCCTGCCTCGGTGTCGGTGATGACGATGGGGGCGGTGAGCCCGATGCGGGTCTTGAAGTCCTCGATGACGCTCTCCGGCTGGTCCTCCAGCAGGCGGGGCTCGTAGACGATCCCTGCCCGGTCCAGGGCGGTCTCGGTGGCCTTACACTGACCGCAGAACCCGGCCTTGGTGTAGACGATGACGCTCATGATCCATGCCCCCTTTCAGCGGCCGAAGTGGCGGTGACGGTCAGCGATCTGCGCGGTGACGAACCCCGCAGCGAGGAAGAGCACCCCGACCCCGACCGCGACGATCGAGACGATCACCGATGCGGTGCCCTGCCCGACCAGGAACAGGACGAACCCGACGATCACGCCGACGACGATCACGCCCACGGCGGTGATGTAGAGGGTGGCGGAGAGCTTGTCTGCCCGCTTGGTCTTGGTGTTCATCTGTCCTTCTCCTTCACTGATTCGCGGTATCGGATGTGACCGGTTCATTGAATAAGGGGACCGTCCTGCCGGCCGCCGGAGCCTGTCAAGCGACGCTCCCGCCCCCACCCGCCTGCACGAGTGTTGGACCGCAGGTGCGGAGCACCTTCCCGAACCATGCACCCATCGGGGCGAGGCGCGGCGCTTGACAGGCGGAGAGCGGCCGGAAGTACGATCCACCCTTCGATGCACCGGACACCCCACCGGCGCCCGGCCCCTGCAGCCGACCACACGACCGGCGACCCGTCCCGTTCTGCCGTGACCGGAGGGCGCGGACGCCTGGGGTGGTCGGAGGGGCCGGCGAGAGCCCCTCCGGGCCGGCCCCGGGGTGGGGCCGGCCGCCGCCACTCTTACGGCAGGACGGACCTGCACAGCAGCACCACGAGCAGCAGCCCACCCAGCACGGCCAACGCCAGGACCACGCCCCGACCGGCCTGGGGCCGGGCGCGGGTGTGGGGGAGCGGCTGGCCGCTCACGACGCCGCTCCCTCCGCGTCGCGGAGCTGGCCGAGCAGGTGGCGGATGCCCTGCTCGTACCCGAGGACGATCGCGTAGGCGATCGACACCGGGTCCGCTCCGGGGGCGTAGTTGACGGCTCCCGGCTTGCCATCTGGTTCGAGGTAGCAGCCATCGCACACGTACTCGAACACGTCCGCATAGGTAGCCAGGTCCGACTCCTCGGACCCGGACTCGATCGCATCGGCGCGGATCACGTCGAGCTGGCCGGTGATCGTTTCGGGGATCTCGACCTCTGCGAGGATGAGCCACCCTCGGACCCGTTCGAGGTCGGATGCCTCTCCGACATCGCCCACCCAGCCGCGTGCCTGCCCGTCGGTCATCCACCACATGCGGGGATCGTCCGACACGGGCGGCGGTGCGGTGAGCAGGCCACGCTCGCGCATCTCCTCGGTGATCGCTTCGAGTCGGTCCTGGTCGCCGACGAGTTCGTTGAGCACGAGCTGGTGAAGCTTGCCCAGCTCGTTGTCGGTGCGGTCCTTCACCTGGTCATCGATCGCCATGGTGCTTCTCCTTTCGATTAGTGGGGGGTGGGGCAGCGTGTAGCTGCCCCACCCCCTTGCCGGATCAGGCCGCGACGGCCTCAGCGGACTCGGACTCGGACTCGACGTCGACCGCCTCGGCGGGCGTATCCACGTCCGCGCTGGTGGGCTCGGGGTCGGGCTGATAGCCCGCCGCGATCCGCTCCACGGGGGACAGGTGGTAGCCCCACGTCTCCAACTGGCGCAGGTACGCCGCGTGCTCCGCGCGCGGGTGCCGCCACGACTCCCTGCTCGTCGCGTGCTCCCGCGCGGACAACGCCACGGCGAGGGAGACATAGGCGGCGCGGGTCGGGGTCTTCTCCACCTGTCCGGCCATGGCTTCCCGGTTGTTGTAGCCGGTGATGCCGAGCAGGTCGCCCGCGATCCCGTCGTTGTCGTTGCTGAGGTCCCAGCGGTGCCGCGTCATCGTGACCGCGACGAACGACCCCACACCGGTCGGGAGCTTCTTCCGGCTCAGCAGGGACTTGAGCCAGTCGATGCGGACGGTGGTCGCGGTGTTCCACGCCTTGTTGTTCGCGATCAGAGTCCGTCGCTCCTGACGCTTCGCTTCTGCCTCCGCCTCGGCACGGGCCTCGGCTTCCTCGGGGGTCAGCTCCGGCTCATCCGCCGCGGCGCGGGCGGCGGTGTTGTAGTTGCGGTAGATGGAGCGGTGCAGCTCCTTGCGGGTGCAGTACGCGGTGACCTGCACGTCGCTCTCATCGAGCCCGTAGACCTCGACTCGCACGACGTGCCCGAGGCAGGCCTTGTGGGCCTCCGGGTCAAGGGCGGGGCGCTCGTCCGCGTCCTCGTCGGCGTCGGTAAGGCGACCCAGCTCGGTCATGGTCGACCAGTCGTAGCGCCGCACGACGGTCAGCCCCTCGGCCTCGTACTGGGCGATGAGTTCGGCCTGGCGGACGCGGATCACGTGCTCGTCGCGCTGCTCCTGGGCGACGAACTCCAGGTCCTCGTCGTCGCAGTCAGTGACCGCCGAGATAGCGTCCTCATCACCCTCGAACTCCGCGATCAGCAACAGCCGGTCCAGGCTGTACGTCCTGTATCCGGCGTACTCGGTGGCCTTGGCCGACTTCGCCACGGTCAGCGCGCCGGTCACGTGCTCCGCGGTCTGGCCCGCCGTCTTGGCGATCTTCTCCACGCTGATGCCATCCAGGGCCAGCTGCTCGTAGGCGGCGATCCGGTCGGTGAGGGCCAGGTCGGCGCGGGCGAAGGTGCGCAGCTGATCCTGGATGCGCCCCGTCTCGGTGCCGGTGGCGTCTTCCAGACCGAACACGGCGAGCATGGAGGTCACGCCCGCCTCACGGGCAGCGAGGAGGCGACGCTGGCCGTCGTACACGTACACGGTGCCGTCTGGGGTGCGGCGGGCCAGGACGGGCTCCCGGACGCCCTCGGCGCGGATCGACTCGACGAACTCGGGCGGCAGGATGACCTGGGTGCGGATGTTGGGGTCCAGTTCGACCTGGTTCGGGTCGATCTGCTCGATGCTCACCACGGGGGCGGCAGCGGTGGGGGTAGTGGTCTTGGCCACGATGAATCTCCTTCAGATAGGGTGTTTCGTAGTGGTCAGGGACCGAAGCATTACGACTGTTTCGGTCCCTGACCTTTTGGGTACTGCGGGGGTTAGACGAAGCTGGCGGCGGCGAGGTCCGCGGTGGGGCTTGAGTGCAGCCACCACTGGACGACGGCGAGAGCCTGGTCCTGGGACAGGGACGCGATATCCCCGTCCTCAGTCGAGGCCAGGAACACCCCCGCCCCATGGATCGGCGTCTGCTGCGGCACCGACTGACGGACCACGGCGGTGAGCATCGGGTTCGGGTCCTGTCGGTACAGACCCTCCTCGTCCACCCACACGGTGACGCCGTGGTGGACGTCGACCGTCTCGACCACGTCGCAGCCGATCAGCCGATAGAGCGCGGCGAGGCGGTCGTGCACGTCCTCAGCGGCGAACTCCACGATGTGGATTGACCCCTCCGCGTCGATCTTCACGCCCAGATAGCTGGTCATCTGTTGTCCTTTCTCTTCCCCTTGTTGTTTTGCCTGGAAGGCGGTTTACCGCCGCTAGGGACTGGGCGGGGCGCGCAACCCGAAGGGCGGTGGAGGAGAGAATTTCGGCGCGAAATAAGGCCACGCAGTGGCCGCGTGCCGAAAATCTCGGGGGGGCCGGCCGCGCAGCGGCTTGCGCCCACCGGACTCGCCCGGATGCTGCCGAAGGCTTCCAGGCAAAACGACAAGCCACCCCCTCGGGGTGGCGCCTCAGCGCCGGCCTCTGGCCGGCTCCGCTCAGTGAGACAGCGGACGCCGGCGGCGGCCGGGCCTCATCCCGTCCTGCCGCCGGCACCGGGCGGCCTGATCTTTCCCGTGTCGGGGGCGGGAGCTACCGTGGGTGCATGGACGAGGACTACAGGCGCTACCCCGGAGCGGTCAGCGACGGCCTCTACCGAGGCCTGCGGATCGCTGGGTTTGTCGGACTCGTCGTCCTCGCCGCGGGGAGCGTGCTGCAGCTGGCGCTCAACGGCGCCGGGATCGAGACCTCAGGCTGGGCGATGGCGCCGCAGTGGATCGGCACCACCCTGTTCGTGACCACCTCGATCATCCAGAGCATCGACGACCGGCAGCGCTACAAGGCCATGCTCGAGGCCGAGCACACGGCTGCTGCGGCCGCGCGAGCTCGGCGAAACCCGCTGCGTTTCCTGGTCCCGGGCCGGTCTCGGTAGACCCACCACACCGCGCCCCACGGCGGTCTGGTGGGGAGCACGAGGGGCACCGCGCCCTCGTGGCCGGCCCCCGGGGTGGGGCCGGCCGACACCACCTCACTCCTCGCTGAGCTTTTCCTTGGGTGCGGGGTTGAGAATGTCGTGGATCTGGTGCGCGACCCGCAGCACCACCGCGGCGGTCGACCGGATCAGAGCAGAATCCGCGTCGGCCCATCCCGCGATGTAGCCGATCGAGTAGGCGGCGGTGTCCAGACCGAGCATGCCCGCCACGACATAGGCGACCGACTCGGCTTCAGTCTCGGCGCGGCCGCGGTGCTCGGCGTAGTCGTCGAGATCCTCGACGTGCCCGGCGAGAATGTGCGCCGTCTCATGAATCAGGGTCTTGGCAGCCTGCGCGGGGGAGAGGTCCGCCCGGATCGCGACCGACCGGTCCGAGGGCCGGGCGTATCCGTTCTTCCGGCCTGGCATCGGCTCACGCTTCACGCTCCAGCCCTCCCGCTCGAGGTGCCCCGTCAAGGCGGCGATGATGCCGTGATCGTCGGTGCCCTCGATCCGCTGGGTGAGCTCACCAGCTGCGGCAAGCTCCGCGTCGACGACATCGGTCTGGGAGACGTCGAACACGGACAGGATCGGGAACCGCGGCGACCTGGTCTCTTCCTCCTCCCCGTCGTCGTTCAGACGGGTTCCCTTTTTGGTCGAGTAGCCGATGATCCGCAAGCCCCGTTCACCCTTCCGCACCGCTCGTCCCAAGGTCAGCCACTTCCGGAACCCCGCCACCTGAGACGCCTCCGGGCACTGCTGCAGCAGGAGTAGAACGTTGGACAGGGAGTAGGTGTGGAACGCGGACGAGAACGCCAGGAACCGCTCCCACGCGCCGGTGTCGCGCAGCTGCTCGACCTGCATCGCGATCTGCTCGTGCAATGCTTCCGCCTGCTGCTTGCGCTCCTCCACACTCACGCGCGGCCGTGTCGTCTTCCGGGCCTTCGTTGCTGTGGTGACCATCAGATCCTCCCTCTCTTCCCCCTCGTTGTTTGCCGGGGAGGCACGAATGTGCCGAGCAGGGACGGGAACCGGAGCGCCACCCGGAGGGCGGCGGGGGAGAGAATCTCGGCGCGAAATAAGGCCGCGCAGTGGCCGCGTGTCGAGAATCTCGGCGGAGCCGGCCGCGCAGCGGCTTGCGCACTGGCGCCCGGCCCGTACGATGCCGAAGGCTCCCCGGCAAACGACGAGCCACCCCACGGGTGGCGACACAGCGCCGGCCCCCAGGCCGGCTCGACCCAGACCGGACCGGCCGCCGCCGCGGCCGGTCCGCTTCGGGTGTGCAGGATGCGGGCCGCCGGTCGTTCCCGAGTACCAGACGGCCCGCGCCGCCATCTTCCCAGAACACCGCTGAGGACTCATCGACGGATCGGCGTCACGATTCGCCGCGAATCGCGTCTCTCTCAGTGAAGGCCACGGCTTCCCGACCCCCACCTGGGCGGCCGTGGCCTTCGCCCCGCCTCCAGCGGGGGTCGCCGTAACGGTTCGGCACCACTTCCCGAAGGAGCACGCCGCCTGGATATCTACCAGCTACCCTCGATGACGGGGGTCACAGTCATGAGCGAAACCATCACCACCGCAACAGGCACCGCACCCATCACCCGTATTGAACCCGCCGTCGAGCAGACCGCCAAGGGCGGCACGTGGGAGGTCGTCGTGCTCGGCAGCGCCTGCGCGATCACCGTCCTCGCCGCACTGGCCTCCTTCTGCACTCTCGGCGTGCAGTAGACGGCACGGTCGGTCCGCATCCGGGATCTCTGAGCGTGTCACGGCCCCGGCCGTGAGTGCTTCCAGCTATCCCCGATCCGCCCCTCTCCTGGCATGACGGAGGCGCTCTGCGGACTCGCTATAGATGAGCCTTCAGACCCTAGTCCCCGGGCGCTGCAGGGGCTACGGTGGTGCACGCACGCGCATCAGCTGTCCCCCCACAGAGCGCGTGTATGCGCCCCGCTGGCTTCCCCCGAGCCGCGGGGCGCCCTCGCTACTCAGCTCAACCTGGTGTCAGGCTCCAGTGTCGTCCGTTCTCGGTAGCGTGACGATCATGGCCGACGACATCCGCACCATCGCCGCCCGGCTCCTGGGAGCCCTCGATGATCCGAACGCGCCGCACCTGGTCATGGTCACCGACCCCGAGCTCGTGCCAGGTTTCTGCGACTTCTACGGGCCCTATCCGAGCGCGATGGCCGCCGCAAACGCGATAGATGATGTGCGGGCCACCATCGACCCAAGGGGCAACTGGACGTACACCGTGCACCGCCTCGAAGCACCCCCGACCCCGTAGCACCCGGTCAGCGCCCCTCAGGCTGCACCGGGGGCAGGGTGCGGCCGATCTGATTCCCGTTCCGGTCGAGGAGGAGACGTCGCCCGTCGGTGAGTTGAACGCGCATCTGCTTCACGGCATGGATGACGTAGACGTGGGCGAGCTGGTCGCCGTAGATCGCGCGGGCGCAATCCCAATAGGGCTGATTGTTGTGGCTAATCACAGGGTTCCCCTTCCCCGGGTTCGAGCCACTGTACGAGAAAGCTTGACCACACACTCGTAGCAAGGCGGCGGCGGGCTAGAGTCCACGCAAACGGATGGGAGGGTGCAGAGTGGCGCGTAAACCGCGAGTGCACGAGATCGCGGCTGAGTTCGGCCTGGATTCCAAGACGACCCTGCGGGCGCTACGAGAACTTGGGCAGTACCCGAAGGGGCCCAGCAGCTCGATCGAGCCGCCCGTAGCTCGACGCCTCCGACAAGCCCTCACCGCAGCCGGCCATTCATCTCCCTTCCCCGGACTCGACGGAGACGGTGCCGAGCGGGCCAAGACACTCATCGACGCGCTGCCTCGACGGATGCCGAACCTCATTGATTTCCTACTTCACGACCACGGCTCGGGGGCAATGACCAGCATCCTTGCTCGCGCCGCTGCGGACCGATGGTTCTTCTTCGCGCCTGGACGCGCACATTCGGCCCTCTACGGTCACGCGAGCACGCTTGACCGGTTCCGGTTGACGGACCTGTTGGCCCCGACAGGTCTGGCACTCATCGAACGCCCCAACTCCCACCTGCTGCTCGGCTGGGTGACCGATCCTGGCATGCTTTCCCTGGCGTCAGCAGACTTCTCCACGACGAGCGGCCGCCTCTCGGTCACTCAGACGCAGACGCACAGCGCCGCCATCGACGAAGCGAGTTCGGTCATACTCTCGCCCAACACCGCGCTCTCGACGCTGGGCTCACTGAGCTCGGTGATCCCTGACCGTGCGTCTGGGTCCTCCGTAGCACGCACTGCATCGCACGACCGGGTCACGGAGGCTCGTATCGTCGACAACGAGGAGACGCGCGTGATCTACGCCACCCGCTCGACACTCGGTAAGGCGGCGCAAAGAACGACCGGAACCAGTGCGTCTCCACGCGCCGGCCGTTGGGAGGTGCGGGGCCACTGGAGAAACCAGTGGCACCCATCCGTGCAGGATCACGAGCGAATCTGGATCGCCGAACACACTGCCGGCGCCGCTGAAGGGTCTGTCAGCAGACGCGATCGCGTCTACCTGTTGTCGCCGCGCGCCTCGAGCACGAGCCGCACGAACGAGACAGACGCGCTCTAGCGTGAGCGGGGGACGGTCGCTCTCCTGCCCACGGAAGCGGCGCCCTTCACCGGCCTCATCCACCTCGTCTGCTCGGCGCATAAACCTGTCGCACTCCGGGCTCCCAGTCGGGCGGTCGGTCCGTGGAGGCGTCGATGAGGGACCACCCTTCGGGCACTCGGGGGCCGGCGGCTTCTTCGGGAGTCTCTGCGGTCCTACCGTCGACGGTGAATCCCATGGTGAGCCCGTCGACGCATGTGGTCGGCGACTTGCCAGCCCGCGAGCTTCCGGGAGCCGAGATCGATGCAGGACGCGAGGTAGAGGTTCGTGCCGTCGGCGATAGGCAGGTAGGTGATGTCGCCCACGTAGCAGCGGCCGGGGTCGCCGACGGAGAAGTCCCGTCCGATCAGCGTACCGAACTCGTCGAAGGCGCCCTCCGTACCGCGCACCGCGACCGCGGGTCGCTGGTCGGCGCGATCTTCCACTCCGACCACGGCAGCGTCTACACCTCGAAGGCCTACGCCGCGCTCTGCGAGCAGCTGGGCGTGACCCCGCTCCACACCTGACAGCAGCCGCCCGGCCGGCGGCCCGGGGCTGCGGGATAATGCGGCTCATGAGGTGGCCGTGGCAGCGACGACGCCCACCCCGGCTGCCGTCGCCGGCGCCGCCCGACGACCCCTACCGTGCGTATCTGGTGTGGGTCGAGGCGGGCAAGCCCGCCATGCAATGGCCAATCGTCGCGTCCGCTCCTGCGGACGACGACGCTCCCGAGGATCCCGTCGGCGGGACGGGTCAGTACCGGCCCTGATCGGTCGAGCCGGTGTCCCGCGGGTCGGGTTCGTCGATGAGGTGCAGGTCGCCGCTGGCGGCGATCGCGGTCAGTTCGTGGATCCACTGCCGGTTCAACGACGGGCGCCGGCCGCCGTAGAAGGCGAACTCGAGCGGGATCGCGGGCGAGATCCAGATGGTGCCGCGGCCGCTGCCCTCGCTGGAGGCCTTCTCCCAGGAGAACGCGAACGACTCCCCGCGCCGCAGCTTGGACAGCATCACGATCTGCAAGTGGGCCAGCTCACGGTCCTCGATCTCGATGTCGCGCTGATGCGGCCCGTACAACAGCTTTCCCATGCCCACATCGTCCCAGACATCCCGATCATTGGCGCAAGAACCTAGGGTGGCGTCACGCAGCTCCCCGCTTCTTCTTGGACGATAGGGCGGGGAGCTGCGGCCGCCTATAGCCGGTCCAGGCAAAGCAGGGACGCACAGCACGCGAAACGCTGATGACCAGGATTGAGCAAGAAACGTATAAGCAGCTTCACCGGCACAAGGTACGAGAGGGGCAGGATTCGCACGACCGCACCCCTCCGTTCGCCGCTGGGAGCGCACATAATCGACCATGGACACCTCACGGATGGCGGCAGACCTTCTGCGCGAAGCCATCGCGGCAGGTCAGGCCGCGCGTGAGATCACGCCATAAGACGACGTGCCAGCTATCCGGTCCGCCATTCGGCGTCTCGCACGAACACAAGGCGTAAGACTTCGGACCGGACTCGTCGACAACACTGTGCTCGCAGTGGTGCTCGTCGACGCTGCTCTCTGGCATGAGCCGGAACGAGTCATGCGAGCCAAACTCTCTCCCCCACCGCGCCTCGATAGGCGACTCTGATACGCGACGTTATGTGAAGCCCACTGGCCAAGCAGTCCTACTGTCGCCACACCTCGACCTGGTCGAGTGACGCCCAGTTATTCGCCGACCCCTTCGAATACATCCCGACCGTCAACTGCCCGTTCGTCACGACGACTCCACTTACGCTCAATCTCCGCCAGTTCGGATGACCGAGTGCGGGAAGGTCTGACTTCAATTCGGGCACACCCGCGCCATAGTTCTTCACCGAGAGGAATGCGGCGCTCTGACCCCCTCCTCCTTCGCCCCATGCCGTGACGGTGTATGTGCCGTTCGGCAGTGCGATGGTCTGATCGGTGAAAACCTCGAATGCGGCTGCCTTGTAATGCGTCAGCCGCTTGGTGCCCTCGAACGCGTTCGTCTCGGTGAAGTCGGCATCCGCACTGGCGCCTGACGCCCCACCCCAGGTTCCCCACGAGGCGGGGCTCTGTGTCGGAGGGTTCGCTTCGAACCCACGGTTCGGAACCGCGACGTCAGAGATGGCACCGTACACCGGCTGTGGCGCAGCGCCGAGACGCAGGTAGTCGAGCTGCACATAGCCGCCACCTGTCGCCGGTTTCGACAGCTTGATGGTGTTCGATCCCGCGGCGAGCGTCACGGGCACGGTAACGACGTTTCGAGAGAATTGACCCCACGCCTCTGTCCTTGGAAATGGCACAGTGGCTTTCGTCGCTCCGTTCACGGCGAGAGCGAGGCTGCTGAGGCCACCAGAACCATTGGCTTGGACGATCTCGGCACGGTACTCGCCGGCCGCCGGTGCCGTCACGGTGAACTGCACGAAGTCTCCAGGGTCGTCGATACCCCCGACGTACGCCCCACCTGAAGCGGTCGCGCCGGTCAAGATCTCCGCGCCGCCTCGAGAGCTGGATTCCGCCTCGTAGAGGGTCGTCGAGGGTTGGCTGATCTGCACTACCTCGATGTTGTCGATGGCGGCAAACCCGGTCGGGCCGGGCGGCAGATACAGGCCCACCTCGCTGGTAGTCGACGTCGCCGTGAACTCGATCGACCGGTTCACCCACTGATAGTTAGGCGAGCCGTAGGTCGCGACAACGGAAGCGTATAGCGGTGAGGAACCTGAGTTCACAGTCAGCCGCGCATTCTGATTCGCTTGGACAAAAGCGCTGACCCGATAACTCGCTCCGACCTGCAGACCGCGAACTGTGGTCGTCAGTTTGGCCTCGGGCACTTCCGCGTCGGTGACGATCGTTCCCTTCCACGCTCCCGACTGGGCGGTTCCGTTGGCCTCTGCGTACACGTTGGGCGTGCCGGGGTCGGCGCCGGGCGTCCAGGCGGTCCATCCCGCAAGGGTTCCGCGCTCGAAGTCGGCGTTGTCGATGAGAACGGTCTTCTCGGGCTGGATGGTCTGGGCGTTCACGTAGAAGTTTGTGGCATCCTGCGATCCACCTCGCGCGACGATCTGTGCTGCGGCGTTGTCACGGTAAAGGGCGGCGAGGGAGTCCCACGACTGGCTGCGAGGGTAGTCGTTCTTGATGTATGGCGGGAACCCGGTGACGGCATCGTTGATGTAGCGACCCGCCCCGTTTTGGTAGATGCGGTCCTTGAACTCCTGAGGTGTGCCGGCCATGCCCTTGATGATGCCCATCAGTCCCGCCACTCCGGAGGCCGTGCAGTCGGCGTCGTTGCCTATCAGCGATGCGATCTTGAGGGTGGTGAGGTAGTCATTGTCGCCATACAGGATCGCTATAAGCAGCGATCCGTTGTTTCGATCGGGGATGGCCTGTTGGTTGTCCTGTCCGTAGACATTCCGCACGAACGACATGAGCTCGCCTTGGGCCCACCGCCAGTCGGTGGAGTTCTGTTGATGGAGCGCGGTCACCTTCTGATAGATCTGGTAAGGCCAGCCGTTTCGAGGGAGAGCCGCCGATGCCTGGGCCAGCACGTCGCGTACGTCGGTCGCGAAGTACGCCAGGGAGTACGTGGTGCCGTAGAACTCGGCCCAGGTGACGGAGTCCCATTCTGTGGTTACGGAAGCGAATTTGCCCGTCAAGTCGCGTGCGGTCGCGGGCATGCCCGGGGCCACCATTCCGAGGGTGTCGTTCTCAATGTAGGCCTCGGTCAGCCAGTAGAAGCGGTTGTACTCGGCTGAGCCGGTTGCAGGGGGGAGGTATCCCTGGTTGCGCATCAGCCCGTTCGCGAGTTCGCCGGGTCCCCAGTCGCCCACGTTGTGCGCTACCCATTCGTCTTTAATGTCCTGCGCTGTCGTGTCCGGGCCGTGCGCGGCGAGAATGTGTTGGTTGAAGAAGTCGATGTGGTAGTCGTCGTCACTGCCCACCTCGTTCGATGCAAAGTTTGGTGCCCCCACCCGGTCGTAGCCGGGGTATCCGTTTGGTGTCCAGCACGAGGCGGGGGCGTCGCCGGAGTATGGCCCGTATGCAGGACGGAAGCAGGTCTCATCGGTCATCGCCGTGGTCTGCTTGTACTCATAGCCGGTGACGACGCCACCGACCTGCCCCAGGATGCCCGCCAGGGTCTTGTCCAGATAGGTGGCCTTTGAGATGGTCAACGTCGCTGCCTCAGCTGAGCTGACAGGCACGGTCGCGACGATTGTGCCTGCGAGAAGAGCGCAGAGACCGGTTGCCGCCACTGCGCGACGTAGTCGATGAAATCCGGGGACGGGGGTCTTGCGCATGCGGGCTCTCCTTCGAGCTGATGCAAGGTGCCGCGACCGGCCGGTCGCGGCAGGAGGGAGCGTGGGGGCGGGTCGGCCCGCCCCCACGCCGGCGCATGTCAGGCGCGCGCCGTGACCGGCAGGAAGCGGTCAGCGTATTCGTGAGCGTCGGACACAATCTGCGCCACCCGCTCAGGTGCCTTGTCGAGCGTGTCCTCGACGATGCCGATGGTCGGGATGACTCCCTTCCGCACCGGCAGACGCCACGCCGACACGTACCCCGCCTCGTGCACGCCGGAGGAGCCGTGTGCCGGGTCGCCTAAATTGACGTGCCCGAACGAGCGGTTCGTACGATCGAAGAGTTCCGCGTCGGGAACGTCGTGGAACACTGGCACGTTGTCGTGATGTCCAGTCTGCACGAGAGGGGTGATGCCGCCGATCGCATCGAACCACGCCTCACCGGCTACGAGGTGGCCGGGGAGCTCGCTGTGGATCTCGTCGATCAGCGCTCGAAGGCCGGTTGTGGTGTCGCCGTTGGGGTCGTTCGCATGCATCGCGGTGATGTCGAGGAAGGTTGCATCGAACTCGAACCGGTGTTGCAGTGCCGCGATCTGCCCGACGAGGTGCGCACGCCAGGGCGCGAAGGCGGGGTTGATCAGGGCGCCGCTGTGGTCGTAGTGTCGGCTGGCGTCCCAGTCGACGGATCCCGCGTCCGTCAGTCCGCTCGGGCGCCTCAGCAGGCCGGGTTCGGCCCAACGCTCGAAACCGGGCACGTCGCGCGCCGCGACGTTGGCTCCGAACATAGGCATCACGTGTACGCCTAGGTCCCGCGCCTCGCTGACGAGCCGACGGAACGCGTCTTCACCGCCCATCACAGGGTCGACGTCGTAGCGCCCGTAGAAGCGGTAGTACCGCCCTTCCCAACCGGGCAGGTAGGCGAGGATGCGCGACCCGTCGATCTGCGACGCGACGCGGCGGATCTTCTGGAGCATACCGTCGTAGTCGTTGAAGACGCGGCCCGTGAAGTGCTGCCCGTGCAGCGTGAGCACGAGCGACTTCTGCCGGAGCCAATCGGGTACGTCCGCCCTGACTTCCCACGCCTCGGCGGGATACACGGCTTCGATGTGCTCGCGATGCGCGACGACTGTCGCCTCGGTAGCGGCGGGCGACGATGAGGTCTCGAGCACCCATGCGGGCGCCTCGAATAGTCGCGCCGGCGCGGTGGCCTCAGCCTCGACAATCAGCTCGATGTCCATCGTCGATGCCGCAGCGGCATCTCCGAAGTGCGGCACGAAGGCATACGTTTTGGGGCGCGGGCGATCGTCGAGCGAGCGCACGACGAGATCGCTGCCGCTCTGGCCGGTGATGACTGCATAAGGGCTCGCAAGGTCGAACCACCCGTTCGGGTAGCGGAGCAGCCGCCCTGCTGCGGGGATGTCGAGTGGCTCCTCGCGAACGCCGGTGATTTTCCCGACTGGCCGGTCATGAAGCGTGAGGCCGATCGAGCGCACCCCGTCGGCATGCTCGCCGGTCACGGCGATCATGACCCCCGCAGGGGTGGGCGTCACTGTGGCCGTGAGGGTGCCGGCACTGGTGCGCTGCCCACCCGCCCAGGTGAGGCGAGACGTGGTGATGCGCATCCCGCCGTCGGTGTCGGTTGTCGTGTCGACGCTCTGGGGGTCGACGCCGTAGACGTTGTCGAAGGTGTGCAGCCGGAAGCTGATGTCGCCAACGGATGTGTTGAAGCGCGGGTGCGGCCAGCGGAAGCTGAGGTCCATCATGCGAGGGGTCTCCTGATCAGGGTGTGGTGGGAAAGTGGGCGGGTCACTTCAGCCGCTCGTCCCACGCTGATTGCGTCGACTGGATGGCGCCGTCGCCCTGGCCGTCGATGACCCAAGAGCGAATGAACTGCAGGAACGGGCCGGTGGAGTCGATGAAGAGCGAGTTGTACTTCTCGGTCCTCGGCACCTGCGCCTCGGCAATGAGCTTGTTGGCGGTGACGCGGCGGGGATCGGCCGACGTGTTCGGGTTGTCGATCAGATCGGAGCGCACGACGAGCGATCCGGCCTTGGCCACGATGTCGGTCTGCACCTCATCGCTCATGCTCCACTCGATGAAGTCCCAGGCCGTGCCGGCGTTCTTCGCATTCGCAGGAATACCCACGATGTCGCCGCCCACGAACGACGCGGTTTTCCCGTCGACGCCAGGGATGGGGGTCACATCGAAGTCTGGCCCGTCGTCCGCTCCGTACAGACCGATGCCGAAGCTGCCGAGCGCGATCATGCCGATTTTGCCCGACTGGAAGGCGGTGATCCAGGTGGCGCCGGTTTCGTCCTGAGCCGAGCTCGGGATCAGCTTCTCCTCCCACATGGTCTGAAACAAGTTCATCGCGTCGGCGACGGCCGGGTCATCCAGAGTGGTGGCGGTGCCGTCCTCGTTCAGGATGTCGCCTCCGTTCGCCCAGATGAACGGGAGCGTCGTGTAGGCGTTGCACCCGGCGCAGTTGCCGGCGAAGTAGAAACCGTAGGTGTCGTTACCGAGTGCGGTGATTTTGCGTGCGGCGTCGAGGATCTCTTCCGATGTGGTGGGAGGAGAGGCTGGGTCCAGTCCGGCGGCCTCGAACAGCGTGGGGTTGTAGTAGAGCAGCGATACGTCGAGCTGGTGCGGGACCCCGTAGATCTGGCCGTCCTTGCTGGCGACGTCGACGGCTGCGGGAGCGAGCGCATCCCTGTAATCGAGAGCCTCCACTTTGTCGGTGATGTCGGTGAGCAGGTCCTGGTTCACGAGGGCCTGAGCGTTGGCGATGTCGACGACGGCGATGTCAGGGGAGTCGCCCGAACTCACTCCCTGGATGAACTTCTGCACGTACTGCGCATCGGGGATGGCTACGAGGGAGATTTCACGCTCGGGGTTCTGCGCGTTCCACTCTTTAACCATGGCCTCGTCGAGCGGGGCGTCTGCGGCACGCACCCAGAGGGTTGCCGGACCATTGCCGGCGTTGCCGTTGTCGGAGCCGGCATCGGGGGAGGAGCAGGCGGCGAGGCCTGTGATGAGCGCTGCGGCGAGGCCGGCCGCGACGATGCGGGAGGCGTTCTTCGGTTTCATGATTGCCTTTCGGGTGCGGGTGATGGGTGTGATGCGGGAGCGGTCAGCCCTTGACGGCGCCAGCTGTGAGGCCGGCGACGTAGTAGCGCTGAAGCAGAAGGAAGACGACGATGCAAGGCACAGCGGAGACGATGGCTCCGGCTTCGAGCACGCCCCAGTTGAGCGTGCCGAATGCCCCCGATTGCAGGTTCGCCAGCGCCACCGGCAGTGTGAAGGATTCCTGCTTCGTGGTGAAGATGAGTGCGGCGAGGAATTCATTCCAGGCGTTGAAGAAGGCGTAGATGGCGACGGTGGCGATGCCCGGCACCACCATCGGTGCCATCACCCGGGTGAGGGTCGTCCACACCGATGCGCCATCCATGATGGCCGCCTCATCGATGCCGAGCGGAATCGCTTGAAACGAAGCGCGCATGGTGAACACCCCGAAAGGGAGCACAAAGCTCGTGTAGACGAGGATGAGCCCGAAGACCGAGTTGGTGAGGTGCCCCGCGTTCAAAATGCTGTACAGCGCCGGGATGATTGACTGGAACGGGATCATGAGGGTGCTGAGCAGCACGATGAAGAGCACACCGCTTCCGCGGAACCGGAAGCGTGCGAAACCGTAGCCAGCCAGCACGCTGAGCACGGTGCCGAGGGCGACGGTACCGACCGCGGCAAGGGCGCTGTTGCCGACGTAGCCCCAAATGCCGGCGGAGGCCAGCGAGGTGTAGTTCTCGAGACTGAATTCTTCGGGCAGATAGGTGGGCGGCACTTGTGCGAACTCCGCCGAACTCTTGAACGAGCTGATGAACAGCCACAGCAGCGGCGAGGCGAAGAGCAGCGCTAGCAGTGCGGCGCAGATGTAGAACGTGGCACTGCGCCAGAAGCTGCGTGATGCTCCGGATGGGCGGCGTGGGCGCGGATGACGGCCTTCGGCGGCGACATCCGTTTCGATGCGTTCTTCGGCGAGTGCCAACGTGGGAGGAATGGTGGCGGTCATCAGTCGTTCGCCTTTCGGAGCACGCGGAACTGCACGATGGTGAGCAGGAGGAGCACGACCATGAGGATCACGGACAGCGCGGCGGAGTAGCCGAGATCGAAGTCAATGAAAGCGGCCCGGTAGATGAGATATACGACGGTCACGGTTGATCCGTCGGGCCCGCCCTGGGTGAGGATGAAGAACTGGTCGAAGGCGAGGTAACTGCTGATCACCGTGAGGATGAGCACCAGAGCGATGGTCGGTTTTAGGAGCGGGATAGTGATCGCGGAAAGCTTGCGCCACCAACCGGCGCCGTCGAGCTCGGCCGCCTCGTAGATGTCAGCGGAAATCGCGTTCATGCCCGACATCAAAAGCAGCATCGTGAGCCCGACGGTCTTCCACACCACCATGAGCACGACGATCGCGAAGGCGAGGCCAAAGTTACCGAACCACGAGATTGAGTCGTCGATCCAACCGAGGTCACCCAGGGCGGCGTTGATGACACCGATGCGACCGTCGAGGATCCAGAGGGTGATGTAGCTCGCGGTAGCGAAGCCGATCACAACCGGCACCACGAAGACTGTGCGGAACACTGGAGTGCCGCGACGCTTGCTCGTGACCAGGAGGGCAAGAGCGAACCCCACGACGAAAAGCACGGCGGTCACGACGACCGTGTACAGCGTGGTGAAGCCCAACGTTCGCCAGAAGCCCGGGTCGGCGACCGCGCGCTGATAGTTTTCGCCACCAATGAACGTCATCTTGCCGAGCAACGAGTAGTCGAAGAATGAGACCACCACCGTCCACACCGTGGGAGCGACGAACAGCACCGCCACGAGCGCGATCGCCGGGAGTACGAAGTAGAGGCCGGCGCGGTTGCGGCGTCGGAGCGGTGAGCGACTCCGGCCACGAGTCCGACTCGCGGTCGGCCGCTCGGGGCCGGTCAGGGGCATCGTTGCCATGGAATCCTCGGAATACGAAATCGATATCGGGGTACTTGATCAGAGTTGCATGGCCGATGTAGATTCGTCAAGCTAATTGCGATATCGTTTTCGCGTCGGAGAGGATGAGTTATGACGGATACCTCCGAGGCGCCGCGACGTCGCACAACCCTGAAAGATGTCGCCATACGGTCGGGCGTCACCGTCTCCACCGTCTCGAAAGTGGTCAACAACCGGCCGGATGTGGGCGCCGAAGTGCGCCGCCGGGTCCTCGAAACGATCGACCTAATGGAGTTTCGTCCAAATCCGGTCGCCCGAGGGCTGCGCACTCAGCGCAGCGACACGATCGCCATCGTGACCGATGACCTCGAGGGCATCTTCACCACCGCAATGATGCGAGGAGTTGAGGACGCCGCGTCGATTGCCGGGATGGGCGTGCTGCTCTGCAACAGCTATGGCGAACCTGAACGCGAGGCGCAGCAACTCCGACGCCTGCTCGACCGACAGATCGACGCCCTCATCTTCATGTCAGGCAACCGCGTGGGTCCACGGCCCGACCCGGCGCTCCCAATTCCGGGCGATGTGCCGGTGGCATACCTCTACGAGTACGGGTCACCGGACATCCCCGCGATTCTTCCCGACGATGAAGGGGGTGCGCGCCTGGCGGTCGAGCACCTCGCAGCCTGCGGGGCGTCGAGCATTGCGTTCCTGAACGGACCGCGAGAATGGGAGGCGACCGGTGACCGCCTGAGGGGCTACGAGGTTGGGCTGACGCACCTCGGCCGGTCGCTCGACCCCGGACTGATCGCGACATCGCCGTCATGGACACCGGAGGACGGCTACCACGCCATGAGCCAGTTGCTTGAGCAGCGCCCCAATCTCGACGCGGTGTTCTGCGGAAGCGACGATCTGGCGGTCGGTGCGCTTGCCTTACTTCGCGATAGGGGGATCGACGTGCCAACGGAGGTGCAGGTGGTGGGCTTCGATGACCGCTCGCTCGCGGTGCACCAGCGGCCACCACTGACAACCGTTGCTCTACCTCTTCACGAGATGGGCGTTCGAGCCGGCGAACTCGTGTTGAACCCTAGACATGCCGTAACAGAAGCTCCAGCTCTCGACCGCGTGCCCTGCACACTCATCGAGCGACAGTCCACGCGCAATCAAACCAGCTAATTTCCGTCCACGTTTCAGAAATAGGGTCGAGCCGCAAACCTGTTTCGAGCTACATCTCGTGGTCGCCCTCGAACAGCCGATAATGTACCTTATGTCAACAGTGCTCCTCTTAACCCGATACGTCTTGCGCTTAGAACCCTCCTCGCCCGAGTGAGAATCGCCGGTTGCGGGGTGGCCCCGGTGGCGGCGACGTGCTCTGCTGAATGCATGCAGCAAGGCCCTGAGCCACCTCGCTGGTCCTGGTACGTCCCAGTAGCGATCGTCGTCCTGTGCGCCTGCGCTGTGGGCTTTGTCGGCCTCGTGATCTGGGTAATCGCTTCCGGCACTAATCCGGCGCTCCTGTTCCTTGTCGGAGTACCCTCAGCAGGCTTTGGAGCAGTCGCTATCGGACGCATCATCACCAACAGAAAGAACGGCGCCCGGCGCACTGATATATGACGTTATGTCAATAGGCGGATCGCAAGTCCATGCCGGGCGCTCTGGCCGGTCCCGGACAAGCTGCGAGGGCCGCCAGCTCGCTCGTCGGAGCGGCGGGACGTAGAACCAAGGCACCTTCTCGCCGAGCACTTATGACTGCGCGGTTTTCGGCTCGTTCTGGTCGTTCGTGCAGTCATCGGGCCACGCGAATGCGTCCTCGTCGAATCGTTCTTACCCTTTGCCGATTGTTACAGGGCCGCCGCGCCCGCGTTTGGTTCTCAGCTTGAGCCGGGGCAACTCCCCAAGTCGGGCTCTAGTTTTTACTGGTGACACGGGCGCCTCGTTCTCTGCCGATCTGGTGTGCAGTCGTTCTCGCGGCTCTGTCAGGACCCGTGATGGATGCCGGATTCCCGGGGCAGAATGTGTGGCCGTTGACACTGGTGGGCGTCGCGATCGTTCTGGTAGCGGTCCGGGGCCAGACGCTGCTGCGGGGGTCATTGGTCGGCTTCACCGCTGGTTGCGCTTTCTACTTGGTTCACATCTCGTGGGCGGCAGAGTATCTCGGGCCGGTTCCCTGGCTGGCGTTGAGTGTTACGGAGTCGTTGTTCTGGGCGGGGTTTGGGGCTCTTGCCGCTTTGTCCTACGCCTTGATTCCGCGGGTGTGGCCTGGAACCTGCGGTCGCTATGTAGCGGTCCCTCTTGTGGTCGCGGCCCTGTGGGTTGGGCGAGAGGAGCTTTCCGGATCGTGGCCGTACGGAGGGTTCTCCTGGGGTCGGGTAGCGATGTCTCAGTCCACCGGGCCTTTCGCGCCGCTTGTCTCCTGGGGCGGGATGGCCGCACTGTCTTTCTCATTGGTAGCACTGGTGGCGGTCGCGGTTTCCCTTGTAGCCGATCGGGATCGCTGGCTTCAGGGGGCTACAGCCGTCGCAGCGGTGACGGCGCTGCTGCTGGTGGTGCCCGTATTCCCGAGCGAGAGTTCTGGTACATACCGGGTCGCAGCAGTTCAGGGAAATGGGCCCGCCGGATATTTCTCTGAAAGGGCGCGGGGAGATCTTTTCTCAGCACAGCTCAACGCAAGTGCGCCCGTGCGTGACGAGACGGTCGACGCAGTTGTATGGCCCGAGAATGCCAGCGAGTACGACCCGCTGTCCTCGGATCGGGAAGCAGAAAGGCTGTCGGGAATCGCTGCCTGGCTGGGCGCACCGCTGACACTCGGTACGGTAACTCAACGAGATGGGCTCTTCTACAATTCGACTCTCTCCGTCGCCCCAGACGCGGGCGTCGTGGACTTCTACGACAAGAAGCATCCGGTCCCGTTTGGCGAGTACGTGCCTGACCGTGCCTTCTGGGAGTCGCTCGCTCCTGACCTCATCGGTCTAATCCAACGGGAGTACGTGCCTGGACAACGCGATGGCGTGCTTCAGCTGGGGAAGATCACCGCTGGGTCAGCGATTTGCTTCGACATCACAGATGACCGGGCGATGCGCTCCCTCATCTCTGACGGCGCGGAGATCATCCTGGCCCAATCCAATAACGCCGATTTCGGAAGGACCGATGAAAGTGAGCAGCAGCTCGCGATCGCGCGGTTGCGGGCGATCGAGTTGGGGCGCACTGTGGTCAACATTTCGACCGTCGGCACCAGCGCGACCGTCGCCGCCGACGGCTCCACTCTTACCCAGCTTGAGCCCTATACGGCAGGAGTGATGTTTGCGGATGTCACCACGTCAAGGAGCGTGACCGCAGCGGCGCGCTGGGGTGAGTCCATCGCGATCTTCCTGAGCATCGCACCACTGGTGCTGCTGCTCACGGCCTTGGCGGCTACGTCCCGAGTCGGTCTCGGTTCGCTTTCGGGCAGAAGAAGATCGCCGATCAGCTAACGTGCGTCTGGTCCGCTGCGCTGGGGGTAGCCGCGACGTCTGTGCCGGATGCTCCGTCCACTCCCCCCTCCCCGAGCTCGCTGCCAAAGGTTGCCGACGGTGGGGTCCGCCACACCATCGTCTCAGCGCCGGGATGACGTATTGTCTGCGCGACGAGCAAGGCCGCACCCAATATGACTATGACGAACGATGCCCACACGTTCGCGGGGACGGAGAGGTACCCATCGCTGGTGGGATCTATCCGAATGGCCTCGAGCCAGCTGCGACCGAGGCCGTACCACATGAGGTAGACCGCGAGTGCTTTCCCCCAGCGCAGAGCGAAGCGGCGTTCGAGGAGCAGAATGATGCCCACCCCGAGGAGGTTCCACATGATCTCGTATAGGAACAGCGGGTGGAAGAGGGTGCCGTCAGCGAGTCCGGGCGGGAACTTCGGGTTGGAAGCTTCGATCTGCAGACCCCAGGGCAGCGTGGTCGGGAGACCGTAGAGCTCGTGATTGAACCAATTCCCGAGCCTGCCGAGCGACTGGGCGACCAGCATCCCGGGTGCGAGGGCGTCGGCGAACGACAGGAATCGAATATTCGCGCGAAGGCAGGCAATCCAGATCCCCAATGCTCCACCGATCATGGAGCCGTAGAGGGCATTTCCCCCGTCCCAGATGGCGAGTACGTTCCACAGATCAGCTCCGGGGTAGAAGTAGTCGCCCATATGCGTGAAGACGTGGTATAGCCGAGCTGCGATGATACCGAGCGGCACCGCCCACATCGCCGCATCGACGACGAACCCGGCGGGAGCGCCTCTCGCTGTCAGTCTGCGCTGGGTGATGACCACGGCCGCGATGATGCCCGCCAAGATGCATAAGGCGTAGACGTGGATGGTGAGAGGTCCTATCTGGAACTGCGACCATGCAGGGTCTGGGCTGGGGATGCTGGTGAGCATTCAGGTCTCCTCAAACGGTTAGTAAACAATAACTACTTACATTCCCGCTTCCGGCAGGCCGAAAGACTGCCGCCGACGGGACGGTGACGGACGCGCAGGTACGCTTCCGGCTTTGCCGGCGACACGATCGAACATCACGCCCTCATACGCCTTAGGTACTTGGCGGCGCTTCGGAGGGTGAGCTCGGGCAGATAGCAGCGAGCAAGAGCCACTGCAATGCCCGGCAGATCAGTGGTGTCAGGGTAGATCAACCAGAGGGGCACGAACTGAGGCTGAAACTTGCGTTTGAACGCCAACAGGGAACGGAATCCATAGGCCGGTTCGAGGCGGGCGCCAATATCGTCGAGCAGACGATCCAGCGGCCCTGACGCCAACGCGTCGGGTTCAGTGGTGCGAGCGAGCGGTGCGCCAGAGAGGCTGAGAAAGGTGAGTCCCTCGGCCTTGAACTGCTCGGCCGCTGAGGCGATGAGGAACTCCATGATGCCATTCACTGCGTCCGGTTCCCGCCGCATGAAGTCGAGGGTGTAGCCGATTACCCGTCCCCGCTCGTAGCGAGGCAGCCAGCTCGTCACCGCACGCACGCGGTCGTGGTCATCGAGCGCGACGAGAACGCGAACGGCGTCGTCGCGCAATTGGTCGACGCCACCGAGGGTAAAGCTCATCTCGGGTAGGTCCTTCTCTGACACCCACGCTTCCGAAAGAGCAACGATCTGCGACTGCTCAAGCAGAGACAGTCCACGCCAGCGCGTCCACTCCGCCCGCAGCCCCACCTTGCCTGCACGATTCACGGCGGTACGGATGTCCTGCCACTTCTTGCCGCTCGTCGTCCACGCCGTCGGGTCAAGCACCGCCTCCTCCGCTACCTGGATGCTGCGCCAGCCCAGATGCTCGTATAGCTCGCGATGGTCGTCGTCGACACTGTAGAACGCGGCGGTAAGCCCGTGGTCCCCGCAGTACCGTACGAACCCATTCACTGCTTCGGGATCGTTGGAGCCGGGACCGAACGGTCCACCTAGGGTGATCGCGATGAAGCCCTGCACCCGGTAAGCGACGACGGCTCGGCCATCACGAGTAAACCAGAACGAGGTCTGTGGCCACGTGGACATGAACGAGACGGTGTCCCCGCCGCCTTGTTCGAGCAACATCCGGGCCCGCGTTGCATCCGAGTCGTGGCGGACGGGCCGACTGAGAATGAGCCTGGCCGACGCAATCACGAGACCCGCCCAGCACACGACGGACGGCAGATACCAGAACAGGTCCGCGCCGGGTGTCGTCGGTACGTACAGGAGAGCACGGGACACGAGCAACGAGGGGGGAAGCAGACGCTCCGGCAAGGCCGAAAGCACGCTCGAGACATCGACGACCGGCCTGAACTGTCCGGCGACGCTGATCTGGCCCGCGACGGCCAGGGTTGCTGACGCCGCGAGCGAGGCTCCCCCGATCCGCACGAACGACCGAAGTGCCCTCCTCGGTCCGGCCACATAGACATGCCGCCGCAACAAGACGAGAGACGCCGCAATCAGCAGCGGAGCCGCCGTCGACACGATCGCGCTGATTACCGCCTGCCAAAGGACCACCGCGTCGCCGCTTTGAGCAGATGGCAGCTGCTGGAGGGCCTGTGTGGCCCCAGCATCAAGAAGGGTGGAGACGTTGACCATGATTGCGAAAAGGATGAGCTCCAGGGCGATAGCGAGCCATAGTCCTGCCCGCCTGCCCTTGAGCACGCCCCATGCAGCAATTAGGCCGACTAAGACTGGCAGAAGTGCCACCACCCCCACCCAGGGGTACTTCGGCGTGAGCACGTCCACCACCCCCGGGCATGCGGCTGCCGTCTTCGCCCCCCAAGCGCAGCTGACAGCCTCTACGATCGACACCGAGTCGGACGAGAGATACCCAAAATTGGAGAGAAGACCCCCTCCCCCGTTGAAGATCGCGGCTATGACGGGACCACCGACACTGACCACCACCAGCGATGCGAGCAGCACGCGGACCTCATGGTGCGAGCTCCGTATGGGCTTGAACCGGGATCCCCGGCCGCCCAGCGCGAAACCTAGCACGAGCCCGACTGGGACAGCGACGAGGGCAAAGAGGTCTGGCGCGTCCCCTGAATACAGCATGAGAGTCAGGGCGAAGAGCGTCGTTGTGATGCGGATGCGACGCCGCCAAAGAGCTCCGGTCCGGTAGCTCGCAGCCAGGGCGACGGAGACGATTCCGGTCGCGGGAGACACTGCATCCACCGCCGGCGCCGCTAGTGGCACGTACGCCAGGTAGTCGTTGATCGCCGATGATGCGGCCAATCCGATCATCAACGATGCTGTTGTGCCCGCGGCCCACGCCACGACGGCACGTCGCACGCCGAGGAGACGCTCCGACTCGCCGACCACCACGAGAATTAGGGGTACGAGAAGCGCAAGCTTCACCCAGCTGCTCGTCAGAACGCTCGACGTGATTAGTCGCCACCATTGGTTGGCACCGAAGACGGTCTCTTCTTCGCTGTCGAAAACGTCCCAGTTCCCTCCTTCCGGCGCAGTCGTCAGCCGCAGAACCGTCATCACGATCGTGACGGTGGCGATGGTGAACGTGGCAGGGTGCCGACGCACCCACCCGCCCACGATGAGCCGATACCGCGGCGTAGTCGACGCTGCTGGGTGCACTTGCCGCCCTCACGTTTGTCACATGGGTCAAGAGGAACACGACGGTGATTGGACACGGTCAGTGCAATTCAAGTCGCATAAGTACAGGGAAACCTGTATGGTCAGTCCATGCTGACCATTGCACCACCTCTCGACGTCCTCAGCAGGTTGGGGCGCGCCATGGCAGATCCGACGCGCTCACGTATCCTGTTGAGCTTGCTCAAGGGGCCCGGGTATCCCGGTGTCATGGCACGCGACCTTGGATTAACGCGCCCCAACGTCTCGAACCACCTAACGTGCCTTCGCGGATGTGGAATTGTCGTGGCCTGCCCAGAGGGGCGCCAGACGCGGTATGAGATCGCTGACCCGCATCTCACGCGCGCGCTGCTCGGACTGGTCGATGTGGTGCTCGCCGTAGACGACGGCGGCGGTTGTGTCGACGACAACTGCGACCTGCCGCTCTGCTGCGGCGAAGGAGCAGCGTCATGAGCAAAGAGTGCTGCGGCGCCGACGAGCCCCTCTCGCAGTCAAGGGATGACCGGCGTGCGCTGAGGGTCGAATCACCGGCGACGATTGCGCCTCGGGCAGCTCACCGCGACGAGTGCTCACAGGTTGTCCATGACAGCGATGAGCCGGTGCACCACCACGACGGTCACGATGAGGCCGAGGATCGAACGACGTGGTGGAAGGATCGGCATCTGCTTGTGCCAATCCTCGCCGGCCTTCTTCTGGCGGTCGGTTACACGCTCGAGTGGATCGGATCGGAGATAGCAGGAACGATCGTCCTCGCGGCCAGCTTGATCGCAGGCGGGTCGACGTTCGTCCCCGGGACGATTCGCCGGCTGCTTCGACGCCGTCTGGGTGTGGGGCTACTGATGACGATCGCTGCCGTCGGTGCGGTTCTGCTGGGTCGTGTCGGCGAGGCCGCCGCGTTGGCCTTCCTATTCTCCATTGCCGAGGCGCTGGAGGATCGAGCGATGGATCGTGCCCGCGACGGCTTACGCGCTCTGCTGTCTCTGATCCCGGACAAGGCGACCATTTCGCGACTGTCGGGGCCCGTAGAGGTGCCGGCGTCACAGATCCAAGAGCTCGACATCCTGATGGTGAAGGCTGGCGAGCGCGTGGCCACCGACGGCGTGGTCACATCCGGGCGAAGCAGCATCGATGCGTCCGCGATCACGGGTGAGTCAATACCGGTCGAGGTGGGGCCGGGTGATGCGGTACCGGCTGGCGCAATCAATGGCACGGGAAGTCTGCAGATCGAGGCGACCGCCAACGGCAGCGACAACTCGCTGACCACGATCGTACGTCTCGTCGAGCAGGCGCAGGAGCGAAAGGGCGAACGGGCCAGACTGGCTGATCGCATCGCCCGACCGCTGGTTCCCACCGTCCTGATCGTCGCCGCCCTGGTGGCGCTGTTTGGTCTGCTCGTCGGCGACCCGGCTACGTGGATCGAAAGAGCCCTGGTGGTACTTGTCGCAGCATCCCCGTGCGCTCTGGCGATCGCGGTACCAGTCACCGTGATCTCGGCCATCGGCGCGGCAAGTCGTTTCGGTGTCGTCATCAAGTCAGGTGAGGCATTCGAACAGCTCGGCACAGTGCAACTCGTTGCGTTCGACAAGACCGGAACGCTCACCCGGAACCGGCCCACAGTCGTCGCTGTCGTCACCGCCACCACGGTCGATCGTGGCCGTGTCGTAGATGTCGCGGCTGCCCTTGAGGCGCACAGCACGCACCCTCTAGCCGCGGCGATCCTCAGCGAGATGCCGCACCCTCCGACCGCGGCGGACGTGGTCGAGTTCCCCGGTCAAGGTGTCTCCGGTCGGATGGACGGCTCAGTGGTGCGCGTGGGGAGCCCGCGCTGGATCACCCCCGGCACTCTTGGGTCGCGTCGAGAAGCAATGGAGGCAGAAGGCATGACAGTCGTCGTCGTCGAGATCGACGGTAAGGCGGCGGGACTCATCGGCGTTCGCGACGAACTCAAACCGGAAGCCGCTGCAGCGATTGCACAGCTTCGAGAGCTGGGTATTACCGCGGTCATGCTCACCGGTGATAACACGCTCACGGCGAAGACGTTGGCCTCAAAGGTGGGCATCACCGACTATCGCGCCGAGCAGCTGCCCTCAGACAAAGCTGCGGCGGTAGAAGGGCTTCGCAAGGTCCGACGCACCGCAATGATCGGCGACGGCATCAATGACGCCCCCGCTCTTGCCGCAGCCGACGTCGGCATCTCCATGGGTGCCGCCGGGTCTGCGGCCGCAGTAGAGTCGGCCGACGTCGCATTCACCGGCATAGATCTCAGGCTCATTCCGCAGGCTCTTCTTCAGGCTCGCCGCGGCCGCCGGATCATGACCAGCAATATATTGCTCGCGCTGGGCATCATCATTGTGCTGTTTCCTCTCGCACTGTTCGGTGTCCTAGGGCTCGCCGGCGTGGTGATCGTCCACGAGATCGCGGAGGTCATCGTTATCCTCAATGGCATCCGGGCGGCGCGAGGTCGTGCCGTCCTCCCGATCCTCAGCGACCAGACGCAGACACTCCGAGCCACCTCGGCGTGAGGTAGTTCGGTCGTTGACGAACCGGTCCGCGAGCGCAAGCGGCAGCATTCGCGACGTCGGGTCTGCCAGACGGGACGTTAGTGGATCAGCAGGACGATGATCCAGGCCAGTGAGCCAGCCAGGGGAAGAAGCACATTACAGATCAGCCACGCACTTTTCTGTCCGTCCGTGAGAGCGGGAGAGTGAGCGATGGTCACCATACCCACGGCCAGGATTGCGATGCTGAGGAAGGGCAACACGTACTGCGGTTGCAAAGACCCCGAGGAATAGATCAGATCATGTCCCCACGAACCCGCCGAGGTGGGACCTGAGTCGGGCATAACGCCGCCCGCGCTACGGTTGATCACGGGATCAGCTTCGACCATCGGCGGATACGGCCAGTGCGGTTCCGGCGCCAGCGCGCCCCGGGACCCCGCCGCGGTGACTCCAGGATCCGCTCAGGGGCTGCGACGGCTGGGAAGCTGAAGCTGCACGAGGGTTCGGAGGCAGACTCGTCAGCACACGCCGGCCGCGTCAGCCAATGCCTGAGCGAGTTGCGCGCTGAGCTCGTCAACTTGACGTTGATCGAGCCGTTGGCCCCGCTGCACCGATTGCGCCTGCGAAATCAAAGCCTCGATCGTGGTGCTTGCGGAATCAACAGCCTCAGATTGCCCGGGCAGCGTCGCCAGAAGCACATTCGCTGTCTGCAGCGTGTCGATTGCAGCCGCGGGATCTACGGAGATCTGCGCGACCGCAGCCTGGACGTCCGCGGTGACTTGATCAACGACCGGGGTGATCGCAGCGCACGCCGTGTCAGATGCCTGCTGCGTGGCGAAGTCACCGACTGACGAGCATGCGGTGAGCAGACCCGCCACCAGGATGGCGGCGGTCACTCCAGAGAGGACCCTGCCGGGTCGACATTCTCGAGGCAGGGCACTCACGCGAGCACACCCCCCAAACGACTGGTAACGGTCATGCCGCCGCCCGAGAACATCATTTCCTTCTCCGCGATTCGAGGTGGTCCGACAAGTCATTGAACAGCCGCTCCGCCTCTTCCGGCGCTCTACCGCCCTGGTCGACCCCGGCAGAGATACTGTGCAACTGGAGCCTGATCGACGCCGCGGTGCTGTCCTTCGGAGCAGCGTCGAGAGCGTGGAGTAACCGTAAACGGGCTATCAGAGCCGGTGCGCTCCATCTGGTGGTCACGGATTCACGGTAAACTATATTGTTCAGCGTGAGCTGTATAGTTTATGGATTCGACCGCGGACGTACTCCTACCCCGGGTGCTATGCGCATGTCGGACCGCGTCTGGCCAGTTATCCTCCGGACCACGACCACCCACGCGAGGCCGCGAGGAAGTCCCATAGCTTGAGGGGGCGAGCGGGCAACACCCGATAGTCGTGGGTCTGAACGACCACGGTCATGGGTTGATGGACAGAAAGATGAACGCCGCGAGAAGGACCAAATGGGTAATGCCTTGCAACCTGGTCGCGCGGCCGGGCACAACGGTGAGCGCCCCGACGACGATGGTCAGCGCGAAGAGGGTGATCTGCACCGGGCCCAGCCCGAGATTGAGGGGCGTCGGCAGCCAGATGGAGGCCACGGCAAGCGACGGGATGGTAAGCCCGATAGTCGCCATAGCAGAACCGAGGCCAAGGTTGAGGCTGACCTGCACCCGATTGCGGAGGGCAGCTCGCGATGCGGCGAGGCCCTCCGGAAGCAACACGAGGAGGGCGATGACGACACCGACGAACGAGCTCGGGATGCCAGCAGCCTTGACACCCTCCTCGATCACCGGCGAGACGCCCTTCGCGAGTCCCACGACCGAGACCAGCGCGGCAAGAAGTAGCACAAGACTGATCAGGGCCTGGCGGGTGGATGGGGGCGTCGCATGCGACTCGTCGATCTTGCGCCCGGTAGCGTCGACCGGCAGGAAGAAATCGCGATGACGATTAGTCTGCGTCTGAACGAACACGGCGTAGAGCACAAGCGACACCACGGCAATGAACGCCAACTGGGCACCGCTGAAGAGCCCTCCAGCCGCGCTCCGGGTGAACGCGGGAAGCACCAGAGTCAGGGTGGTCAGGGTCGCAACGACCGCCAGAGCAGCACCTGCCCCTTCGGGGTTAAACCGGACCAGGCGGTGCCGCGTTCCCCCTAGCAGTAGCGCTAAACCAACGATCCCGTTGCATGTGATCATCACCGCGGCGAACGCGGTGTCTCGCGCCAGTGTCTCCGTCCCGGCCTTGCCGCTGGTCATCAATGTGATGATCAACGCCACCTCGATCACAGTCACAGCGACCGCCAGAATGAGCGACCCGAAGGGCTCCCCCACCTTGTGCGCAATCACCTCGGCATGGTGCACCGCGGCAAGGACAGCCCCGATCAGGAGCACCCCGGTCCCCAACGACAGTACAAGTGGAAGCTCTCGACCCCAGGTAAGCACCAAGGCCAGGAGCGCCACGAGTGGGAGGAGAGTGGTCCAGCTGAGGAGTGTGCGGGTCATTCGGCTCGCTTCTGTCCGGGGAATGCCATGGAGACTATCAAGGGCAATCTGTACTATTTCGGAGATCAGTCTTGGGAAGGGAGCAGAGATGCCCACTGCGCGCCGGCTTCGCGCATCTCAGATTGTCCTTGCCCTCGCGGTCGCCGCGACCGCGATCGTCAGCGACCAGCTGACCAAGCTGTGGGCAGGGGCGGCGCTTTCTGAGAGCTCACGCGTTCCGTTGATCGGCGACGTTCTGGGCTTGCAGTTGGCATTCAATTCCGGAATGTCCTTCTCGCTCGGCGCTGGACTGACGCCACTCATCACAGGTTTCGCCCTGGTCGCGTCTGCCGCCCTGCTCGTGGCCATTCTTCGTACGCGTTCACTAGTCATGGCGACCGCTCTCGGTTTGATCCTCGGCGGGGCGATCGGCAACATTATCGACCGCTTCGCGACGGATCCCGGTTGGGGCAACGGTAAGGTGACGGACTTCCTGGCCTATGGCGACGCCTTCATCGGCAATCTCGCGGATGTTCTGGTGGGAGCGGGGGTCGTGCTCGGCCTACTGGCTGCCTTTCACAAGAGACCGTCGCTTGAGCCCACATCACCGAACACAGCAGACCAGACCGAAGGCGAATGAGAATGCACTTGGTCTGATGGATTGTTCAGCCGCCCTTGTATAGTGTGGCCGTTGAACTAGGGCTGAGAGGAGGATTGATGTACGCGTGGCAGGCCGATGAGTTAGTCGTCGTTCGCTGGCTTCGCATCATACTTCTCGTTCTGGGGATAACCGCTTCCCTCACCTTCGCCGCGTCGAGCACCCATCTCGCCGAGACCGCTCCCCTCCCGGCAGACACCCAGGCGACGTCCTCCCCAGTATCCGCACACGAGGACGTCACGACCTCGCTCACCTCCGTTGAGGACGCGGCGGTGATCAGCACCGCCCTGGTCGGATGCGGCGCACTTGCGCTCCTGTGCGGGCTCGCCCTACTAGCGGTTCGTCTGCTTCGTGCTCGCCGCCCGTCGTCCCCCACGCAGCCGACGCACCTGCGCGGGCCTCACCGCAGGGACCCCGCTCCATCCCGGCGTGTCGCCTCGCCCCTCCTCTACCACCTCTCGACGATCCGGAGATAGACGCGCCCCAGAAGAGCCCCCGACGTGGCACTTCTGTTCCGTGTCCGGCCGAACACGCTGCATCAGCGATTTCGGCGACGCCCCCTCCGGGACTAGTTGTGAGACCGTATTGAACAATCCTGACACCCCTCACCCCATTACCCGCCGGCAACTTCGCCAGCGCCAGGTAGCAATCCAGGAACGCCCCTCGGGTCGCCGAGCGCTACGCGTTCAGAGCCCACCGTTGACACGGCGGGAGTCTCTCGCGCTCGAGCGGGCGCTATTGGACGCGATCGCGCCGCCCCCCCTGCCTCTGTCTGAGTCAGCTGCCCAAAGCACGGATCTCGAGCCGGCAGACCCCCTTTCCGTGACGCCCTCAGTCAACGTAGAAAGGGCGATCGTCCTCATCGAGAGCGCGGCCGAGATCGCTGCGGTGATCGCGCCACGTCACGAGTCGGCCGCGGAGGAGGAACCGCCCCGGGTCGTGGCCGTTCCCACCAGGTCCGTGTCGTCGTTATCGACCGTGCAGGCGCGCTCGGCCATACGAGCTCAGCGCGAACCGCATGAGCCGACGCGTCCGCGGGAGAAAGCGCGAAGGCGGGGTTGGCGGAGCGGCTTGGCATTATCGATCGCTGCCGCCATGGTCGGCGTGACGTCTCTGTCGGCAGTGGGACTCACTCCCTCGGGCCCGGAGCAGTTGTCGTCATTCGCGGCGTCGGCTGCGCCCCAAGAATTTGCGATGAGCGCCGCACAGGCGGGGCAGGTGACGCGCGACGGATACAGCGTCGCCGAGCCCGTCAACCGACCGGTGGCGGCGGCTATTCGTCGGACCGCGTCCACGTTCAGCAACAACCCGACGAGCGCCGTTCAGTGGCCTTTCCCCGTCGGCGTGCCCATTAGCGACGGATTTGGTCCGCGCGAGTCGCCAGGTGGCATCGGAAGCACAAACCACAAGGGCGTCGACTTCACCCCCGGTGAGGGCTCACCCATCAGCGCGATCGCCGACGGCGTCGTACGGCTGGTCCAGGAGACGGATCAAGGTGGTCTTGGCGTCTATGTCGTGATCGACCATGTCATCGACGGCCAACAGGTCAGCAGCTGGTATGGACACATGCTCAGCGGCTCCCCTCTGGTGCAAGAAGGTCAGGCGGTGGTCGTGGGGCAGCAGATCGGATCTGTCGGCAACACCGGCGTCTCTACTGGAGCTCATACACATCTCGAAGTCCATATCGGCGACACGCCGGTGGATCCGTACGCCTTCATCGCAACCCGGAATTGAGGAACTCGGTCGTGAGCACACAGAGACCCCCACGGTCCGCACCTTCCAGGCGGGGTCTATCCCCGCGAGCCAAGATCATTGCGCTTGTCGCAGTCTTCGCGGCAATCGCATCGGTGCTGACGATCATCTTCGTGAGTGTGGGCAACAGCATCGACGACAAGACCGTGGCGGCGACCTCTGCGGCTACCCCTCTGGTCAGAGATGACAGCAGGGTTCTTGACACCGGCCCCGATGGCGCGCCTGTCCTAGTCGAGTTCCTCGACTTCGAATGCGAGGTGTGTGGCGCCTTCTACCCGTACGTGGAGCAGATCCGCGAAGAGTACGCCGGCCAGATCACGGTGGTCACACGGTATTTCCCGATTCCTTCGCACCAGAACTCGATGACTGCCGCAATTGCCGTGGAGGCGGCCGCTCAGCAGGGCATGTTCGAGCAGATGTATCAGAAGATGTTCCAGAACCAGAAGGCATGGGGTGAACGGCAGGACTCGCAGGCTACGGTTTTCCGGGGTTACGCCGAGAACCTCGGCCTGGATATGGCTGCGTATGACGCGGCTGTCGCAGACCCTGCCACCCAGGCTCGGGTGCAGCAGGATTTCGACGCCGGCACTGCGTTGGGAGTCAAGGGCACTCCCACCTTCTTCCTCAACGGGACCATGATGTCGATCGAAAGTTTGGATGACTTCCGTGCGCAGATCGATGCGGCGCTCGGCCGGTAGCCGGATGGCGGTCGTTACGGGCATAACGGCCGCCATCCTCGTCCTCTCCGCCTGCACGACCGACTCTCTCAGCGATCAGTACCGCAGCGGCGATCAGAAGGGGTACATTGCCGGCGACGGTTCAGTCTTAGAGATCCCACAGGAGCAGCGAAGCGAACCGATCGTGTTCGGGGGTTCGACCGACGACGGCTCCGCGATTGACTCCGCAACGTATCTCGGAAACGTGCTTGTCGTGAACTTCTGGTACGCCGCCTGCGCACCGTGCCGATACGAGGCGCCAGACCTGGAGGCGACCTACCAGGCATACCGGGACGAGGGTGTGCAGTTCATCGGTGTGAACGTCCGAGATCAGCAGGCGACGGCCCGCGAGTTCGCGAACACATTCGGTGTGTCGTACCCCTCCGTTATCGATACCGATGCCTCGGCACAACTGGCCTTCGCCGGCCAGGTCGCCCCCAACGCCGTGCCCACCACGCTCGTCCTTGACACCCGGGGGAGGGTCGCTGCCCGGATACTGGGCAGGATCCTCGACGTGTCGACCCTTGAAGCGCTGATCGACCGAGTGCTGGAGGAAACTCGGTGATCCCTCAGCTCGTGTTCGACGGGCAGCTCCTTGTTGCGGTCCCTCTGGCCGTATTGGCAGGCCTGGTGTCCTTCGTCTCTCCGTGCGTTCTGCCTCTTGTTCCCGGCTATATAGGACTCGTGGGCGGGTCGGCTGGAGCGGCCGGGCGCCGCAGCCGCACGCTCGTGGGTGTCGCGTTGTTCGTTCTGGGGTTCGCGGCAGTCTTCATCACGTACGGCGCCTTGTTCGGCGCCGCGGGTGCCTGGCTCATCCAGTGGCAAGCCGTCCTCATCCGCATACTCGGAGCCGTAGTCATCATCATGGGACTTGTCTTCATGGGCTTCATCCCTGGGCTCCAGCGCACCGTTAGAACTCGGTTGAAGCCTGCTGTCGGACTTGTCGGCGCGCCGATCCTGGGCGTCGTCTTCGGGTTGGGTTGGACGCCGTGCTTCGGGCCCACGCTGGTGGCTATCTCTGCACTGAGCATGGACAGCGCCTCCGCCGGACGCGGCGCCATCCTTGCGATTGCCTACTGCCTCGGGCTGGGAATCCCGTTCCTTCTCCTAGCGGCGGGGTTCACCTGGGCCACGCGCGCCGCGGCACGTACGCGACGGTGGATCAGGCCCGTGAATCTCGCCGGCGGCGTAATGCTCATCATCCTCGGCATCCTCATGCTGACCGGGCTTTGGACCGCCGTGATCTACAGCCTCCAGGGCTGGATCGGTGGTTTCACGACACCCATCTGACCGAGCGACGAATCAGAAATCGAACAGATTACCGAGGAAACCTTCGCGCCGTCCGCGACCATTCCGGCGATCCTCGTGATGGCCTCCCCGGCCGCGGTCGTCCCGATGCCCATGTCCGTCGTTCCGGCCACCATATGATCGGTCGTCGGAATAGCCGAAGCCTCTCCTGTCTTGTGAAGGCGCGACCGCACTTCGGTCGATGATCTTGTCCAGCTCGCCGCGATCCAACCAGACCCCCCTGCACTGAGGGCAGTAATCGATCTCGACGCCTGACCTCTCCGTGATGACCAGATCAACAGCATCGATGGGGCACTTCATCGCAATCTCCTTGTGAGCGAAAGGGTTTGGGGCAGAAATTCTCAGGTGTGCAAGACCTCTTCGTGTTCGTTGTGCCCGGCCGGTTCGAGCTGGAACGTCGAGTGCTCAATGGGGACCTTGAAGTCGTGAGCTACGCATTGCTGAAGGTCGTCAAGTATGCGGGGAGCGTGACCATCTTGGAAGCATTGGTCTTCGACCACGACGTGAGCGCTGAGGACAGGCATGTTGCTGGCGACTACGCTCGCGTGCAGATCGTGCACTGCAACGACGTGCGGAAGTTTAAGCAGGTGATCGCGAACCTCATCGAGGTTCAGCCCAGCCGGGGCAGACTCGAGCAGAACGTCCACGGTCTCCTTAAGGAGCTTTAGCGTCCGCGGGATGATCAGAGCCCCGATCAGCATGGCTGCGATCGCATCCGCCTGCGTGAAACCCGTGAGCATGATGACGATAGCCCCGACGATGACGGCGACCGAACCGAGCGCATCGTTCATGACCTCTAAGAACGCAGCTCGGAGGTTGAAGTTAGCGGAGCGGCTGCTAGACAACACGAGAAGCGAAGCAATATTCGCCGCCAGCCCGATCGCGCCGAAGATGATCAGTTCGCCTGATGCGATCTCTGGCGGAGCGAAAAGCCTCTGTATCCCTTCAACGAAGACGAACAGGCCCACCGCGAGCAACACGGTCGCTTGGGCCATCGCGGCAAGGACCTCCGCACGGGCGAACCCCCACGTCCGTTTTGCTGAGGTCGGCCGGTTCGCCAGAGTCGCCGCGACCAACGCCATGGTGAGTCCGAGAAGGTCGGTGAGCATGTGAGCTGCATCGATGAGAAGCGCCAGGCTCCCGGTGATGATTGAACCGAAAATCTCGGCGATGAAGATCGTCGACGTGATGCTCAGGGCGATGGCGATCCTCTTGCGGTGACCCTTCTTCGCCGGAGCGTTTCCCCCGTGGTCATGACCTGTCATATATGAGATAGTACACGTACACATTGATAGTTAAGCTGACCATGTACTAGTCGAGAACGGATATCATTCCCATGTGGAGACTTTGGTGGCAGTAGATGCGCTCTCCCGGTTCGGGTACGCACTGTCGGACCCGATCCGTTCAAGGATCCTGGTGGAGCTTTCCAGCGGCCCGGGATATCCCGCCGAGCTCTCCGACCTGCTCGGAGTGTCACGCCAGCGGATGTCGAACCACCTCGCCTGCCTGCGAGGCTGCGGTCTCGTCGTCATGGTCCCCGAAGGGCGACGGGCCCGATACGAACTGGCGGACAAGCGACTCGCCCATGCGTTGGAAGACTTGCTGAGCGTGGTTATTGCTCCTGATCCCGACCACCTGATGCCGGAGGACGACTAACGGTCGGGGCCCGCGGCCCTTGCTAGTGTTGCGTGCATATGAACGGCAGGATCTCCGGCGTGCGGTCGCAACGCTGGTCGACATTTGGCCTCTCGATGGGTGTTCTCATCGTCGTCGCCGCGTCGCTCGCAGCTCTGCTGTTCGGTCATGCCCTCGACGGCGGCAGCAGAATCTCCAACGCAGCTAGCCCGACGGTCGCACTGTCTGCCGACGCCATTGCCGACCTTTCCGTCGCGTCACTCAGCCACGATGTCGGGTCCAGTGACTCTGAACTCGCATGCGCAGCTCTATGCGCGACGGTCGGAGCAGCGGGAGTCGTGCTCGTGATTCCGCTGCTCGGCATGGCCGTTCTCCCCGAACATGGCATCACACCCCTATCGGCGCCTATCAGATCGGCCCTCGCCGCCGACGGCGGAAGGCAACAACTGGGGGCTCTCCTGGCAGGACCGCGCGGGACAGTGCTGCAGGTCTAGACCGACCGGTTTCGTCGCGTCTTTCGTCGCTTAGGCGACGCCTCATCACCGTGCGTGCGGCTGCGACCGCAGGCATCATCGCCGATCGATCGGAACCGTCATGTCCATGAACGACTACTGGTTCAACGCCGTCTACTCAGTCACACCTACCATCCTCGTTGGCCTCATCTTCTGGTTCACGATGCGGGCCATTTTGAAGTCTGATTCACGCGAGCGGAAGGTCTACGCCAAGATCAAGGAACAAGAGCGCGCCAAGCTCAACGCCTCCAACGATCCGTCCCCGAGCGGCCGGGCTGAGGTCGACTCTCAATGACCGAGCATGCCGGTCCGAAGGCGCGATGGGGCATCTGGCTCCTCCTGCTCTCTCCCGCACTTCTCGCCATCACTGCGGTCACGCTGGGTACCTTGCTCGCTATCGCGACGTTGGACAGCACCCGAACCCTGCTCATTGATGCCGGGCCCGCGATCGACATCCTGCTGCCCCCGGCGCGGATCGTGGTAGACCTCGCCAGCGCAGGTACGATAGGCGCGCTCGTCCTTGCCGCGACCGCCGTTCCCGCGCGGACTGCGCTGTCGTCGAGATTGCTGGACATCGCGGCAGGATGCGCCGCCGTGTGGGCTCTCGCCGCCCTTGGGACGTCGCTGCTCGCGTACTTCGACCTCGCTGGCCCGGTCCGGTGGAACATTCTCGGAGCCAGCTATGGCCAGTTCCTCACCGAAGTAGCGCTCGGTCAAGCATGGCTGGCAACTGTTCTGATGGCGGCAGGCCTGGCAGTGCTGGCATTCGCCGTGCGCTCCCCCGTCGGCACGGGAATCTTGGCGTCGGTGTCGTTCGTCGCACTGATCCCCCTGGCACTGCAGGGACATGCAGCGGGGGCGGGCAGCCACTCTGCTGCGACTACCGCCCTCTGGATGCACACGGCCGGCGCCGCTGTCTGGGTGGGGGGACTTGCCGTCACGGCCTATGCGAGCACTCGGACCGACGTCAACCGGCCCGCTCTTCTGCAGCGATACTCCACCATCGCGCTGATTGGATTTATCGTCGTCGCTCTCTCCGGCGTTGTGTCAGCGGCACTACGACTCGCGGAACCATCGCAACTTTTCACAACAGACTACGGCCGACTGCTGCTGGTCAAGATCATCGCCCTTCTTCTGCTCGGCGCAGCCGGCGCAGCGCAGCGGCGGTGGGTCATCAACCGCCTGGTCCCGTCGCTACATCCGCGTCGGCTGCTGGCTCTGCTTGTAACGGGAGAGCTCACAGTGATGGGGGTCGCCTCGGGAGCCGCAGCCATCCTGGCCAGGACAGCTCCTCCGGTGACAGAGCAGCTCGCCGTGACCGCGGCTCAGCGGCTAAGCGGACAAGATCTCCCTCTCCCACTCGAACCCGCCCGCTTTCTCGACCAATGGGCGATCGATCCCATCTGGTTGACGATCGCCGGCTTCGGCATCGTCTTGTACGCCGTCGGCGTGAGGCGGCTCCGCAAGCGCGGGGATCGTTGGCATCCTGGCCGTACAGTCTCGTGGATCAGCGGCCTCCTCGTGCTCGTCTACCTCACCAATGGTGCGCCGAGCGTGTATGGGGTCTATCTGTTCTCCTCACACATGCTCGAGCACATGGCATTGAGCATGCTGGTCCCCATCCTGCTGGTCCTAGGCGCCCCCATCACCTTGGCGATGCGTACGATCCCACCCCGGACAGATAACAGTCAAGGTGCGCGCGAGTGGATCATGTCGCTCGTCCACTCCCCCCTCACACGTGTTCTCACTCATCCGCTGGTGGCGGCGGTCCTGTTCGCGGGTTCCACCGTCGCGTTCTACTACACCCCCCTTTTTGATTGGGCCGTGCGGGACCCGGTGGGGCATCAGTGGATGATCGCCCATTTTCTCGTCGTGGGATACCTCTTCGCGCTGTCCCTAATCGGTATCGACCCGGTTCCCTACCGATTCCCTTATCCGCTGAGGCTACTGACCCTGCTCATCGTGATGGCATTCCACGCGTTCTTCGGGCTCGCGCTGATGTCGTCCAACGATCTGCTACTCCCCGATTGGTACGGGGTGATAGCAGAAGGGTGGACGCTCGACCCGCTCGCCGACCAACGGTCGGCCGGCGGGATTGCATGGAGCGTGGGCGAGATCCCCACTCTGGCTCTGGTGATCGTGATGATCACACTCTGGTCGCGAGCCGACGAACGCGAGGCGCGGCGACTGGACCGGAGAGCTACACGATCTGGTGACGTGGACCTTGCCGACTACAACGCCATGCTGCGGCAGCTCGGCGATCGCGATCGGAATGTGCAGCGGTGACGGGCCCCTCCGGGCCGGTGTGGCTACCGACGCTGCCTCCCGATCTCGCGCAACTGCTCGCTCCGAATCTGCAACCTGTTCCCCTGATCCCAGTCATCGGCGTCGTGCTGCTCGTCGCCTACCTAAGTGGAGCGGTCAGGCTGTGGGTGGGGGGACAGCGATGGAGTGTGTGGCGCACGATCAGCTTCGTCAGTGGCTGCATCCTCCTGATCGTGGTCATGGGCGTTGGCCTGGAAGGCTATGGCTACGGCATGCTCTCAGTGTTCATGTTCCAGCAGCTCACCCTCATGATGACTGTGCCCCCGCTGCTCATCCTCGGATCACCGGGAACACTCCTGCTCCGCGCCACACCGCACCGTGGTCTGGGGATGACCGTAAACCGGTTCGCATTCTGGGGATTACGGTCCCGGGCCTTTCGCGTCCTGCTCCACCCGGCACTGATGATCCCACTGTTCCTCTTCACCTTCTACGGGCTCTACCTCTCCGGAGCAGCCTCCGCGCTTCTGCAAACCTGGATCGGCCACGTCGGATTGGAGCTGCTGTTTCTAATCAGCGGTATCCTCTTCACCCTCCCGTTGATCTCCGCCGACCCGTTGCCTGTCCGTCAGAGTCATCTCGGTCGACTCATCGACGTCTTCATCGAGATGCCGCTCCACGCCTTCTTCGGGGTCATCCTCATGATGGCCACCGTGCCGCTGGTCACGTACTTCGCCGCTCCGCCCGTGAGCTGGCGGGTGGATCCACTGGAGGACCAGCTCTTCGCCGGCGGCCTGGCCTGGTCCTATGGAGAGGCACCCACCCTGATCATCCTCTTGGTCCTCCTTGGCCGGTGGTACCGGGACGACACGCGACGTGCCCGACTCGCCGACCGGCGTCACGATCTTCACGGCGATCCCGATCTCGACGCCTACAACGACTACTTGTCTCGCCTCAACGACCGGGCGGACGACCCCGCTCAGAAAGGACAACTGTGACACGTCACCTCCGTCTCAGCCTTACCGCCCTCGCACTTACTCTCCTCGCGACCCTGGGGATCGTCTCGCCCGCGCAAGCCCATGACGCGCTCTCTGCCGCCGACCCGGCGCCAGATTCCACCGTCTCCACCCCGTTGACGACCGTCACGCTTACCTTCAACGAAGCCCCTCTAGATGGCTTCGACAGCGCGATCGCGATCGCGGTACTCGACCCCGCCGGCACCGATGTGTCCACCGGGAGCGTGGGCGTCACCGACACGGTGCTCTCGAAAGCCGTCTCGCCAACGATCGCAGGCACATATCAGGTGCTGTGGCAGACCGTCTCCACTGACGGCCACCCTATCTCCGGCCAGTACGCCTTCTCTTACACCGTCGAGCCGTCGCCCATACCCACGCCAACCGCCGGCGAGACGACGACATCAACGGCCAGCCCGTCCACTGCTACCCCTGCCCCAGAGCCGAGTCCGTCATCCACGGCAATCCCAGGGGACACCTACGACACCACCTTCCCCATCGCGCTGATCGTCGGCGCCGTGGTTATCGCAGCCCTCCTCACGTTAGGCATCGTGCTGGGTTTCCGGGTCCGTCGCCGCACCACCTTCACTCCAAAGGATGGCGCTCCTTGATGCGCAGCCGGCGAGCTTGAAAGCCCGCCGCGCCGCCGAGGCCTAGGCAGACCACCGCCATGATGACCGCCGCCTCCCACCATGTGCTCCCTGTCAGCAGGTTCACGAACAGGACCAGCAAGCACGAAGCATTCAGTCCAAAGGCGATCAGGGCGTAGCGGTTTGAGTTCCATCCGGTTTGGCCAGGCGCGGGCACCAGGATCCTCTCGTCACGGTGTCAGTCAGCTAAAGAGTACAGCAGCATGTTTACAATCATTGAGTCCAGAGGAGGTGCGAGGATGGCCGCGAAGGCTCCCAAACGGATGCTCCCCCTAGGCATAGTCATGCTCCTCGTCGGCATCGCTGCGGTACTCGCCTTCGTCATCCACGCTCCGGGCACCGACCATCGATCACTAAGCGAGCCGGCACCGGTGAGCGTGTCCGACCGAGCCGCCCCGGACAACCCGTCCCTATCATCACCGGCGGTTAGCGACGAACTCACCCTCGTTTGTGCAGGTATGGTCGTCCTCTGCGGCGCGGCCTTGCTCACCAGCAGGGGACGACGCGGCAGGACAGACAGCCCCGTCCACACGTCCCCAAGGCGACCACCGCTCATTCGATCGTCTCCACCCGTCGACAGATCAGCCGGGGCGCACCCCCGGGCATTGGCTGTCCTGCGCATCTAATCCGTGTTCTGCCTCCTCGCCACCTGCGTGGCGTCCCCACCCCCAAACAGGAAGCAGTCCTTTGATGCCGCACATCTACGCCTCTCGTACTGGCCCACACCCGCGTCCACGCACAGTCGTAGCCGTCATGGCGGTCTTCGCAGTCACGATGGCCACCATCTCCGCAGCCGAACCAGCGTCTGCCGCCGATTACCCCACATGGGCCGAGGTCGAAGCTGCCCGCGATGACGAGGCCACCAAACAACAGCAGATCTCCACCCTGAACGGCCTCATCACCACACTGGAAGGCGATGGAGCTTGACCCGGTTCTCCGGACGCTTCTTTTGTGATGTTCATGCTGCCAGAGCAGCGGTGGTGTGTTCTTGTTCGTAGTCGGCTGGGCTGAGGTAGCCCAGCG
>NZ_BMHD01000005.1 GCF_014640535.1 Cnuibacter physcomitrellae
GGGTGCGTCCGATCCTTGAGAACTCAACAGCGTGCACTATGTTCAATGCCAAATTACCCCGTACTTCAGCTTTGGCTGGGGTTGGGATTCCTTTTGGATAACTAATGATTGTCAGTTGACAGTCTTTTAGTCAGATCAAGCTCGCTTTCTGTCCGCGTTTTCCCGTGGATGGTTGGCAAACATTTTTTATGGAGAGTTTGATCCTGGCTCAGGACGAACGCTGGCGGCGTGCTTAACACATGCAAGTCGAACGGTGAAGGTGGAGCTTGCTCTGCTGGATCAGTGGCGAACGGGTGAGTAACACGTGAGCAATCTGCCCCGAACTCTGGGATAACCACGGGAAACCGTGGCTAATACTGGATATGTCGAGTGACCGCATGGTCTGCTCGTGGAAAGATTTTTCGGTTCGGGATGAGCTCGCGGCCTATCAGCTTGTTGGTGAGGTAATGGCTCACCAAGGCGACGACGGGTAGCCGGCCTGAGAGGGTGACCGGCCACACTGGGACTGAGACACGGCCCAGACTCCTACGGGAGGCAGCAGTGGGGAATATTGCACAATGGGCGCAAGCCTGATGCAGCAACGCCGCGTGAGGGATGACGGCCTTCGGGTTGTAAACCTCTTTTAGCAGGGAAGAAGCGAAAGTGACGGTACCTGCAGAAAAAGCACCGGCTAACTACGTGCCAGCAGCCGCGGTAATACGTAGGGTGCAAGCGTTGTCCGGAATTATTGGGCGTAAAGAGCTCGTAGGCGGTCTGTCGCGTCTGCTGTGAAATCCCGAGGCTCAACCTCGGGCCTGCAGTGGGTACGGGCAGACTAGAGTGCGGTAGGGGAGAATGGAACTCCTGGTGTAGCGGTGGAATGCGCAGATATCAGGAAGAACACCGATGGCGAAGGCAGTTCTCTGGGCCGTAACTGACGCTGAGGAGCGAAAGCGTGGGGAGCGAACAGGATTAGATACCCTGGTAGTCCACGCCGTAAACGTTGGGCGCTAGATGTGGGGACCATTCCACGGTTTCCGTGTCGCAGCTAACGCATTAAGCGCCCCGCCTGGGGAGTACGGCCGCAAGGCTAAAACTCAAAGGAATTGACGGGGGCCCGCACAAGCGGCGGAGCATGCGGATTAATTCGATGCAACGCGAAGAACCTTACCAAGGCTTGACATACACGAGAACGGGCCAGAAATGGTCAACTCTTTGGACACTCGTGAACAGGTGGTGCATGGTTGTCGTCAGCTCGTGTCGTGAGATGTTGGGTTAAGTCCCGCAACGAGCGCAACCCTCGTTCTATGTTGCCAGCACGTGATGGTGGGAACTCATAGGAGACTGCCGGGGTCAACTCGGAGGAAGGTGGGGATGACGTCAAATCATCATGCCCCTTATGTCTTGGGCTTCACGCATGCTACAATGGCCGGTACAAAGGGCTGCGATACCGTAAGGTGGAGCGAATCCCAAAAAGCCGGTCTCAGTTCGGATTGAGGTCTGCAACTCGACCTCATGAAGTCGGAGTCGCTAGTAATCGCAGATCAGCAACGCTGCGGTGAATACGTTCCCGGGCCTTGTACACACCGCCCGTCAAGTCATGAAAGTCGGTAACACCCGAAGCCGGTGGCCTAACCCTTGTGGAGGGAGCCGTCGAAGGTGGGATCGGTGATTAGGACTAAGTCGTAACAAGGTAGCCGTACCGGAAGGTGCGGCTGGATCACCTCCTTTCTAAGGAGCATCTGGCACCTCTTGGGGTGTCCAGGCGCCAGTTCCGAAGCGAATGTCTTCGGCTGGTTGCTCATGGGTGGAACATTGACATAGGTGCTGCAGGATTCTGGCTGGTTCTAGTACGTCGCTTCGGTGACTGGAACGGATCGGTGAGAGGGTGGCAGCATATGCACGCTGTTGGGTCCTGAGGGACCGGGCCGGCACTGGAAGGTGTCGTTCTGAACCTCTGGACCCTTTCCTTGTTCCCGTCTGGGGGCTGGGGGAGGGTACCGCCCGTACTTTGAGAACTACACAGTGGACGCGAGCATCTTAGATTCGGACCCTTCGGGGTTCGTTTCACAGATCTGATTTATTAGATCATTGGTCAATCTCGGCACCTTCGGGTGTCGCGATCGATTCTAAAACTCATGTGATTTCAAGTTTCTAAGAGCAGACGGTGGATGCCTTGGCATCTGGAGCCGAAGAAGGACGTAGTAATCTGCGATAAGCCTCGGGGAGCTGATAAACGAGCTGTGATCCGAGGGTTTCCGAATGGGGAAACCCCGCCGGGCCCTTTGGGTGACCCGGTGACTCCCGCCTGAATATATAGGGCGGGTAGAGGGAACGTGGGGAAGTGAAACATCTCAGTACCCACAGGAAGAGAAAACAACAGTGATTCCGTTAGTAGTGGCGAGCGAACGCGGATGAGGCTAAACCGATCATGTGTGATAGCCGGCGGGCGTTGCATGGTCGGGGTTGTGGGACTCTCTTCACGATTCTGCCGGATCGTGGACGTGACAGAACATCATAGGCGAACGGCATTGAAAGGCCGGTCAGAGAGGGTGCCAACCCCGTAGCCGAAATGATGGTTCTGGCGTGGAGAGTATCCCAAGTAGCACGGGGCCCGAGAAATCCCGTGTGAATCTGTCAGGACCACCTGATAAGCCTAAATACTCCCAGATGACCGATAGCGGACAAGTACCGTGAGGGAAAGGTGAAAAGTACCCCGGGAGGGGAGTGAAATAGTACCTGAAACCGTCTGCTTACAAACCGTCGGAGCCTTCCTTGTGGGGGTGACGGCGTGCCTTTTGAAGAATGAGCCTGCGAGTTAGCGATATGTGGCGAGGTTAACCCGTGAGGGGTAGCCGTAGCGAAAGCGAGTCTTAAGAGGGCGATTCAGTCGCATGTCCTAGACCCGAAGCGAAGTGATCTATCCATGGCCAGGCTGAAGCGACGGTAAGACGTCGTGGAGGGCCGAACCCACTTCAGTTGAAAATGGAGGGGATGAGCTGTGGATAGGGGTGAAAGGCCAATCAAACTTCGTGATAGCTGGTTCTCTCCGAAATGCATTTAGGTGCAGCGTTGCGTGTTTCTTGCCGGAGGTAGAGCTACTGGATGGCCGATGGGCCCCAAAAGGTTACTGACGTCAGCCAAACTCCGAATGCCGGTAAGTGAGAGCGCAGCAGTGAGACGGTGGGGGATAAGCTTCATCGTCGAGAGGGAAACAACCCAGACCACCAACTAAGGTCCCTAAGCGCGTGCTAAGTGGGAAAGGATGTGGAGTTGCACAGACAACCAGGAGGTTGGCTTAGAAGCAGCCACCCTTGAAAGAGTGCGTAATAGCTCACTGGTCAAGTGATTCCGCGCCGACAATGTAACGGGGCTCAAGCACGCCACCGAAGTTGTGGCATTGACATTAGTGGTAGGCCTTCGTGGTCCAGCCGTGTTGATGGGTAGGAGAGCGTCGTGTCGCGAGTGAAGCGGCGGGGTAACCCAGCCGTGGACGCGACACGAGTGAGAATGCAGGCATGAGTAGCGAAAGACGGGTGAGAAACCCGTCCTCCGAAAGACCAAGGGTTCCAGGGCCAGGCTAATCCGCCCTGGGTAAGTCGGGACCTAAGGCGAGGCCGACAGGCGTAGTCGATGGACAACGGGTTGATATTCCCGTACCGGCGAAGAACCGCCCCAATCAATCCAGTAGTGCTAAGAGTCCTAACCCGGACCACTGATCCCCTTCGGGGGTGACGGGACCGGTCTAACGCTCGACCCCGTGCTGGTGCGGTTAGCGTATTAACAGGTGTGACGCAGGAAGGTAGCCGTACCGGGCGATGGTTGTCCCGGTGTAAGGATGTAGGGCGAGAGATAGGCAAATCCGTCTCTCACGATGCCTGAGATCTGACGCATATCCCTCACGGGAGAATTCGGTGATCCTATGCTGCCGAGAAAAGCATCGACGCGAGGTTCCAGCCGCCCGTACCCCAAACCGACTCAGGTGGTCAGGTAGAGAATACCAAGGAGATCGAGAGAATCGTGGTTAAGGAACTCGGCAAAATGCCCCCGTAACTTCGGGAGAAGGGGGGCCGGACACGTGAACCCACTTGCTGGGGGAAGCGTTGAAGGCCGCAGAGACCAGTGGGAAGCGACTGTTTACTAAAAACACAGGTCCGTGCCAAGTCGCAAGACGATGTATACGGACTGACGCCTGCCCGGTGCTGGAAGGTTAAGAGGAACGGTTAGCCGTAAGGCGAAGCTGAGAATTTAAGCCCCAGTAAACGGCGGTGGTAACTATAACCATCCTAAGGTAGCGAAATTCCTTGTCGGGTAAGTTCCGACCTGCACGAATGGCGTAACGACTTCCCAGCTGTCTCAACCGCGAACTCGGCGAAATTGCACTACGAGTAAAGATGCTCGTTACGCGCAGCAGGACGGAAAGACCCCGTGACCTTTACTACAGCTTGGTATTGGTGTTCGGTGTGGCTTGTGTAGGATAGGTGGGAGACTATGAAGCGGACACGCCAGTGTTCGTGGAGTCATTGTTGAAATACCACTCTGGTCACTCTGGATATCTAACTACGGACCCTGATCGGGTCCTGGGACAGTGCCTGGTGGGTAGTTTAACTGGGGCGGTTGCCTCCCAAAAAGTAACGGAGGCGCCCAAAGGTTCCCTCAACCTGGTTGGCAATCAGGTGTCGAGTGTAAGTGCACAAGGGAGCTTGACTGTGAGACTGACAAGTCGAGCAGGGACGAAAGTCGGGACTAGTGATCCGGCAGTGGCTTGTGGAAGCGCTGTCGCTCAACGGATAAAAGGTACCTCGGGGATAACAGGCTGATCTTGCCCAAGAGTCCATATCGACGGCATGGTTTGGCACCTCGATGTCGGCTCGTCGCATCCTGGGGCTGGAGTAGGTCCCAAGGGTTGGGCTGTTCGCCCATTAAAGCGGTACGCGAGCTGGGTTTAGAACGTCGTGAGACAGTTCGGTCCCTATCCGCTGCGCGCGCAGGAAATTTGAAAGGATCTGACCCTAGTACGAGAGGACCGGGTTGGACGAACCTCTGGTGTGTCAGTTGTTCCGCCAGGAGCACCGCTGATTAGCTACGTTCGGGATGGATAACCGCTGAAAGCATCTAAGCGGGAAGCCGGCCTTGAGATGAGATTTCCATCCCCCTCGGGGGGAGAGGCTCCCAGCCAGACGACTGGGTTGATAGGCCGGATGTGGAAGCGAGGCAACTCGTGGAGCTGACCGGTACTAATAAGCCGATAACTTGACAATCACTACACACATGCCGTTTGAAAAGGCTGGCAGGTGTGGCTGCGATGCTCGCGTCTACTATGTGGTTCTCGATGTACGGTCGAGAACCAGACACCACACTATTCGTGTGGACTGTCTGAAACACGGATACATCCATAGTGTTTCGGCGGCCATAGCGAGAGGGAAACGCCCGGCAACATTCCGAACCCGGAAGCTAAGCCTCTCAGCGCCGATGGTACTGCAGGGGCGACCCTGTGGGAGAGTAGGACACCGCCGGACTTACTTC
>NZ_BMHD01000006.1 GCF_014640535.1 Cnuibacter physcomitrellae
GGAGCTTGACCCGGTTCTCCGGACGCTTCTTTTGTGATGTTCATGCTGCCAGAGCAGCGGTGGTGTGTTCTTGTTCGTAGTCGGCTGGGCTGAGGTAGCCCAGCGCGGAGTGGCGTCGTCGGGGGTTGTAAAACCCCTCGATCCATTCGAAGATTGCGGAGCCGAGCTCGGCCTGCGAGACCCAGGCGCGACGGTCCAGGAGCTCGCGTTGCATGATCGACCAGAACGATTCCATGAGCCCGTTGTCCACGCTCGAGGCCACGCGTCCCATCGATCCCAGTAGTCCCGCTTGCCGGAGCCGGTGTCCGAACAGCCAGGACGTGTATTGGCTTCCGCGGTCGGCGTGAACAATGGTGCCGGGCTCGGGCCGACGCTGCCATCGCGCCATCTCGAGCGCGTCGACGACGAGCTCGGTGCGCATGTGGTCCGCGATCGACCAGCCGACGACGCGTCGAGTGAAGCAGTCCAGCACGGCTGCGCAATACACCTTCCCCGTCTGGGTGGAATGTTCGGTGATGTCGGTGAACCAGACCCGGTCGGGCGCGTCGGCGGTGAAGTTCCGCCGCACGAGGTCATCGTGCGGCGCCGGCAGAGGCCGGACGCGTCCGCGTTTGCGGCGGTGGCTGATTCCGCCGATCCCGGCCTGACGCATCAGCCTCGCGACGCGTTTACGGCCGACGTGGATGCCGTGCCCGAGCCGCAGCTCGGCATGCACCCGCGGCGCCCCATAGGAGCCTCGGGAGTCGTAGTGCGCGCGTTCGATCACCGCCAGCAGGTCCGCGTCTCGTGCAGCACGCTGGGACGGCGGACGGTCTTTCCAGTCGTAGAAGCCCGAACGTGATACGTCCAGCACCCGGCAGGCCACCGCGACGGGGAACCCGTCACGGCTGAGTTCCTGGACCAGCCGGAACATCATTTTGGGAGGATGTGCTCCCTCGCGAAGTACGCCGAGGCGCGTTTGAGGATCTCGATCTCCATCTCGAGCACCCGGTTCTTGCGACGGAGCTCGATCAGCTCACGCTTCTCCGCACTCGTGACTCCCTCGGCCTTGCCGGTATCGACGTCATCGGCTGCCATCCAACGCCGCAACCCTGATTCGCTGATCCCGAGATTGCGGGCGACCTGAGCGACAGGCTCACCACCCGCGACCAGATCCAGGGCGCGACGCCGGAACTCCGGCGACTTCGCAGCAGGCATATCGGACTCCTCACTGAGACGATCATCGCCTCAACTCAGGTGTCCGGGAAACCGGGTCAAGCTCC